>NZ_JASPEP010000002.1:0-292609 GCF_031292835.1 Actinomyces stomatis
CTGCGCCGCTGGGACGGCCACGAGCTGCGCCGGGTGCGCCGCGACGACGTCCCGGCGGAGCCGGCCGAGGTGCTGGCCTGCCTGTCGGGGGAGGTCGACCTGGTGGCCACTCCCCTGCTGGAGCGCATCGCGGCACTGTCCCGGGCCGAGCGTTACGAGGAGGCCGGAACCTGGACGGGGCGCCTGCGCTGCCTGCTGCGCGCGGTGGCCCGAGCCGAGCGGGTACGGCCCCTGCTGACCTGCCCGCATCTCATGGCGGCCAGGAGGCGCGAGGTCGGAGGCTGGGAGCTGGTGGTGGTGCGCTGGGGCGTGCTGGCCGGCTCCATGACGACCGCTCCGGGGGCCGACCCGCGTCCCGCCGTCGAGCTGCTGCGCGCCAGCGCCCGGGTCGTTGAGAGGCCGGGCCGCGTCGGTGAGGTCGCAAGCATTGAGGAGACGAATCTGCTGGCCGACTGGGTCCTGGAGGAGGGCGCCCGCATCGTGGAGGTCGACGGCGACCCCACCGTGCTCACGTGGCCGATCGGGGCGGCTGCCCGCCATCGCAAGGTCCTGGCCTCGGAGGATTGAGGGCTCGGCTCCTTGTAGGCTCGGCGCGATGAGCTCCAGTGATGTGTGGTCGGCGTACACCGCTCGTGCCGAGGAGTACGCACAGGCGCTTGGCCACATGGCGGTGACGGCGGAAGAGGACAGGCGGCTCATCGCCCGATGGGCGCGAGGGGTACAGGGGCGGATCGTTGATCTGGGGTGCGGGCCGGGGCACTGGACCGCCTACCTTCATGACCTGGGCCTGGAGGTCGAGGGGGTGGACCCGGTCGAGAGCTTCATCGAGATCGCCCGCGATCAGCACCCGCATGTCACCTATCGGCAGGGTTCCTCCGACACTCTGCCCGCGAGCGTCTACGGCGCTGTCCTGGCCTGGTACTCCCTCATTCACATCCCGCCTCAGGATCTGCCCGGAACGCTGACGTCCCTGGGAGGCAGCCTCAAGCCGCAGGGGAGCCTGCTCATCGGGTTCTTCGCCGGGGACCGGGTCGAGGAGTTCCCCCACGCGGTCGCCCCGGCCTACTACTGGCCCCCGCAGGAGCTGGCCTCGCTTCTGGAGCGCAGCGGATTCAACGTCCTGGACGTGGAGCACCGCAGGGTCACCGGTGCACGCGACCACGGCAGCATCTCCTGCCGCGCGGTGTAGAAGGCCGCTTCAATGCATGCGAAACGAAGGCGAGCGGCCCACGGCCAGACGGCTCAGGTCCTCTCCGGCGCCTGGCCGGAAGGGTGGAGCCGAGCTCAGCCGGCGGGGGTGACGGTGCCGCGGCGGGCGGTGAGGGCCTTGGCGACACCCTCCTGGAGGCTCAGCGGGTCCAGGGGGCGGGGCACGACGACCTCCGCCTTGGCCCAGGCGGCCAGCCAGTCGTCCTGGGGGCGGGCGGTCAGCAGGACGACGGCGGGGCGCTCCTCGAGCTCGGTGAACAGCTCGTGGGCCAGCCCCATGCCGCCGAGCTTCTTGGCCTCGGCGTCCAGGACCAGTGCGTCGAAGGGCGGCTGGTCCTTCTTCTCGCGGTCCTTGATGGCCATGCGCACGCCCTCGGCGGTGGCCGCCTCGGTCCAGCTCACCAGCGGCAGGCCCTTGGCAGGTCGGCGTCCGACACCGTCGATGACCTCCCGACGCACGGTGGCGTCGTCGGAGAAGACGAGAAGCTCGAGGCGGGCGGAAGCAGCCTGGTCGGTCATATCGGATCCTTCGTGGACGGGTACGGACGGCAGTGTTTCCGCGGTCAGTGTAATCACAAGGCGGCTCACTATCCCTCTTCCGGCCCCACGTCTAGCATAAGCCATGTTCAGGACTTCAGTCCTAACGAGCCCTGCTGAGGCGGGACTGAAGCCACCTCACCCACCGAAAGGCAGTCCTTGATGGCCGTGTACACCCTTCCCGAGCTCCCCTACGACTACGCCGCCCTGGAGCCCCACATCTCCGGCAAGATCATGGAGCTCCACCACGACAAGCACCACGCCGCCTACGTCGCCGGCGCCAACGCCGCCCTGGAGGCCCTGGCCGCCGCCCGTGAGGCCGGCGACCTGGCCGCCATCAACCTGTGGGAGAAGAACCTCGCCTTCAACCTGGGCGGCCACACCAACCACTCCATCTTCTGGAAGAACCTCTCCCCCAATGGCGGAGGCCAGCCCGAGGGCGAGCTCGCAGAGGCCATCAAGGACTCCTTCGGCTCCTTCGAGAAGTTCCAGGCGCAGTTCACCGCCACCGCCATGGGCATCCAGGGCTCGGGCTGGGCCGTGCTCGCCTACGACTCCCTCTCCGGAAAGCTCGTCACCTTCCAGCTCTTCGACCAGCAGGGCAACGTGCCCGTGGGCACCATCCCGCTGTTCATGGTGGACATGTGGGAGCACGCCTTCTACCTCGACTACCTCAACGTCAAGGCCGACTACGTCAAGGCCGTCTGGAACATCGCCAACTGGCAGGACGTCTCCGAGCGCCTGGCCGACGCCGTCGCCAAGACCCAGGGCCTCATCGTTCGCTGACGCCGAGCCCTGGCAGCACGCCGCACAGACTTGTGGCCCGCGCCCCTGACCGGGGTGCGGGCCACAGCTGTATCGAGTGGCTGCCTGAGCAGCTCTCCGCTCAGATGACCTTCTCGAGGTCCATCACGAAGATGTAGGCCGACTGACGCTGCCCTCCGTTGGAGTTACCGGGGGCCAGCAGCACGATCCTGGAGCCCACTGGTACCCCGGCCGCACGGATCTGTGCGGCCGACATGGCGCTGGGGGCGTGATCCTCCCAGGTCGAGCTCCGCGTCGTTCCGTCCCACGAGGTGCGGGACATCTGCACGGCCACCGTGTCGGTCTCCTTGATCGCCTCGCCCTTGCCGCGAGCGACGACGACGACCTCCGGCTGCAGCGGCTCCTCAGCCTGAGGGCTCGCGAGAGCGGCCGCGGGGGCGCCCAGGTCCCCGGAAAGCGTCACCCCGCGATCAGCGAGCTTCTTGACCGCCGCGGAGTCGATCGTGGCGTCCTTGGTGGCCGGAGTCAGCTCATCGCCCGTGATGCGGCCGGTGATGTCGACGACGAAGACGAGGGGGCCGGTCGGCGAGTTCGGACGAGCCGGATCGGCGGTCTCGCCGTACCCGAGCTTGCCCGGGATGGACAGCAGGACACGCTCGCCGACCTTGTGTCCGGATAGACCGCAGGTCCATCCGGGGATGACCCCGGTCAGGCCGAAGGAGATCGGGGAGCCCTTCTTGAAGGAGGAGTCGAAGGCCTCCGTTGAACCCCATTTCCAGCCCACGTAGTTGGCGGTGATGATGTCGCCCGAAGTCACCGCCGGACCTTCCGCGGCGGTGAGCGTCTTGGAGACGAGGTTGGCAGGCGCCTGCTTCCCCTCACTCCAGGTGACGGTCGGCTCGGCCCCCGCATCGCCGGCGATTGCCGGAAGCGCCTCGGAGTCGGTCTCGATGGTGCCGGCCTCCTGAGCGCAGTTGATGATCGAGGGGGTCAGGGTCGGGGATACCTGTGCCGACGGCGTGGCAGACGTGTTCTTGGAGGACCCTGAGCAGCCGGCCAGCGCGAGGCAGGCGGCCGCAGCCAGGGCCGTCAGGGTCAGGGATGTGCGGCGCACATGAGCTCCTTGCGTGAGGGAGGGCCTGCGCGGGAGGGATCAGTGGAAGGACTCGCCGCAGGCGCAGCTTCCGGCGGCGTTGGGGTTGTCGATGGTGAAGCCCTGCTTCTCGATGGTGTCGGCGAAGTCGATGGTGGCGCCGGACAGGTAGGGCACGCTCATGCGGTCGACGACCACCTCGACGCTAGCCATCTCGTCACTGCCCGTGGGGAAGGCGCGCACGGCGTCGCCGTCCAGGAGACGCTCGTCGAAATAGAGCTGGTAGACCAGGCCGGAGCAGCCTCCGGGCTGGACGGCCACGCGCAGGCGCAGGTCGTCGCGACCCTCCTGGGCCAGGAGGTTGGCGACCTTCGCCGCGGCGGTCTCGGTGAGGATGACCTCGTGCTCAGGGGTCTCGGTGTCAGTGGTGTCGGTCAGGGCGGTCTCTGCCATGGTCATCTCCTGGTCTCGTATGCCTACGTGTGTCTGCGGCGCTCCGTGTGGCGCCGCTGAAGGTCCTGCGGCGGCTCTCCTGACGAGAGCCGTAAGGATCCGTTGGAGCCAACACTCCATCCGGATGCCTTGTTCCTGGTGACAACCCTACGCGGTCCCCACACCGGAGCCGGGGTGAGGGGACTCACTGTGTTCGACGGCATCGCCCCCGGGCCGGGTGGGATGTGACGGCCTCGCCCTCAGGCGAGGGCCACCAGCTCGAGGTACTCCGGCCCCCACAGGTCCTCGTCGCCGTCGGGCAGCAGGAGGACCCGGTCGGGGTTCAGGGCCTCAACGGCGCCCTCATCGTGGGTGACCAGGACGACGGCGCCGGCGAAGGTGCCCAGCGCCCCGAGGATCTCCTCGCGGCTGGCCGGGTCGAGGTTGTTCGTGGGCTCATCGAGCAGGAGGACGTTGGCCCTGGAGACCACGAGCATGGCCAGGGCCAGACGGGTCTTCTCCCCGCCGGAGAGGACCCGGGCGGGCTTGTCGGCGTCCGAGCCCGAGAAGAGGAAGGAGCCCAGGACGCTGCGCACCTGGGTGTCGTCCATGCCGGGGGCGGCGCGGCGCAGGTTCTCCACGACGGTCGCCTCGGTGTCGATGGTCTCGTGCTCCTGGGCGTAGTAGCCGATCTTGAGACCGTGGCCGGGGATGACCTCGCCGGAGTCGGGCTCCTCCACCCCGCCGAGCAGGCGCAGGAGCGTGGTCTTGCCGGCGCCGTTGAGGCCCAGGACCACAACCCGGCTGCCGCGGTCGATGGCCAGGTCCACGCCGGCGAAGACCTCCAGGGAGCCGTAGGCCTTGGACAGTCCGGCGGCCCGCAGCGGGGTCTTGCCGCAGGGGGCCGGGTCGGGGAAGCGCAGGTGGGCGACCTTCTCCACGGCGGCCTCGTCCTCCAGGTCGGCCATGAGGCGCTCGGCCCGCTTGAGCATCTGCTGGGCGGCCACGGCCTTGGTGGCCTTGGCCCGCATCTTCTCCCCCTGGGCGCGCAGGGCGGCGGCCTTCTTCTCGGCGTTGGCGCGCTCTCGACGGCGCCGGTGCTCGTCGTCGGCGCGCTGCTTGAGGTAGGCGTCCCAGCCCAGGTGGTAGACGTCGAGGACCCCGCGGCCGGCGTCGAGGTACATGACCTGGTTGACGGTGTCGCGCAGGAGCTCGACGTCGTGGCTGATGACGATGAAGCCACCGGCGTAGGTGCGCAGGTGGTCGCGCAGCCACAGGATCGAGTCGTGGTCCAGGTGGTTGGTGGGCTCGTCGAGCAGAAGCGTGTCGGGCTGCTGGAACAGGACCCGGGAGAGCTCGACCCGACGGCGCTGGCCGCCTGAGAGCGTGCCGATGGGCTGGTCGAGGACGCGGTCGGGCAGGCCCAGGGCGGCGCTGATGCGGGCGGCCTCGGAGGCGGCGGCGTAGCCGCCGGCCATGGTGAACTCGTGGTCCAGGCGCGTGTAGCGGTCCAGGGCCTTGGCCTGAGCCTCACCCTCGGTGACGGCGATGCGCTCCTCGGCCTTGCGGATGCGGGCCAGGAGCGCGTCGATGCCACGGGCCGAGAGGATCCGGTCCCGGGCGATCTCGCCAAGGTCCCCGACCTTGGTGTCCTGAGGCAGGTAGCCCACCGAGCTGGTGCAGGTGATCGTGCCCTCGTGCTCGACGGCCTCCAGCCCGTGGCGCTCATCGGCGTCGTTGACGGCGCGGCCGGCTCCCTGGGCCACGGAGGCGGCGGCGAGCAGCTTGGTCATGGTGGTCTTGCCGGCGCCGTTGCGGCCCACGAGGCCGATGCGCATCCCCTTGTCGACCCGGAAGCCGGCGTGAGCGACGAGCTGGCGGGCACCGATACGCATGGTGAGGTCCTGGACATTGATCACGCGCGCCATCGTACGGGCCCGCCGGTCCTGCCCGCCGCAACGGACCTATCAGTCCCACCACATCCACCAGCCGACCCCGCCGCCGGCCCACTCTGGCCGGGTGCGCACGATGTCGTCAGGGACGCACCTGGCGTCGAGCTCGTAACGCTCCTTGACCCGCTCCCACAGCGCGGAGCACTGGCAGGCCCGGCTGTGCTCGGCGAGGACCTCGTAGCCCTGCAGGTCGGCGTCGGCGACCCATAGAGCCTCGACGCTCAGACGCTCGTCCTCTCGCTGGGGACCGATGCCGTAACCGGACAGGCGCACCTGCCCGTCCGCTCCGGCGCAGGCGGTCAGCAACGTCTTGAGGCTCGGGGCGAGGTTCTGGCGGTCACTCAGTGCCGCAGCCGGCAGCCGCAGGAGCAGGTCGGCCGCTGTGGCGGCGTCCATCCCACGGAAGGGCACGTAGTCGCTCAGCGGGGCGCCCAGAGCATCCAGCCGCAGTGGCGTCTCCCCCGGCAGGCAGCGCGGGGTGTCGAGCCAGGGCTCAAGCAGGCGCCACAGGCCGATGCGCACCGTCCACCCCGGTGGACCGTAGAGGCTCGGCGAATCCGGCGAGCCGGTCTGGGACGGGGCGGGAGGCGAAGTCGTGGTGGGCGGGCGAACCGGATTGTTCGGTAGGACCGGCGGTGCCGGCTGGGCAACCAGAAAGGTCTGCGCACTCATGTCGGGCTCCTTCACGTGAGGCAGGGGCGGCGTGCCTCAAGCGTGCAAAAACCACTCCGCCGGCGCACCCACTGGTCTGGGCGGCTGTGCACGCAAAGAGCCTCATCTGCGCAAACACCTACCAGTGGATACCGGGATCGCGCAGATTCGTGGACATTGGCCGTCTTGAGAAGGCCAGCAGCACCATCCGGACGGACTGTTCCCTTTTTGTTCTGAGCCATAAGACAGTACCCTCTTCCTCAACCACCTTCTTCGCGCCCGTGCGGCGCACGAGGTGTCAGATCCCCACCACCGAGAGCGAGCCCACCGAGGGCCCGGAGCGCACCGGCGTGCATCCGTCGTCGTCGACCTCGCCCAGTAGGAAAGGGCCCGAATGGCAACCACGACCTCAACCCCTGAGGCAATCCTCGACGCCGTCGGCGGCGCCGAGAACATCATCCATTTCACCCACTGCGCCACCCGACTGCGCTTCGAGCTCAAGGACGCCTCCGGCATCGACAAGGCCACCGTCGAGGCCATCCCCGGTGTCATGGGCGCAGTCCCCCAGTCCGGGGACCGCTACCAGATCGTCATCGGTGGTGCCGTACAGAGCGTGTACGACGAGATCAACAACCTGCCGGCCATGAAGAGCCAGGGCAGCTCCTCCGGTTCCAGCTCAGGTGAGTCCGACGCCGACGTCAAGGCCGCCGCTCGGGCCAAGGCCCGCGGCAAGAACGCCTACGTCGATGCCTTCTTCGAGTACCTCTCGGACTCCTTCCGCCCCCTGCTGCCGGTGCTGCTGGGCGCCTCGCTCATCATCGCCGGCCTTGCGGTACTGGATTCACTCGGCGTCATCAATGCCAGTGACCCGAACCTCACGGCCGCGGACAAGCCCGCCGCACAGGTCTTCGCGGAGGCCATGTTCAAGTCGGTGTTCCACTTCCTGCCCATCATGGTGGCCTACAACGCCGCCAAGAAGCTCAACATCGACCCCTGGGTCGGCGCTGCGGTCATGGCGGCGCTTATGACGCCTCCATTCCTTGAACTCGACAAGGCAATGGGAACGACCTGCACCCACAACGCCACGTTGAACAAGGACCTGTGTGTCGCGCATATCGCGGGCGTTCCCATGCAGCTCAACGACTACAGCGGCCAGGTCTTCGTTCCCCTCATGATGGTGGCCATCCTGGCCCTGGTCTACAAGGGTCTGGCCAAGCTCATTCCCTCTAACGTGCAGATGGTGTTTGTTCCGTTCTTCTCCTTCATCATCATGATGCCGGTGACGGCCTTCATCATCGGTCCAGTAGGTATCTGGGTCGGTACAGGCCTGGGATCCGGACTGGCGTGGCTCAACACGAGCGCTCCGATCGTCTTCGCAATCGTCATCCCACTGCTCTACCCGTTCCTGGTGCCGCTGGGTCTGCACTGGCCACTCAACGCCATCATGCTGGCCAACATCAGCTCGCTGGGCTACGACTTCATCCAGGGTCCCATGGGCTCGTGGAACTTCGCCTGCTTCGGCGCCACCGCCGGTGTGCTGGTCCTGGCCATTCGTGACAAGGACAAGGTCATGCGTCAGACGGCCTCCGGTGCCCTGGCCGCCGGCCTCTTCGGTGGCATCTCCGAGCCAAGCCTCTACGGTATCCACCTGCGCTTCAAGCGCATCTACCCGCGTCTGCTGGCCGGCTGTCTCGTGGGCGGTCTCATCACCGGTATCGGCGGCGGTATCAAGGCCTCTACCTTCGTGTTCAGCTCACTGCTGAGCATCCCGGTCTTCACCCCCATGGCCCTGTACGGCATCGCCATCGCCGCGGCCTTCGCCACCTCGATGACTCTCATCATTTTCACGGACTACCGCACCAAGGAGGAGCGGGCCGAGGCCCGTGCGGCTGTGGCCGACGCGGAGGCCGCCAAGGTCTCTGCATCTGCCCCGGCTGAGGCCGCTGAGGAGCCCGAGACCGACGGCGCCGCCGCGGCTGCCGGTACCGCTGAGGAGGGCGACCGGACCGCCAAGGCCCCCACGCCCAAGCCGGCCCTCGTTCCCGGCGCGGTCACCGAGATCGCCTCACCGCTCAAGGCCACAACCATGGACCTGGACAAGGTTCCCGACCCGGTGTTCTCCTCGGGCGCCGTCGGCCAGGGCGTCGGTCTGGAGCCCGAAGGCGACATCGTCGTCACGGCTCCCGCGGACGGAACCGTCGTCGTCGCCCCCTCCTCGGGGCACGCCTTCGGCATCACCCTGGACAACGGCGTGGAGATCCTCATCCACGTGGGTCTGGACACCGTCAACCTGGAGGGCAAGGGCTTCGACGTCAAGGTCTCCCAGGGCGACCGCGTCAGCGAGGGCCAAGAGCTCGTCCGCGTGGACCGCTCCGTCATCGAGCAGGCCGGCTACCCGCTGACCACGCCGGTACTCGTCACCAACACCGCCTCCTTCGCCTCCGTCGAGATCGTCGGCGGAGACTCGGTGGAGCCCGGCCAGGCCCTCATCAAGGTCACCGCACCCGAGGCCTGAGCCTCACATGACGCCGCCGACCTGATCGGCCGCTGATACGACGGTGGGGCCGGATCCGTATGCTGACGGATCCGGCCCCACCGTGTTACTTCAGTTGCTCATCCAGTGCTCACCGGCGGCACCGGACTGCGGTCCGCGTCAGGGCAGACGCAGCGCCCAGAAGGCCACCGCGGCCGCAGCCGCCACGTTGAGGGAGTCCACTCCCCCGGCCATGGGGATGCGCACCACCTCGTCGGCCGCGGTGATCGTCCGGTGGGACAGGCCGTCACCCTCCGTGCCCAGGACGACGGCGACCCTGGAGTCCGCACCGGTACAAGTCGTTGAGGTCGCGAACTCATCCAGCGCCACTGAGGTGTCCGACAGTGCCAGGGCGGCCACGGTGAAGCCCTGCGCATGGAGCTCGTCCATGACGGGCCAGCGCTCGATCCGGGTCCAGGGGACCTGGAAGACGGTGCCCATGGAAACACGCACGCTGCGCCGGTAGAGAGGATCCGCGCAACGCGGAGTGACCAGAACGGCGTCGATCCCCAGGGCAGCCGCACTGCGGAAGGCGGCCCCCACGTTCGTGTGATCCACCAGGTCCTCCAGGATCGCCACCCTCCTGGCCCCTGCTCCCCCTCGAGCAGCCGCCAGGAGCTCGGGAACACTGGCCAGCTCGGGCCGGTTCATGGCGGCCAGCGCCCCGCGGTGCAGGTGGAAACCCGTGATGGACTCCAGTACCTCCTCGGGGGCGACGAAGACGGGAACCTCCCCACCGTCGTCGTTTCCCCCGCATCCGGCCGCTGAGGCGATGACCGGGCGCATCTCAGCCAGGTGGCGCGGGGCCATGAGGAAGGATCGCGGGGAGTGCCCAGCGGCCACGGCACGGGTGATGACCTTGGAGGACTCGGCCATGTACAGGCCCCGCTGTGTCTCCAGCCGACGGCGCAGCGCCACGTCTGTCAGCCTGGTGTAGTCCGCCAGGCGCTCGTCGGCGCCGTCGTCCAGCTCAATAATCATCGCTCGTCACCTTCTGGGTCCTTCCCCGCTCAGCACAGCAGTACGGCGGGAAGAATAGGCCGATCCGCCTGGATCACCTAGTCTTCCCGCCGTAGCGTGCCGGGAGGCTCAGCCGATGCCGGCAACCGGCGTCAGCGGATACGTCTCAGGCCCCGTGGGGTCCCTGGGGCGCGCCAGGAGGTGTGCCGTACCCCGGCTGAGCCTGGATGCCGTAACCGCCGCGCGGGGGCACGGAACCCGGCTGCTGGCCCTCGTCCTCGGGGTCGGCCACGTGGCTGCCGTGTGCGGCGTGAGCCCCCTCGACGCCTTCGGAGGTCGGGACGGCCACAGTGGCTTCGCCGTCAACCTCATCCACGGGAGCCTTCGGGGAGACTCCTCCCTTGGGAGCGGGCTCCTCACTGGCCTCCTGGGAGGCCGACTCGACCTCGCCGCGGGCCTGGGCGAGGGCCTCCTCGGGGGCCTGGAGGCTGGTGCTGGCCAGGTCCGAGGCGATGCCCAGGTCGAGCTCGCTGCCCGAGAGGTCAACACCGGGACGGGAGACGTCGTCGTCGGAGTGGTCCGAGCCGCCGCCGGGGCCTCCGTCCTTGCCGCCGCCGAGGGCGCCGGCGATGCCGTCGAGTGCCGCCGTGAACTCGGTGGGCACGATCCACATCTTGGAGGAGGAGCCGTTGGCGATCTTGGGCAGGGTCTGGAGGTACTGGTAGGCCAGCAGCTTGGAGTCGGCGTTGCCGCGGTGGATGGCGTCGAAGACCTGGAGGATGGCGCGAGACTCACCCTGGGCCTTGAGGATCGCGGACTGCGCCTGACCCTCGGCGCGCAGGATGGCGGACTGCTTGTCACCCTCGGCCGTGAGGATCTGGGACTGCTTGACGCCCTCGGCGGTCAGGATCGCGGCGCGGCGGTCACGCTCGGCGCGCATCTGCTGCTCCATGGAGCCCTGGATGGAGGCCGGCGGGTCAATGGACTTCAGCTCCACGCTGTTGACGCGGATTCCCCAACGACCGGTGGCCTGGTCCAGGACACCGCGTAGCTGGCCGTTGATCTGGTCACGGCTGGTCAGCGTCTGCTCCAGGTCCATGGAGCCGACGACGTTACGCAGCGTGGTGACCGTCAGCTGCTCAATGGCCTGCAGGTAGTTGGAGATCTCGTAGGTGGCACGCATGGGGTCGGTGATCTGGTAGTAGACCACCGAGTCGATGCTCACGACGAGGTTGTCGGAGGTGATGACCGGCTGAGGCGGGAAGGAGACGACCTGCTCACGCAGGTCCATGATGTTGCGCACCCGGTCGATGAAGGGCACCAGGAAGTGCATTCCAGCGCCGTAGGCCGCCTGGAAGCGCCCGAGGCGCTCAACGATGATCGCGGTGCTCTGCTTGACGATCCGCACCGACCGGAAGATGGCGACGATGACCAGCACGGCCAAGAGAAGCAAGATGATGGAGACGAAGGGCACGAGTTTCCTCCTGCGGGGTTGAACGGGTGGTCAGAACGGTTGATGGGCCGACGCCGGGAATATCAGGGCGGGAGGGGAGGGTCAGCAGACGCGATGCCGGATCCTGACGATGCCAACACAGTAGGGCACCATCGGCCCGGTCCGCGCCGCTATGAGCTCCCCACACCGAGACTGCACGTCAGGATGAGGGGGCGGTGGCGGAAGTCGCCGCCGGGGAGACCACCGCCACGGCCCCGTCGATCTGTGTCACGGTCACGCTCGCCCCTGCCTCCAGGCGGGTGACGCCCCCCTGGGTAGCGGGAGCCAGACGGGCGCTCCACTCCTCACCGCCCAGGCGGACCCGGCCGCCGCCGTCATCCACCGCGGTGATGGTGGTGGCCGGCCTGCCGATGAGGGCGTCGACGTTGGTCTTCATCTGCGGGGTGGCGGCCGCCAGGCGCCGCTTGGCCCAAGGGCGCACGGCGAAGAGAAGCAGGGTGGAGACGCAGGCGAAGACCACGACCTGCGCCCACACGGGTCCACCGAGGAAGGATGTCAGTCCTCCTCCCAGCGCACCGCCGGCAATCATGAGGAAGGTGAGGTCGGCTGTCACCGTCTCAATGACGATGAGGAGCAACGCCCCTCCGACCCAGATCAGCCATTCCATGAGAACCTCCTGATGAACGCGGTTGGTGAGTACGTGGTCCCGTACCGGGCGGGGACGGGGCGGTCCAAAGCGGCTTGATGCGCCCGGAGCCGGTCAGCCCCTGGCCGCGGCGACGCGCCTGCCGTGGCCGCCGGGTCGGCCCCTGGCGGCGTAGCGACCGCGGTCGTAGGTGACCTCCAGCGGCATGCCGAAGGTCGTGCTGATCGTGTCCACGGTGAGGACCTGCTCCAGCGGACCGGAGCCCACGACCTTCCCCTCACGCAGCGTGAGTGCATGGGTGAAGCCCTCCGGGATCTCCTCCAGGTGGTGGGTCACCAGGACCATGGAGGGCGAGTCGGGCGAGGAGATGATCTCAGTGAGCGCCGCCAGGAGCTGTTCACGACCTGCCAGGTCCAGGCCCGAGGCCGGCTCGTCGAGGAAGAGCATCTCCGGGTCCGGCATGAGGGCGCGAGCCAGCTCGACGCGCTTGCGCTCCCCCGATGACAGCGTTCCCCACAGCCGGTCGACCAGGTGAGCGGCCCCCAGGGCGCCCAGAAGGGCGTGAGCGCGCTCAAGGTCGAAGTCGTCGTACTCCTCGCGCCAGCGCCCGATGCGCCCGTAGGAGGCCGACAGGACCACACCGAGCACCTTCTCGCCGTTCTGGACATCAGCGGCCAGGGCTGAGGACAACAGGCCGATACGGGGGTGGAGCTCGGAGACGTCCACGCGCCCGAGCCGCTCGGAGAGGATGTCCACCGTGCCGGAGGAGGGGAAGAGCCTGGCCGAGGCGATCCTGGCGATCGTGGTCTTGCCCGCACCGTTGGAGCCCAGCAGCACCCAGTGCTGGCCCTCCTCCACGGTCCAGCTGACGTGGCTGAGGATCTGGTGGCTGCCGCGGTGCAGCGAGACGTCGTCGAGGTGCAGGACACTGGTCATGAAGTGATCCTATCGTGACGCCGAGTTCACACAGGGCAGATGCGGGACGAGAGCCGCGATCCGCATGGCGCCCGGTCCCCTTCGGGGCCCGCCTCGCCGCCATTCACTATGGTTGTCCCCCATGGATCCCCTCAACCCGCCTGTCAGCATCGTGCTGGCTCTGTGGGCGCCATCGCCCTCATCGCACGGCCTGTCGCTCATTGAAGGCCCCGACGGCGCCCATGACGTCGTCGGCGGTGTCGTCGACGGCCCCGCCGACGACACCAACGGTCCAGAGCGCGTCAGCCTGGCGCAGTGGCTCACCGCCGCCCGCCCACTGAGCCGGGTGAGCGCGGTTCTGCCCTCACCGGCCGGCGGCACCGGCACCTGGGGGATCCTCCCCGACATCGAGGAGGGCGTCGTCCTGGAGGGGGCACCCGGTCGAGTGCTGCTGGTGCCTGAGGACTCCGGCACCTCGGTGACCTGGCACGCCGAGCCGGTGGCCGACCCACTGCCTCCGCTGGATGCGGCGCACGCCCGCAGACAGGTGCACTCCGCGACCGAGGAGGCCATCGAGGCGCTCGTCGAGCTCGACCTGGCCCGCGAGCGCCCGGAGATGGCCGATGCCCTCAATGACCTTCTCACCGCCGTGGTGGATCCGCGCCTCATCCCGCCGTGGCTGGCGCGCCGTGATCGGGAGCTGTTGGAGCGCTCCTTGCGGCTGGCGGGGATGTGCGAGCTGGCCCTGGACGATGACGGCGCGGCCACGACCGCCCTTCAGGCGCAGCGGCGAGCCGGCGTCCTGCGTCCGCTGCTGGCGGTGGCGCGTCACGGCGCCGCCGCGGCCACCGAGTGGTGGGCCCGGTAGGGGCCTACGCCACTCGGTGGCGTGGTCGGGCGGGGGTCGTCCCGTTCAGGCCTGGGACAGGACCCAGTTGTAGACGTCCATGGTGCGCTGGGCGATGGCCTCCCAGGCGAAGTGCTCCTCGACGCGACGTCGTGCGGCCTGCCCCATGGTCCTGGCGGCCTCGGTGTCGGTGACCAGGGTGGTGAGGCGCTCGGCCAGGTCGGCCTCGAAGCGGGCCGGGTCGATGGGGGTGCCGGTGCCGTCCTGGACCTGCTCGATGGGCACCAGGAGGCCGGTCTCGCCGTCGACGATGACATCGGGGATGCCACCGGTGGCCGATCCGACGACCGGCAGGCCCACGGCCATGGCCTCGAGGTTGACGATGCCCAGGGGCTCGTAGACCGAGGGGCACACGAAGACGTCGGAGGCGGCCAGCACGGCGATGAGCTCGGGGCGCGGCAGCATCTCCTCGATCCAGACCACGCCGGTGCGCTTCTCGCGCAGCCTGGCCACGAGGCCCTCGACCTCGGCCTTGATCTCGGGGGTGTCGGGGGCGCCGGCGCACAGGATGACCTGGACGTCCGCGGGCAGCTGCTCGCAGGCGCGCAGCAGGTGCGGCAGGCCCTTCTGACGGGTGATGCGTCCGACGAAGACGACGGCGGGGCGGTCGGGGTCGATGCCGAGCCGCTTGAGGGTGGCGGCGGCCGCGGCGTCGGCGCCCTCGCCCTGCGGGTGCTTCCATGCCTCGAGGTCGATGCCGTTGTGGACGACCTTGACGCGCTCGGGGTCGACGGCCGGGTAGGAGCGCAGGATGTCCTCGCGCATGCCGTTGGAGACTGCGATGATGCCGGAGGCGGCCTCGTAGGCGGTCTTCTCCGCCCAGGAGGACAGGGCGTAGCCGCCCCCGAGCTGCTCGGCCTTCCAGGGGCGCAGGGGCTCCAGGGAGTGGGCACTGATGACGTGGGGGACGCCGTGGAGGAGGCCGGCCAGGTGTCCGGCGAGGTTGGCGTACCAGGTGTGGGAGTGGACGAGGTCGGTTCCCTCGGTGCCCTGGGCCATCTCCAGGTCGACGCCGAAGGTGCGCAGGGCGGCGTTGGCGCCGTCGAGCTCGGCGATCTCGGGGTAGCCGGTGACGCCGTCGTCGGCGCCCTCGGTACCGGGCTCGCGGGGGCCTCCGAAGGCGTGGACGCGCACGTCGGCCAGGGGGCGCAGGACCTTGGCGAGCTCGTTGACGTGGACCCCGGCGCCGCCGTAGATGAAGGGTGGGTACTCCTTGGTCAGCAGGTCGACCCTCATGGGTGTGCCTCTCCTCTGTCTGCTGGATGGACTGACCGCGCCGTCCTCGGCGCAGGACGGGCGCCCGCGGTGGGTGTCGGGCACCACCTCCGACGGTATACGCACACGGGCCCAGGCGGGACCGTTCAACACCGGTGGTTTCCACCGACTCCTGCGAGAAGGTCCGGCTGAGGTCCGTCCCGCGTCGGAGGGGGACGGCGCGCGCGTGGGATCCGGGGTCTCGGTCAGGACGATCCGCTTGGCGCACAGGGAGCGGGGCGAGGCTCCAGGCAACGATTCGCTACAGAATCTACCCGGCTTGTGACCCATTCGGCCCCGCAAGCCTCTCGAGCAACGTAAGGTGGGCCACATGGCTCAACCTCGTGTTCTCGCAATCGTCCTCGCCGGTGGCGAGGGCAAGCGCCTCATGCCCCTGACCGTTGATCGCGCCAAGCCGGCCGTGCCCTTCGGCGGTATCTACCGGCTCATCGACTTCTCCCTGTCCAACATGATCAACTCCGGCTTCCTCAAGGTCGTGGTTCTCACCCAGTACAAGTCCCACTCCCTGGACCGTCACATCTCCAAGACGTGGCGCATGTCCGACATGCTGGGCAACTACATCGCGCCGGTGCCGGCCCAGCAGCGTGTGGGCAAGCACTGGTTCCTGGGGAGTGCCGACGCGATCTACCAGTCCCTCAACCTGCTCGACGACGAGCGGCCGGACTACGTGGTCATCACCGGTGCGGACAACATCTACCGCATGGACTTCTCCCAGATGCTGGACCACCACATCGCCTCCGGGCTGCCCTGCACCGTGGCGGGCATCCGTCAGCCCCGGTCCCTGGCGGACCAGTTCGGCGTCATCGAGACCGACCCGGCCGACCGCGGGAGGATCAAGGCCTTCGTGGAGAAGCCCAAGGAGACCCCCGGTCTGCCGGACTCCCCCGAGGAGGTCCTGGCCTCGATGGGCAACTACATCATGAACGCCGACGCGCTCCTGGAGGCCGTGACGGTCGACGCCGCCGATGAGGCCTCCAAGCACGACATGGGCGGCAGCATCGTGCCCTGGTTCGTCAACCAGGGTGCGGCCGGCGTCTACGACTTCAAGGACAATGACGTGCCCGGCTCCTCCGAGCGCGACCGCGACTACTGGCGCGACGTGGGGACCGTGGACGCCTTCTTCGAGGCGCACCAGGACCTCATCTCGGTGACCCCCGTGTTCAACCTGTACAACGACCGCTGGCCGTTGTTCGCCGGTTACCAGGCCGCGATGCCGCCGGCCAAGTTCGTCTACGGCCACCACGAGCGCCTGGGGCACGCGGTCGACTCGATCGTCTCACCGGGTGTCATCGTCTCCGGTGGTGAGGTGATCTCCTCGGTCCTGTCCCCCGGTGTGCGCGTCAACTCCTGGTCGTCGGTGCGCGAGTCGGTCCTCATGGACGGCGCCGAGGTGGGCCGCAACACCGTGGTCAATCGCGCCATCCTGGACAAGTACGTCCAGGTCGAGGAGGGCGCCATGGTGGGGATCGACCCCGAGCACGACCGCGAACGGGGCTTCACCGTGACCGAGTCCGGTATCACGGTGGTGGCCAAGGGGCAGGTTGTCACCCGCTGACCGGAGGCCTACCGCCGTTCATGTGCGCCGTCGCCCGAGCTTCCGGGCGACGGCGCGGCCGTGCTCGCCCACTAGCATGGCGTCATGAGCGACACCTCTCGACACCGTGCCGGCGACTCCGTGGGTCTCAGCGGGGCGCTGACCGATGGCCCCCTGGTGACCGAGGGCCCCGGCCTTCTGGTCATGGACGTGGACTCCACTCTCATCGAGCAGGAGGTCATCGAGCTCATCGCCCAGCGCGCCGGGACTCGTGAGCTGGTCGCCGAGGTCACGGCCCGGGCGATGCGCGGGGAGCTGGACTTCGCGGCCTCCCTGCGTGAGCGGGTGGCGACGCTGGCCGGGGTCTGCCAGGAGGTCTTCGCAGAGGTCCTCGCCGAGGTGCGTCCCACTGAGGGGGCGGCCGAGCTCATTGAGACGCTGCACGCGCGCGGCTGCCGCGTGGGGGTCGTCTCGGGCGGCTTCGAGGAGGTCGTGGTGCCTCTGGCCGAGCGGCTGGGCATCGACCACGTGGCGGCCAACCGCCTGGAGGTGGAGGGCGGTCGTCTCACTGGTCGGGTGCTGGGGCGGATCGTGGACCGTCAGGAGAAGGTCCGCTGCCTGCTCGCCTGGGCCCAGCAGGACGGTGTGCCCATGGAGCGCACCATCGCGGTCGGGGACGGGGCCAACGACCTGGGGATGCTGGAGGCCGCGGGACTGGGGGTGGCGTTCTGCGCCAAGCCGGTGGTCGTTGAGCAGGCCGATGCTGCCATCCACGTGCGTGACCTGTGTGCCGTCCTGCAGCTGATCGGAGGCTGAGCGGCGGCTGTTTCGGGGGCGTCCGGCCTCAGTCGCGCTTGCGGGCGGTGAAGATCTCTCGGATGCGGGCGCTCTTGGGCTCCAGGCCCGCCCAGGTGCCGGGGACGTCGATGATGACGGCGGTGGCCGTGGGCACCCCGAAGGAGATCTGAGAGGCCAGGTCGTCGTCGGAGTCGTGGAGGATGTGGGCGAGCACGGAGATCGTGGGCTCGTGGCCGACGACGACGACCGTCCTGGCGTCTGCGCCCTCCTCGGCCAGAACTCTGAGGATGCCGTTGGGGCCCAGGTTGTAGATCTCCTCGCGCACGAGGGTGTCGGCCGGCTCGAGGCGGTCGCGGATGGGGCGGGCGGTCTCGCGGGCCCTGGCCGCCGGGGAGACCAGGAGCAGGTCGGTGGTCTCCAGGCGCTTGCGCAGCTCCTTGGCCAGCAGGTCGGCGAGGGCGGTGCCCTTGGGGGTCAGAGGACGTTCCAGGTCGGTGACGGCATCGTGAGAGGCCTTGGAGTGTCGGACGAGCACGAGCCGGCGCATGGGATCCGTTGTCACGGCTCTACCCTACGGCACCGCGGCGGTCCCCGGATACGGCCCCGACGGCGTCTCGTGCCCTGCCTTGCGCCTAGCGCCCCATGCCCAGGCCGCCGTCGACGCCGAGGATCGCACCGGTGACGTAGGCGGCCGCGGGTGAGGCCAGGAAGAGGACGGGGCCGGCGATGTCGGCGACGTCGGCGAAGCGCCCCAGGGGGATCTGCTCGAGGTAGGCGGTGCGGATGTGGTCGGGCAGGGAGGCGGTCATCGCCGTGGTGACGAAGCCGGGGGCCACGGCGTTGACGGTGATGCCGCGCGGCGCGAGCTCGCGGGCCAGGGAGCGGGTCAGCCCCTCCACACCGCCCTTGGCGGCGCCGTAGGCCGACAGGCCCACGCCTCCACGGGCGGCGATGGCCGAGGAGACCAGGATGATGCGTCCCCTGCGGGCCCGCATCATGGCCGGCGTCACGGCGCGCACCGTGTTGAAGGTGCCGGTCAGGTCCGCGGAGATGACCTCGTCCCACATCTGGGAGGAGGTGCGGGCGGCCAGGGACTCCCGGTTGATGCCGGCCGAGGCCACGAGGACCTCGATGGGGCCGTGCGCCTCGGTGGCGGCGGCGAGGGCCTGGGCCAGGGCGTCGGGGTCGGTGACATCGGCGGCCAGGGCCAGGGCGCCGTCGGGGGCCTCACCGGAGCGGGAGACACCCGCCACCCGGTCGCCCTGTGCGATAAACGCCTTCGCAACCGCCTCCCCGATTCCGCGGGAGGCTCCGGTCACGACGACGGAACGTGATATCGACGGCTCGGTCTCTTCGTTCATCTGCACAAGCACACAAGGTAACGCGCATGAGCACTCGTCATCAGCAGTTCGTCATGCGCCGGCCCGGATCCAGCCCTGTTACTTCATTCACAAGTGGTCTATACCTGTTTCCGTTCCGGGACGTACGACGGGGCCGGTCACTGCCCCGGAACCCGCCGTGTGTCAGCATGTCGGGGTGACGATGAGTGAGACCTCCCCCCGCCTCCCCGACGCCTGCGCCTCGGGCCGTACGCCCGCACCGCTGCGCATCGGGCCGTTGGCGGTACCCACCCCCGTCGAGCTAGCCCCCATGGCCGGCGTCACCAACGCCTCCTTCCGCCGTCTGTGCCGTGAGATGGCCGAGGCGGCGCTGCCGGAGGCACTGAGGCCCTCCTGCCCCGGACCTGTGGCCGCACCCTCCGGCGGCCTGCTGGCACCGGCGGGCCTGTACGTCACGGAGATGGTCACGACCCGGGCCCTGGTGGAGCGCAACGAGCGCACCCTGGCAATGGTGCGCACCGACCCGACCGAGAGAGTGCGCTCCATCCAGCTCTACGGGGTCGACCCGGCCACGGTGGGGGTCGCGGTGCGGATCCTGGTGGAGGAGGACCTGGCCGACCACATCGACCTCAACTTCGGCTGCCCGGTCCCCAAGGTGACCCGCAAGGGAGGCGGGGCGGCGCTGCCGTGGAAACGTGATCTGCTGGCGGCGATCCTCACCGAGGCGGTACGTGCCAGTGAGGCCGCTGCCCGCGCTGTCGGGCGGGCGCGTCAGGTGCCGGTGACCATGAAGATGCGTCTGGGCATCGACGAGGAGCATGAGACGTTCCTCGACGCCGCCCGAGCCGCCGAGAACGCTGGGATCGCGGCCGTTGCCCTGCATGCCCGCAGCGCGCGCCAGCACTACTCCGGTCAGGCCCGCTGGGAGGAGATCGCCCGTCTCAAGGAGTCCACCGCTCTGCCGGTGCTCGGCAACGGGGACATCTGGCTCGGCGACGACGCGGTGCGCATGATGGAGACCACCGGCTGCGACGGCGTCGTCGTGGGCCGCGGCTGCCAGGGCCGCCCCTGGCTGTTCGCCGACATCGTGGCGGCCATGCACGGCTCGTCGGCGCGCACCCGCCCGGACCTGGACGCCGTCATCGAGGTGATCCGCCGCCACGGGCGCATGCTGGCTGAGGAGATGGGCGAGGACCGGGGGGTGCGTGACCTGCGCAAGCACGTGGGCTGGTACCTCAAGGGCTACCCGGTGGGCGGCGCGGCGCGTGCCGACCTCATGGGGATCCGGACCCTCGATGAGCTCGACGCTGGCTTGGAGCGGATGCGCTCGCGCCTGCCCGACGTCGTCGACTACCCCGGTGACATCGTCGAGGGCCCCCGGGGACGGGCCGGCAGCCCCAAGACTCCCCGCCTGCCCGACGGCTGGTTGGACTCCCCCGCTCTGGACGAGGCCCACCGCGAGGTGCTCAGCCAGGCCGAGTCCGACGTCTCCGGAGGCTGAGAGAGCGGTCCCACCGGGCCCTGAGGTCGGTCGTCAGCTATTCGTCGAGGACCGGGGTGACACGGCACAGGGCCGCCGCGATCGCCGTCGTTGCCGGGATCGCCAGGACCAGGCCGATGGAGGAGATGAGAGTGCGCACGATCTCCTCGGCGATCTCGCCCGAGAGCATGGTGTCCAGCACGGCCCGGTCCATGAGGGAGGCGGCCAGGATGAGGGGCAGTGCCGTACCGGCGTAGGCGAAGGCCAGGGTGTAGACGGTCGAGGCGATGTGGTCCCGGCCGATCCTCATCCCGCCGGTGAACAGGCGCGTGCGCGACAGCAGCGGGTTGGCGGCGTGCAGCTCCCACACCGAGGAGGCCTGGGTGATGGTGACGTCGTTGAGGACGCCGAGCCCGGCGATGACCATGCCGCAGGTCAGCAGCGTCTGCAGATCGATGTGCGTGCGCGAGGCCAGCAGACGGGCGGTCTCGTCGACGTCGCCGGTCAAGTGAGCGGCGTCGGTCCCCCACAGGGCGAGCAGCACGGTCAGCACGATACCGGCCACCGTTCCCAGCAGGGCCGTCGTGGTACGGATGGACACGCCGTGGGCCACGTAGACGGCGGCCAGCATCATCGCCATCGATCCGACCAGTGTCACCGCCAGCGGGTGGGAGCCTGACAGGAGTGCCGGGATCATGAAGAAGGCGAGCACACCGGTGGCCACCAGCAGACCCAGGACGCTCAGGACGCCCTTGCGCCCGGCCACGGCGACGACGAGCACGAGGTAGACGACTGCCAGGGCACCGACCGGGAGCTGACGCTGGTAGTCGATGAAGGAGTAGGGGGAGCCGGACAGGATGGCCTGGGGCGAGTAGAGGACGACGAGCCTGTCACCGGCGTGGGCGAGCTTGCGGGGCTCGCCCACCAGCTGGACCGGCATGACCAGGCCCTTGCCCTCGCCCTCGGTGATGCGGGCGCACACGTGGCTCTTGGCGAACTCCTCCTGCTTGACGCCGTTGACCTCCGTCAGGGCGCTCACGGAGCTCTCACAGCCGGACAGGTCCGTGGAGGTGATGGTGGCCTTGCCCACTGAGCCGCCCTCGGCGGTGAAGGAGCGTGAGCCGATGAGCGAGCTCTTGCCCGGCCAGAGCACGAACAGCCCGACGACGGTGGCCAGGACCAGGGCGCCGACGATGACACCGAGCACGATCCGCACCCGGCGGGCCTCCCCCGCCTCCAGGTCCAGGGGCCCGGAGTGGGAGTGGCTGTGGCCGCCGTGAGAGCCGGCAGGTCCCGCCGACGGCTCGGGAAGGTCCTCAGCGGAAAGAGACTCGTTGCTCGGGGAGGTCGAGTTGGTGCTCACCGTCCCATCATGCCCGCCCCGTGTCCCTGACGTGAGCCAGGGACACGGGGCGGGATCCGGATGGTGGTCGGGTCAGTGGCGCTGCCGGCCTGCTCGGCGCGGCTCAGCAGCCGACGAGGCGCTCAGCCAGGTAGCGCTCGACGCCCTCGAGCGGAATGCGCTCCTGGGTCATCGTGTCGCGCTCGCGCACAGTGACCGCCCCGTCCTCGGGCGAGTCGAAGTCGTAGGTCAGGCAGAAGGGCGTGCCCACCTCGTCCTGGCGGCGGTAGCGACGACCGACCGCACCGGCGTCGTCGTACTCCACATTCCAGGAGCGGCGCAGGCGGGCGGCCAGCTCCTTGGCCGGGCCCGTCAGCTCCTCCTTGCGGCTCAGCGGCAGGACGGCCGCCTTGACCGGGGCGATGCGCGGATCGAGCCTGAGCACGATGCGCTTGTCCACCCCGCCCTTGGTGTTGGGAGCCTCGTCCTCGGTGTAGGCCTCCACGAGGAAGGCCATGAGCGAGCGGGTCAGGCCGGCCGAGGGCTCGATGACGTAAGGGGTCCAGCGCTCGGAGCGGGTCTGGTCGAAGTAGGACATGTCCTTGCCGGAGTGCTCGGCGTGAGTGGACAGGTCGAAGTCGGTGCGGTTGGCGATGCCCTCGAGCTCGCCCCACTCCGAGCCGGCGAAGCCGAAGCGGTACTCCAGGTCCACGGTGCGCTTGGAGTAGTGGGAGAGCTTCTCGGCGGGGTGCTCGTAAAGGCGCAGGTTGTCCTCACTGATGCCCAGGTCGGTGTACCAGGCCTTGCGGTAGTCGATCCAGTACTGGTGCCACTCCTCGTCGGTGCCCGGCTCGCAGAAGAACTCCAGCTCCATCTGCTCGAACTCGCGGGTGCGGAAGATGAAGTTGCCCGGCGTGATCTCGTTGCGGAAGGACTTGCCCACCTGGCCGATGCCGAAGGGCGGCTTCTTGCGGGCCGCGCTCATGACGTTGGTGAAGTTGATGAAGATGCCCTGGGCGGTCTCGGGGCGCAGGTAGTGCAGGCCGGACTCGTCGTCGACCGGCCCCAGGTAGGTCTTGAGCAGGCCGGAGAACTCGCGCGGCTCGGTCCAGGAGCCCGGCTGGCCGGTGACGGGGTCGGGGACCATGTCGAGGGTGACGGCCTCGGGGTCGAGGCCCTTGCGGGCCGCGTAGTCCTCGACGAGCTGGTCGGCGCGGTACCTCTTGTGGGTGTGCAGGGACTCCACGAGCGGGTCGGTGAAGGCGCCGACGTGGCCGGAGGCGACCCAGGTCTCACGCGGCAGGATGACTGAGGAGTCCAGTCCGACGACGTCGTCGCGCGAGCGGACCATGTACTGCCACCACTGGCGCTTGATGTTCTCCTTGAGCTCGACGCCCAGCGGCCCGTAGTCCCAGGCCGAGCGGGTTCCGCCGTAGATCTCGCCGCAGGGGAAGACGAACCCGCGCCGCTTGGCGAGGTTGATGACGGCGTCAAGACGTGAAGGGGTGGATGCCAACGGATGCTCCTTCAGGAGTGGTCGTGGTCCCGCCTGGATGGTGGGGACGAGTGGCAACAGTCTAGGCGGACAGTCGCGGACAATTGGTGAGGGGACCGTCGCACCGAGGATGCGCGTGTAAGCACCGGGGCACCTTCTGACCGCCGTTCAAACCGGCTCTCAGCAGCGCACACACGGAATCCCTCGGAGTTTGACGCACGGCTGTCAGAGTATGAGAATGATTCGCATGAGTGTTTCACAGGCTCGTTCCCATCATCTCCGTCGCATCGTGGCGCTCGGAGCCACCCTGATGCTGGCTGCCGGCATGAGCGCGTGCAGCGCCCTGAAGAGCGAGAGCTCGTCAAGTGCCTCGGCACCGCACACGATCGCCCCGGGCAAGACCCTGACGGTCTCCACGTCCTTCTACCCGATCCAGTACCTGGCCGAGGCCATTGGTGGCAAGCTCGTCAAGGTCTCCACCGTGACCCCGTCCAACGTCGAGCCGCACGACTTCGAGCTCTCCGGCAAGGAGACCGCCGAGCTGGGCAAGGCCGACCTCATCGCCTACGTTCCCGGCTTCCAGCCCTCCCTGGACAAGGCTGTCAAGGAGATCGGCTCCGGGCCCACCGTGGTGGACCTGAGCAAGCCGGCCAACCTCGTCCACCACGAGGGGGTCGAGGAGGAGCACGAGCACGGCGAGGAGGCCACCGACGGCGCCTCGGCCACGGCGAGTGCCGCCGCCACCGCGCAGGCCAGCGAGGAGGGCCACGACGAGCACAAGGACGAGCACAGCCACGCCGAGGGCGAGGAGGGGCACGACAGCGACCTCGACCCGCACTTCTGGCTCGACCCGGACCGCATGATCAAGGTGGCCGAGACCCTTGAGGCCTCCTTCGCCCAGATCGACCCGGCCAACGCCAACGACTACAAGGCGGGGCTCGACAAGCTCAAGACGGCGCTGACCAACCTGGACAACCAGTACAAGCAGGGCCTGTCCACCTGCCAGCACAAGACCTTCATCACCTCCCACGCCGCCTTCGGCTACATGGCCGAGCGCTACGGCCTGACCCAGGCCTCCATCTCCGGCATCGACCCGGAGGCCGAGCCCAGCCCCGCCGAGATGGCCAACATCAAGTCGGTGGTCGAGAAGACGGGGGTGAAGACCATCTTCACCGAGGAGCTGGTCTCAGACACTCCCGCCAAGGCGATCGCCGCGGAGACCGGGGCGGAGACAAGCGTTCTCAGTCCCCTGGAGTCCAAGCCCGAGAGGGGCGACTACAGCGACGCCATGTCCAGCAACCTGGAGCGGCTTAAGTCCGCCCTGGTGTGCCAGTAGGCTCGGGGCCGGCCCGGTGAGCCCGGGGCCCGAAGCAGATAACGCCCACTCAGATTGGCATGATCGCAACGGTATGACCTCATCATCTCCAACATCATCAGCGTCTGTGACGACGCCGTCCGGCTCACCCCGGGCGGCGTCGTCCGCGCTCGCCATCAAGGTCCGTGAGCTCAGCGTCGTCCTGGGGTCCTCCCTCATCGTGGACGACGTGAGCCTGGCAGTGGGCGGCGGCGAGTCCGTGGCGATCCTGGGCGCCAACGGCTCGGGCAAGTCCACCCTCGTCAAAGCCGTTCTGGGGCTGGTTCCCCTGTCCGGCGGCAGCATCGAGGTACTGGGCACCCCCACCGCGCGCCGCCGCAGGGTCCCCTGGGAGCGCGTCGGGTACGTCCCCCAGCGGATCGGTGCGGGCTCAGGCGTCCCGGCCACGGCCCTGGAGGTGGTGCGCTCCGGGCTCCTGGGACCGCGCAGGCCCTGGGCCGACCGGGGGCGGGGCGCCAAGCGGAAGGCCATGGCCGCGCTCGACGCCGTCGGCCTGGCCCACCGGGCCGCGGACCACGTCCAGGTCTTCTCCGGCGGGCAGGCCCAGCGGGTCCTCATCGCCCGGGCCCTGGTCCGCTCCCCCGAGCTGCTCATCCTCGATGAGCCCCTGGCCGGCATCGACCGTGCCAGCCGTGAGTCCCTGGCCGAGATCCTCCAGGGACTGCGCGCGCAGGGGCTGACCCTGGTGACGGTCCTTCATGAGATGGGTGAGCTCTCCGACGTCGTCCAGCGGGCGATTCTCCTGCAGGACGGCCGGCTCGTCGCCGACGGCCCGGCCTACGAGGTCGCTCATCTGCGTGACAGCGGGGCCGGTGCGTCCCACGGTCCGCGCGGCGCTCGCAGCGGATATGGCGATGACGACCACCACCCTGACGCCGGAGGCCCTCCGGCCCATCACGCCCCCGTCCTCGACCATCGGCTGCCTGAAACGCGCCCCCATTCCGGTAGGAGCACCCGCCCATGATCGAGTTCGTCTCCGACATGCTCGCCAGCCCCCTCATCCAGCGGGCCTTCATCGTGGCGGTCCTGGTGGGGCTGGCCGCCCCGGTGGTGGGCACCTACCTGGTTCAGCGGGGCCTGGCGCTGCTGGGCGACGGGATCGGGCACATCGCCCTGACCGGCATCGCCCTGGGCTGGCTGGCCGGGGCCGCCGCCAACGTCACTCCCCACGACGCCTGGGCCGTGCCCGGGGCGATCATCATCAGCGTGCTGGGCGCCGTGATGATCGAGGTCATCCGCGCCAACGGCCGCACCCGGGGTGACGTGGCCCTGGCGATCCTGTTCTACGGCGGCATCGCCGGGGGCGTCATCCTCATTCGCGTCGCCGGCGGTACGACCACGAATCTCAACTCCTACCTGTTCGGCTCGATCTCCACGGTCTCGGTCTCCGACGCCTGGTTCACCATCGCCCTGGCCACCCTGGTGCTCCTGGTGGGGCTGGGACTGCGCGGCCCGCTGTTCGCGCTGTGCCACGACGAGGAGTTCGCCCACGCCTGCGGGCTGCCCACCAGTGCCCTCAACGTGCTGGTGGCGGTGGTGGCGGCGCTGACGGTCTCAGTGTCCATGCGGGTGGTGGGCGCCCTGCTGGTCTCGGCCGTCATGATCGTGCCGGTGGCCATCGCCCAGCTAGTCTCGCACTCCTTCGCCCGCACCATGTATCTGGCGATGGGACTGGGAGTGGTGGCCTGTGTGTCCGGTCTGACGATCACCTACCTGGTGGCGGCCTCTCCCGGTGCCATGATCGTGGTACTCCTAGTAGGGGGCTACGCCGTCGTCGCCCTCCTGTCCGGACTGCTGCAGCTCGTCAGCCGCTCCCGACGGCACCGCACCACCTCAGGAGGCAGATCATGAGCGCAAGCAGCACGGCGCAGCGTCCCCGCGCCACGCGCCAGCGCGCCGCCGTCGCCGACATCCTCGCCCGCACCGACGAGTTCCGCTCGGCACAACAGATCCATTCCGCCCTGGAGGCCGAGGGGACCAAGGTGGGGCTGGCCACCGTCTACCGCAACCTGCAGGCCCTGGCGGAGACCGGAGCGGTGGACCAGGTGCGCAGCGCCGAGGGCGAGGTCCTCTACCGGGCCTGCGAGAAGCAGGAGCACCACCACCACATCGTGTGCCGCAGCTGCGGCTACACCGTGGAGGTTGCCGGCGGTGAGCTGGAGAAGTGGATTCAGCGGGTCTCGGCTCAACAGGGCTTCAGCCAGATGGAGCACACGGCGGAGTTCTTCGGCCTGTGCGCCGCCTGCTCGACGCAGGACGCCTCACAGGACTGAACAGATCGGCCCGGTGCCTGAGCCGGGTTTCGCAGTTGTTTGGGTGGTGCCTGGCGTGTAGTGCACGAGGGTTGGGAGCTGCTGAAAGAGGGCCGGGGGTACTCCACGTAGGCCGGGGGTTCGTGCAGTACGCACACCCTTGGCCAGTAGATCCCCACCCTCGTGGAGTAGGCCGACTCGGGCCGGAGCCGGTGTCGCACCGACCCCGCGGAGTCGATCCCACCAGCAGCCCAGTGTCCACAGCGCTGACATCAGCGGCTTCGCCGTGGAAGCGGCCAGCGGAAATCGTTGGAATTCTGGGGTTTCTCCTCGAAGTACGACGCCTGAGCAAGGTTGATGTCAGCGTCATGGACACTGGTGCCCCGTCAGGCCTCTTCCATCGCGCCCGCCATCGACTCCAGGCCATCTTGTCCCACCCCGGAATCCCGCAGGAGCGAGCGTCTCAGCAGCCATGACACTCACATGTCTCAGATGTGAGGAGACAAGACAGTTCCCTATTTCCCATCGTGGTGCGGTTCCTCGTTCGCCTCGTTGTCCTCTAGGACCTCGGCGTCGGCGGGCTCCTCGTGCAGCACCCTGTCCACGGCGCCGCCGTAGCGGCGCTCGCGCCCGGCGTAGACCTCGCACGCCCTCCACAGCTCGGTGCGGTTGAAGTCGGGCCAGGCCAGGGGCGAGAAGTAGAGCTCGGCGTAGGAGGAGGACCACATGAGGAAGTTGGAGGTGCGCTGCTCGTCGCCGGTGCGGATGAACAGGTCCACGTCCCGCATGGCGGGCGAGTAGAGGTAACGCTGGATGGTCTTCTCGTTGATGGAGGAGGCCCTGAGCCGGCCGGCGGCGACGTCCTCGGCGATGGCTCGGGTGGCGTCGGCGATCTCGGCCCGCCCGCCGTAGTTGATGCACAGGTTGAGGACCAGGCCCGTGTTGTTGGCGGTGATGCGCTCAGCCTCCCGCAGCTCATGCAGGACGGACTTCCACAGGCGCGGGGTGCGCCCGATCCAGCGCAGCCTGACGTTCCAGGAGTTGAGGACATCGCGCTGGACACGCAGGACCTTACGGGCGAAGCCCATGATGAAGCGGACCTCGCCGGGTGAGCGCCGCCAGTTCTCGGTGGAGAAGGCGTAGACGCTCAGCTCTTTCACACCGATCTCGATGGCGCCGGCGGCGACGTCGAGCATATTGGCCTCCCCCACCCGGTGGCCCTCGGTGCGGGGCAGGCCACGGGCGTTGGCCCAGCGCCCGTTGCCGTCCATGACAACAGCGACGTGCTGGGGCAGGGAGGCGGCGGGCAGCACGGGCGGGGTCAGGCCGGGCCGGTGCAGGGGCGGGGCGGCCTCGACCGTCATGTCTCTGGCGACGTCTGTCATGGTTATGCCCTTTCCACCAGTGCGAGGGAGCGCAGGCGCCGCTCCAGGTACCAGGTCGTGTAGGCCGAGACGAGTCCGGAGGCCTGCGAGCGCTCGCGCTGGCCGGAGGCGTCGGCCACGGCCCAGTCGCCGGAGAGCAGGGCCCCAAGGAGCGCCATCGTGGCCGGCTCGACCTCGACGGCGCCGGCCGAGCGGCAGGACTCGCACACCGCACCACCGGCCTGCACGTGGAAGGCCCGGTGCGGTCCGGGGGTGCCGCACAGGGCGCAGTCGTAGCACGAGGGCGCCCAGCCCCCAAGGGCCAGGGCCCGCAGCAGGTAGGAGTCCAGGATGAGTCCTGGGGCGTGGCGCCGGTGGGACATGGCGGCCAGGGCCCCGGCCAGCAGCAGGTACTGCTGGGGGCTGGCCTCGGTGCCCAGGTCTCCGTCGTCGGCGCTGAGTCGTTCGGCGGTCTCCACCATGGTCGAGGCGCAGGTGAACATGGCGTAGTCGGCACTCATGGCCCGCCCGAAGGGGTCGATGATCTCGGCCTGGGTGACGACGTCGAGGGTGCGTCCGGCGTGGAGCTGGACATCGGTCATGGAGAATGGCTCCAGGCGTGCGCCGAAGCGGGAGGTGGTGCGGCGCACCCCCTTGGCCACGGCGCGCACCTGACCGTGGTGGCGGGTGAGCATCACGATGATGCGGTCGGCCTCGCCCAGCTTGTAGGTGCGCAGGATGATCGCCTCATCCCGGTACAGCCTGCTCGTCACGGGCGCAGTCTCTCACGCCCTCTCAGCGCAGAGCGCGATTGAGCGCGGAGATGACGGCCTTGAAGGAGGAGGTGGTGATGGAGGGGTCGATGCCCACGCCCCACAGGATCTGGCCGTCGATCTCGCACTCGACGTAGCTGGCGGCCTTCGCGTCGTGTCCCTCGCTCAGGGCGTGCTCGGCGTAGTCGAGGATCCGCACGCTCAAGCCTGTGCTCTCCAGGGCGGTGACGAAGGCGTCCAGGGGGCCGTTGCCGGAGGCGGTCAGGTGCTTCTCCTGGCCACCGTCGACCAGGGTGACGGTGAGGGTGGAGTCCTCGTCGTCGCCGGTGGAGGTCAGGGTGGCCCCCCGCAGCTCGAAGCGGCCCCAGCGACTGAGCTCGGCCTCGGGGGCGGCCGCGGCGGGCAGGTACTCGTCGGCGAAGATCGACCACAGGCGGGCGCCGTCGACCTCGCCGCCGTAGGTGTCGGTGTGGCGCTGGACGATGTGGGAGAACTCGATCTGGAGGCGGCGCGGCAGCTCGAGCTTGCGGGTGGTGCCCAGCAGATAGGCGACACCGCCCTTGCCGGACTGGGAGTTGACGCGCACGACCGCCTCGTAGGAGCGGCCCACGTCATGGGGGTCGATGGGCAGGTAGGGCATGGACCAGGGCACGGCGATCTCGGCGTCGGCCTCGGAGAGCCCCGCGGCCTTCTTGGTATTGACCTGCGTGGCGCGCGCGGCGAAGCCCTTCTTGATGGCGTCCTGGTGGGAGCCGGAGAAGGAGGTGTAGACGAGCTCGCCGGCGTAGGGGGTGCGCGGGGGCACGTCCATGCCGGTGGCCCGCTCGACGATGCGGCGGACCTCGTCGATGTCGGACAGGTCGAGCATGGGGTCGACGCCCTGGCTGAAGAGGTTGAGGGCCAGGGTCACCAGGTCCACGTTGCCGGTGCGCTCGCCGTGGCCGAACAGGCAGCCCTCGACGCGGTCGGCGCCGGCCATGAGGCCGAGCTCGGCAGTGGCCACGCCCGAGCCGCGGTCGTTGTGGTTGTGCAGGGACAGGCACACGGACTCACGCCGGGGCAGGTGGCGGCTCATCCACTCGATCTGGTCGGCGTAGACGTTGGGCGTGGCGCGCTCGACGGTGGAAGGCAGGTTGAGGATGATCTCGCGATCATCCTCGGGCTGCCACACGTCCATGACGGCCTCGCAGACCTCGAGGCTGTAGTCGAGCTCGGTGTCGATGAAGAACTCCGGGGAGTACTCGTAGCCGAAGATCGTGTCCTCATCCAGGACCTTCTCTGCGCGGGCCATGATCTGGCGGGTGCCGTCGACGGCGAGCTCGCGGACCTGATCACGGTCCATGCGGAAGACGACGTCACGGAAGATGGGCGACAGGGCGTTGTAGAGGTGGACGGTGGCCCGGGGGATGCCGACGCAGGCGTCCAGGGTGCGGTCGATGAGGTCGCCGCGCGACTGAGTGAGTACCGAGATGGTGACGTCCTCGGGGATCGCGCCGTCATCCACCAGGGAGCGCACGAAGTCGAAGTCGGTCTGAGAGGCGGCCGGGAAGCCGATCTCGATCTCCTTGAAGCCCATGGTCACAAGCAGGTCGAAGACGGCGCGCTTGGCCTGGGGCCCCATGGGCTCGATGAGGGACTGGTTGCCGTCGCGCAGGTCGGTGCTCAGCCAACGGGGGGCGGTGGTGATGCGCTTGTCCGGCCAGGTGCGGTCGGGCAGATCGATGGTGGCGACGTCGAGGAAGGGCCGGTACTTGGCAAACGGCATACCGGAGGGCTGCTGGGGGGCGGGGCGGGCGTTACGCATCGGGGTTCTCCTGGGATCAGGTGCTTCGTGGTTCCGACGGCGGTTCCGGCAGGGGCTGAGGAGCCCTGAGGGAATCCGGGGCACGATCAAGGACGTGGCCGAGCAGGACGAGTCAGCCGCGGTCGGGGTGCCGGCCTGTCAGGCCCCGCCGCGGCGACTAAGCAGGAGGCTCACCTGGTGGCCTGGAGTCGCTCGCACGGGGTAGACCCTACCCCGATGACGATCCGTCGTCAGGCAAGACGGCCCCACGGGACCGCAGTGTGAGACGGAGAGGAAAGGAGCTCCCCCGCGAGCCGCACCTCCCGATCTGACGAACACCAACACTATATTGTAGTATCTCTGCTACATTTGGTTGCGCTTCTATTGAGGAGGGTTTGTTCGATGTCTCCAGTCATCACCACGGAGAGCCTCGAGTTCTCCTACGGGGACACCCCGGTCCTGCGCGGCATCGACCTGTCGGTCGAGGCCGGCGAGGTGGTCTGCCTGCTCGGCCCCAACGGCGTGGGCAAGACGACCCTCGTGGAGAACCTGCTGGGTTCACTGATGCCGACCAGTGGCAGGGTGCGCGTGCTCGACACCGATCCGCGCCGGGCGGGCGCCGACTTCTGGGCGCGGATCGGACTGGTGCAGCAGAGCTGGACCGACCACGCCAAATGGAAGGTGAGGGAGCAGCTGGAGTGGATCCGCTCGGTCCAGCTGACGGCGGCGAGCCGGGTGAGCAGCGTCGAAGAGGTACTCGATGCCGTCGGGCTCAGTGAGAAGGCCGACTCCCGGCTGTCACGGCTCTCCGGCGGGCAGCGACGCACCATTGACTTCGCGGCCGCGCTCATGGCCTCACCCGAGATCCTCGTCCTGGACGAGCCGACGACCGGACTGGACCCGGCCTCGAAGGCGCGTTTGCACGATCTCATCCTGGCCCGGGTCGACGACGACGCCACCATCGTCATGACCACCCATGATCTGGCCGAGGCCGAGCACCTGGCCTCTCGGGCGCTCATCATGAACGAGGGCCGGATCATCGCCGACGGCACGGTCACGGCACTGCGCGAACGCCTCGACCGCGGCGCCGAGATCACCTGGGTCCAGGACGGCACCCACCACGTCCACACCACCCACTGCCCTGAGCGCTTCGTCAAAGGGCTCGACCTCGATACCGTCACCGGGCTCACCATCACCCGCCCCACCCTGGAGGAGACCTACCTCTCCCTCGTCAGCGAGGAGTCCCACTCATGAGTATTCGCACCTTCCTGGCGGTTCTGCGCGCAGCCTCCCGTCAGGCGGCCACCGACCTTCGAACGGGTCTTGTCGGAATGGGCGTCGCGCTGCTGACATCCGTGAGCGCCATCGTGATCGTCGGCAGGAACACCCAAGCAACTGTCGGCCCTATCTTCCTTGCCGGCAGCATCGGCACCATCAGCTGCTTCATCACCCTTCAGATCGCCAGCGAGACCTACATCGACCGTATCGGCGGCGCCCTGCTGCGGGTGCGCATCCTGCCCCACGGCCCGCTTGCGTGGGCGATCGGAAAGACGATGTCCTCGATCATTCAGACCCTCATCTTCCAGGGGGCCATTCTTCTTGGGGGAGCGCTCTTCGTGGACGCTCTTGCTCTGCACACGCCCCAGATACTGGCCTGTCTGCCACTCATAGCGCTGTCGGCCGTCGCCACGGCCCCGCTGGGCTTTCTCGTGGGCACCTTCGTCCGCGGCGCCTACAGCTTCATGGCCTCCTGGCTGCCCATCTTCGCCCTCGTCGGAACGAGCGGTTTCTTCATGCCCCTGGACCGCTTCCCGGCCTGGGTGCAGGCGGTTCAGCTGGTGATGCCGACGTACTGGTCGGGACACCTGACCCGATGGGCACTGGTGGGCGACCCCTCGTGGGAGGTGGGCAGAGCCTTCTCCCCGGCGCTCGCCGTCGGGGTCCTGGCGGCCTGGACAGTCCTCGGCTTCGCAGGGGCCTCGTTCATCGTGCGGTACAGCTTCCGCAAGGAGACGATCGGTAGTCTGGCGCGCGTGCAGTCCACCATTCGCTCCCAGACCGGTCTGTGACCATGTCCGACGACGTCGTCCACAACCGGATCGCGGTCCTGCGCACCGACCGCCGGGTGAGCCGCCGCGAGCTCGCCGAGGCCCTCGGCGTCCACTACCAGACGGTGGGCTACCTCGAGCGCGGGGAGTACGCACCCTCGCTGCACCTGGCCCTGCGCATCGCCCGTTACTTCGACGTGCCCGTCGAGTCAGTCTTCTCCCTCGAGGAGTTCCCCCGTCTGACGTGAGACGCATCCCCACCCTCACGCTCCGATCGGGCCGTCAGCCTGAGACGCTATCGGCCTCGATCCCGGCGATGATCCGATCGAGGCCGTAGTCGAGCTCATACCCTTGTTCGTCATCGAGGGCCTCGGCCTTGAGCACCTGAGCCATGGTTGTCAGCCCATCGGCTTCGAGGCGGGTCAGGAGCCAGCTCGTGGACGTACCGCGGCCCGTACCGCGCTCCGCCGTCTCCAAGGAACGCTTCAGCGCGGCGACGGTGCGCACGTGGCCGTCGACGAGCAGCGCCGCATTGAGCCGCTCCTGCAGTTCGAGCCCCGCACCGGCGAGCACCTGAAGGACAGCCTCCATCCACCGCAGCCGATGCGGCCCGGTTGGCATGCCGTGGACCGGGGCATCCAGGAGCCAGGGATGCGCGTCATAGCGGGCGTGGACGGCGAGCGCCCAGCATCGCAGTCCGCCCGCCCAGTCCTCGGAATGCCCTGAAAGGACCGGAGGCGGCCCGAAGGCGACATCGATCATGGCGGCGATGACCTCGTCGCGGGAACTGATGTGCCGATACGCAGCCATGGTGCTCACGCTCAGGCGCTGGGCGAGTTTGCGAACCGACACGCCTTCCAGACCCTCATCGTCTGCGAGCGCGATACCCGCGCGAACGATCTTGCCGACATCCAGACCTTTGCCCTCCTCCCGATCTTCGACCGCCTCGGAGGCATCGACTTCCCACAGCCACCGCACCCACTTGGGCGGGGCGTCCGGATCGGTGTGCATCACTGTCTCTCCTCGCCGTTGCGTCGGGCATTGGATTGCGTCAACCACGACACATGCGTACAGTGTACTCACCACCGACGTGTACAGCGTATACATTTTGGAGCCGTGAGAGGACGGGAGCATGAAGAACGAGGAACGATCCCAGCATCAGGGCGCCGCAAGGTCACGCACCGTTGCCACCACCGTGCTCATGGTGGCGACGTTCATGGATCTGATGGACTCAACGATCACCAACGTCGCACTGCCCACGATCGGCAAGGACCTCAGTGCGACGCCGGAGCAGCTGGAGTGGACTCTCGCCGGTTACGTCATCGCCTTCGCGACGCTACTCATCACGGGCGGTCGGCTTGGCGATATCTTCGGGCACCGGCGCATCTTCGTGATTGGGATGGTGGGATTCACCCTCGCCTCCCTGGGGGCAGCACTGTCCCAGACGGGCGACCTGCTCGTCGCGGCCCGCGTGATTCAAGGCGCGTTCGCCGGCATCATGGTGCCCCAGGTGCTCTCCAGCGTGCAGGTGATGTTCGCACCTGAGGAGCGCGCCCCCGTCCTGGGCATCATTGGAGCGCTGAGCTCGCTGGGGGCCATCGGGGGACTGATCCTCGGTGGCTGGCTCGTCACGGCCGACCTTCTGGGTATGGGTTGGCGCAGCATCTTCCTCGTGAACGTGCCGGTCGGAGTCATGCTTGTCGCTGCGGCGCTCCTGTTCGTACCGAGGAGTCGTTCGGAGCATCCGCTCAGGCCCGATCTGGTCGGGGTGCTGTTGGGTGGTCTCGGGGTCTTCCTGGTCGTCTTCCCACTCACCGACGGTCGCGCCGCGGGGTGGGCGTGGTGGATCTGGGCCATGCTGACGACGGCGCCCTTCGTCATCGCCGCCTTCGTGTGGCAGCAGAGGCGCATGCTCAAGGCTCACGGATCCCCACTGCTGCCGCTCCCACTGTTTCGCGATCGAGGATTTGCGAGCGGACAGCTGGTGCAGGTGCTCTCGTCGATCGGCAACGGCGGGTACGTGCTCATCCTGCTGTACTACGTTCAGAGCGCACTCGGCTTCACCGCACTGGCGGCGGGGCTCACGCTCCTTCCCTTCGCACTGGGCTCCATGGCGGCCACACCGTTGGCGATCCTCGCGACGAGGCGGATCGGCAAGTGGGCCGTGCTGCTCGGCGGGATGGTGCAAGCAGGTGCGCTGACCTGGGTCCTGTGGACGATCCGGACCGCCGGAGCGTCCCTGACGGGGTGGGACCTCACCGCCCCGCTGGCGCTGACAGGTGCCGGGCTGATGACTCTCATCATGCCGCTGACGAGTATCACGCTTGAGTCGGTGCCCACCCAGGACGCCGGAGCGGCATCCGGCACCCTGACCACCTTCGGCCAGGTCGGCATGGTGCTGGGAGTCGCTCTTGCCGGGACCATGTTCTTCGGGATCCTTCAGGACACGGCCGACCCTCGCGAGGCCGTCACAACCGCCCTGTGGGTGGCTATCGTCGCGTACGGCCTCGCCGGCCTCGCCTCAGTGATCATGCCTGACCGCACCAAGGCGTTACCGCAGGACGCATGAGTCCGCTCCCCTGTTCCGATCCCCCTGATACCTAGCGATGTGGAAGCCGGGTGGTGCCCTCCCAATCGAGAGGGCACCACCCGGCTGATCGTTTCTGTCACTCGGTCCCGTCGGGACGTTGCGACACCGCGGTCTACAGGAGGCCCTCGGCCAGGTCCAGCGGGGTGCCGAAACGATGGTTGGTGATGGCCACTGCCTGCTCACGCAGGAAGGGCAGCAACTCGGAGTGCGGGCAGGCCGTCACGGCCCCCGTGTACAGGGCGATGTCGGGGCTCCCGCCGGTCACCCGGCTGGCCTGGCTCCAGCGGGCGGCCGAGGTCTCCTCACGTGGGCCGAGGATGCGCACGCGCGTTCCCAGCCCGCCGGAGGCGGACAGCTCAGCCAGGCGGGCGTCCCAAGCCCCCTGGTCCTCGACCGCCACCTGGACGCCGGCGGCCAGCAGCGCGTTCTGCAACGGCTGAGGCAGACGGTCGGCCACTGACAGGCTGACGAACCCTCCGGCGCGCACACCGGCCGCCATGACACGCACGACGTCGGCCAGCTCGGTTCCCGCCCCGGCGCGCACGACGACGTCAGTGGGCCGGTAGCGCAGAACGTTGCGCTCGCAGGCCAGTGCCGTGACATCGCGGTTGACGCCGTAGGCGCTCCTCCAGGCGGAGGCGTCGGCCACCAGTGCGCGGCGCAGCCCGGCCAGGTCGCCCTCATCCAGCTGACCGCTGACGGCGTCGCACAGGCTCGCCACGCGCGGGTCCAGCGCGGCAGTGCCCTGGCTGGCCGACTCCTTCACGTCCTGACCGCCTGCGGGCTCGACGTCCCCCAGTCCCAGCAGGTAGGAGGGGCCGCCGGCCTTCGTCGTCGAACCGATGGCCGAGCGCTTCCAGCCGCCGAAGGGCTGGCGACGCACGATGGCCCCGGTGATACCGCGGTTGACGTAGATGTTGCCGGCCTGGATCGAGTCGAGCCAGACGGCGAGCTCGGCCGCGTCGAGGGTCTGGAGCCCGGAGGTGAGCCCGTAGTCGACCGCGTTGACCGCATCGATGGCCTCCTCGAGCGTGTCGACCCGCATGACGCCGATGACGGGTGCGAAGTACTCGGTGAGGTGGAACTCGCTGCCGGGTACGACCCCGGCTCGGATACCCGGGGTCCACAGGCCGTCACCGAGGTAGCGGGGCTTGAGGACCCAGTGCTCACCGACCCCCAGGGTGGTCAGGCCGCGCACGGCCTTCTCGTCATCGGGCACGACGACGGGCCCCATCTGGGAGTCCAGCGACAGCGGGAGCCTGACCCTCAGGGAGGCGGTGGCGTCCACGAGCTGGCGGGCGATGCGCTCGGAGGTGCCGGCCGAGGAGACCAGGACCAGCAGGGAGGAGGCCGAGCACTTCTGGCCGGCGTGGGCGAAGGCCGAGTAGACGGCGTCGCGCACGGCGATGTCGGGGTCGGCGGAGGGGGTGACGATGATGGCGTTCTTGCCGCTGGTCTCCCCCAGCAGGTGCATGTCCGGCTTCCAGGAGCGGAAGAGGCGGGCTGTGTCGTAGGAGCCGGTGAGGACCACGCGGTCGACGTCCTTGTGGGTCACCAGGTGGCGTGAGACGTCGCCGTCCTCCAGCGGGGCGAGCACCACGAGGTCCTCAGGGATCCCGGCATCGTGGAAGGCGCGCACGAGCTCGGCCGAGCAGCGTCGGGCCGGCGGGGCGGGCTTGAGGATGACGGCGCTGCCGGCCGCCAGGGCCGCGGCCACTCCCCCGGTGGGGATGGCCACCGGGAAGTTCCAGGGGGAGGCGACCACGGTGACATCCACCGGGGCGAAGCGGGCCCCGACCATGTACTCCGGGTCGTGCAGGAGCAGCGAGGCCTCGGCGTAGTGGTGGCAGAAGTCGATGGCTTCGCTGACCTCGGGGTCGGACTGGTCGATGGTCTTGCCGGCCTCGGAGCCGGCGACCTCGATGAGCTCGGCGCGCCGGGCGGCCAGCACGTCACCGACGCGGTGCAGGGCGGCGGCCCGCTCCTCCGGGTCCAGGGACTGCCAGACGCCGGCAGCCTCGGCCGTCGCGGCCACGAGGGAGTCCACCTCGGCGTTCGTGGCCAGGCGGGCGGCACCTGCCTCCACCTCGGCCACGCCCCGCGTGGAGCCCGGGATGGCGGCGGCGATGTCCCGGGCCCACTGGCGGTTAGCGGCCAGGGCCGGGTCGGAGTCGGGCTCGGAGACGAAGGGCCTCCTGGCACGCTCGGCAACTGTCCCGGTCTCCTGAGGAATGCCAGCCTCCCGCTCGGCGAGCCGGTTCTGGGTGCGGTTGGGCACCGGTACCGGGGCGTCCGGGTCGAGGTCGGACAGGGCCGCCAGGAAGCGGTCGCGCTCGCGGGCGAAGATCTGCTCGTTGCTGGCCAGGTCGAAGACACCGGACATGAAGTTCTCCGGCGCCGCGTTCTCCTCCAAGCGGCGCACCAGGTAGGAGATGGCGACGTCGAACTCGTGAGGGTCGACGACGGGCACGTACAGCAGGAGGTGACCGGTCTCGCGGCGCACGACCTCCTGGATGCCGGTGGCCATGCCGGAGAGCATCTCGAACTCGACGTCGTCCTCGACGCCGCGCGCGGCGCGCAGCTCGAAGGCGAAGGCGATGTCGAAGAGGTTCTGGCCGGCCACGCCCAGGCGGATGTTGCGGGTGCGCTCGGGCGTCATCGCCCAGGAGAGCATGCGCTTGTAGTTGGTGTCGGTGGCCTGCTTGGAGGGCCAGGTGGTCAGCTCCCAGCCGTGGATCTCGGCGTCGACCTTCTCCATGGACAGGTTGGCGCCCTTGACGATGCGGACCTTGACGCGTGAGCCGCCGGAGGCGACACGCTTGGCGGCCCACTCCTGGAGGCGCTGCATGGCGCCCAGGGAGTCGGGCAGGTAGGCCTGCAGGACGATGCCGGCCTCATAGCCGCGCATGTCCTCCTGGTCGAGGATCGCGGTGAAGACCGCGATGGTCAGGTCGAGGTCCTTGTAGTCCTCCATGTCCAGGTTGAGGAAGGTGCCGTGGTCGCGGGCCAGGCGGTAGAGGGGCAGGAGGGCCTGGACGCCGTGGGCGACGACCTCCTCGAAGCCCCACGGGTTGTGGGGGCCGGTGACGGCGGAGACCTTGACCGAGACGTAGTCGACGTCCTCACGGGTGACCAGGCGGGAGACCTCGGCCAGGCGGCGGGACGCCTCCTTCTCCCCCAGGACGGCCTCGCCCAGGAGGTTGACGTTGAGCCGGTTGCCGCCCTTGCGCAGGCGGGCGAGGGCGGGTCCGAGGCCCTTGTCGGTGGCATCGACGACGAGGTCACCGACGATCTCCCGGAAGACCCGCCGGGCGACGGCGGTGACGGTGCGCGGGGCGAGGCGGGAGGCGGCCGAGCCCAGGCCCATGGCTCCGGCCAGGGCGGGCGGCAGGAAGTCGGTGCGCCCTGCGGACAGGCGCTTGAGGGCTGTGCTGGCGACGTCGAGGTCGGTGGGACGCACGACGTCGTCGACGAAGCGGGTGGTGAATGTCAGGCCCTCAGGGTCGGAGAGGATGCCGGAGAGAAGCTTGGCCGAGCGCGGTACCGGCTCGGCTGCCGACTCGTCAGCCCACCGGCGTGCTCGGGCGACGGCTTTCTCACCTAGCGCCCACAGGTCGTCGGGGCAGCGGCGTCCTGTGTTACCTGCGTTGGTAAGGGGCTGACTGGGAACGGCGTTGTTCGTCATGCGGTTGGCCTCCAGGTCGATGTGGCATCGGGCCCTCCAAGTGTGCGTGACGACACCCATTGTGCGCGACCGATTCGGGCACCGAGTCGCCACGTGTCGCAAGTCCCCTTGGTCCTAGATGTCGTCCCGCCGCCACGCTGACAGGGTGGGGCGGCTCAGAAGCCGAGGCGGGCCAGGGCCTTGGGGTCGGACTGCCAGTCCTTGGCGGTGCGCACGTGCAGGTCGAGGTAGACCTTGCGGCCCAGCAGCTTCTCGATGCCCTTGCGGGCGGTGACGCCCACCTCCTTGAGGCGCCGTCCGCCTTTGCCGATGATGATGGCCTTCTGGGAGTCGCGTTCGACGACGAGGCTCACGCGCACCTGGAGACGGCCTCCGGCGCCCTTGATGCGGCCGACCTCGCGCTCGTCGTCGGGGTCGGCGATCTCGTCGACGACGACTGCCAGGGAGTGGGGCAGCTCGTCGCGCACGCCCTCCAGGGCGGCCTCGCGCACGAGCTCGGCGATCATGACCTGCTGGGGCTCGTCGGTGATCTCCCCGGTGGGGTAGAGCGGCGGAGACAGGGGCATGTGCCCCAGCAGGACCTCCTCGAGGACGTCGATCTGCTCGTTGCGCTGGGCTGAGACCGGGACGATGTCGGCCCAGTCCCCCAGCTCGCTGACGGCCAGGAGCTGGACGGCCAGGGCCTCGCGGGTGACGGTGTCGGCCTTGGTGACCACGGCGACCACGGGGGTGCGCAGCTCGGCGAGGTCACGGGTGATGAAGCGGTCGCCGGGGCCGATCTTCTCGTTGGCGGGGATGCAGAAGACGACGATGTCGACGTCGGTGAGGGTCTCGCGCACCAGATCGTTGAGGCGCTTGCCCAACAGGGTGCGGGGGCGGTGGAGGCCGGGGGTGTCGACCAGGACGATCTGCGCATTCTCCTTGTGGATGACGCCGCGCACGTTGTGGCGGGTGGTCTGGGGGCGCCCGGAGGTGATGGCGATCTTGGCGCCGACCATGGCGTTGGTGAGGGTGGACTTACCAGCGTTGGGGCGGCCCACGATGCAGGCGAAACCGGCGCGGAAGTCCTCGGGGAAGTCGGGGACGACGATCTCGACGCGGGTCGAGTCGGCAGTGTCGGCGGGCTCGTCCTCATCCGCGTCGTCGTCCTCGTCCAGGATCGGGAAGCCGTCTGCGTCCAGCCCGATGGCGGCACCGGAGTCATCGGAGCCGTCGGCCTCGTCTCCGGTCTCGTCCTCGCCGTCTTCCTCATCGTCAGGTTCGGTCAGCGGGTTGGGTCCGTCCATGAGCTCGGCGTCAGTGGGGAAGCGGAAGCCGACCGGGGCGGGGCCGGGCGCCGGCATCTCGAGGGGCTCGGACAGGAGCTCCTCGGTGGCCTCCTCGGTGGGCTGGGGCTGGTCGTCGCGGGCTGCGGAGGCGGTCTGGTCGGCGGTGTCAGTCATCGATGTCCTCTTCGGGGGCGGTGGTGCGCGAGGCGAGAATAGTGGAGACCTGGCGGCGGCGGCCGGTGGCCTCCTCGGCCTGGAGGTGGACGCCCTGGGTGTCTCCGGCGGCGCCGGGCAGGGGGACGCGGCCGATGGCCTTGGTGAGCAGGCCACCGACGGTGTCGACGTCGTCGTCGTCGATCTCGAGGTCGAAGAGCTCTCCGAGCTCGTCCAGGGCGAGTCGGGCGGGGACGCGGTAGGTGCCGGGGGCGACTTCGACGACCTCGGGCAGCTCGGGGTCGTGCTCGTCGGTGAGCTCGCCGACGACCTCCTCCAGGAGGTCCTCCATGGTGACCAGGCCGGCGGTGCCGCCGTACTCGTCGACGGCCAGGGCCATGTGGAAGCGGCCGGTCTGCATCTCGCGCAGGAGATCGTCGGCGGGTTTCGTCTCGGGGACGTACTCGGCCTCGCGGACGAATCCGGCCACGGCGAGGACCTCGTGCTCGGGGTGGGCGGCCAGGCGTCGCAGGACGTCCTTGAGGTAGAGGATGCCGCGCACGTCGTCGGCGTCCTCCCCGATGACGGGCACGCGCGAGTAGCCGGAGCGGATGAACAGGCGCATGGCGGCGGAGGCGGGCTTGTGAGCGTCGATGGTGACCATGTCGGTGCGTGGGACCATGACCTCGCGCACGAGGGTCTGGCCGAGCTCGACGACCGAGCGCATCATCTCGCGGTCCTCGTCCTCGATGGTGTCGGTCTCGCCGATCTCGTCGATCATCTCGCGCAGGTCCTCGTTGACGGCCTCGCGGGTCTCGGCGTCGGTAAGGGCGGACTCTGGGCGGCGGGTGCGTGAGACGAAGCGGCGCTGCGGGGCGGCCAGGACGTCGACCCAGGTGAGCAGGCCGCCCAGGGCCAGGAGGGTGCCGGCGGGGTTGCGTCGGCCGTAGGTGCGCGGGGAGAAGCCGACGACGACGCCCAGCAGGATGATGTTGGCCAGCAGGGCCAGGGCCAGGACCTGCCACCAGGCGCGCACCAGCCCGGAGGCGGCCAGGGTGATGAGGACGGCGGCGAGCATGTCGACGGCGACGCGGGCGACGCTGAGGGCGCCCAGGACCCGGGTACGGTGCTCGGCCAGGCGGCGGACACGGACGGCGCCGCGGCGGCCCTCCTCGATGAGGTCGTCGGCGGCGGCGCGGGTGAAGCGCAGCAGAGCGGACTCGCCGGCCGACAGGAGGGCACCTAGGGCCAGGACGATCACCGCGCAGGCGATGAGCGCGGCGGTGGGGATGCCGGTCACGCGGGTCTCACTTGCCGCGCTCGGCCAGGAAGGTCAGCAGGAGGCGGCGCTGGAGGTCGAACATCTCCTTCTTCTCCTCGGGCTCGGCGTGGTCGTAGCCCAGGAGGTGGAGGATGCCGTGGACGGTGAGCAGGAGCATCTCCTCGACGGCGGAGTGCCCGGCGACCAGGGCCTGCTTGGCGGCGACCTGCGGGCACAGGACGATGTCGCCCAGGGTCCCGGCGGGGGTGGGCGAGTCGGCCGAACCGGGGCGCAGCTCGTCCATGGGGAAGCTCATGACATCGGTGGGACCGGGCAGGTCGAGCCAGCGCACGTGGAGCTCTTCCATGGGCTCGGGGTCGATGAACATGATGTTGAGCTCGGCGGCGGGGCTGACGTGCATGGCGGTCAGGACGTGGTCGGCGAGGTCCGCGAACTCGGCGGCGTCGATGACGGTGGTGGTCTCGTTGATGACCTCAGTGGTCATGCGGGTTCCTCTCCGAGTAAGGCCGGGCGGGGCGGTTGCTGCTCCCCCGACGGTACTGGCTGTTGCGGCCGCTGCGGCCAGGCGGTCCGGCGGGTCGGGCCGCGGCGTCCTGGGCGGCGGCCTCGGCGTCGTGGCGGGCGTAGGCCTCGATGATGCGGCCCACGAGGCGGTGGCGTACGACGTCGGCCGATCCGAGCTCGCAGAAGCTGATGCCGTCGACTCCGGCGAGGATCCTGCGCACGACGATGAGGCCGGACTCGCGTCCGCCGGGCAGGTCGACCTGGGAGATGTCTCCGGTGACGACCATGCGTGAGCCGAAGCCGAGGCGGGTGAGGAACATCTTCATCTGCTCGGGGCTGGTGTTCTGGGCCTCGTCGAGGATGACGAAGGCGTCGTTGAGGGTGCGTCCGCGCATGTAGGCCAGGGGCGCGACCTCGATGGTGCCGGCGGCCATGAGGCGGGGCAGGGCCTCGGGCTCGAGCATGTCGTGGAGGGCGTCGTAGAGGGGCCGCAGGTAGGGGTCGATCTTGTCGGTGAGGCTGCCGGGCAGGAAGCCGAGGTTCTCACCGGCCTCGACGGCGGGGCGGGTGAGGATGATGCGGGAGACGCGCTTGCGGGCCAGGGCGTCGACGGCCTTGGCCATGGCCAGGTAGGTCTTGCCGGTGCCGGCGGGGCCGATGCCGAAGGTGATGGTGGATTCCTCGATGGCGTCGGTGTAGGCCTTCTGGCCGAGCGACTTGGGGCGGATGGTACGGCCGTGGGAGGTGAGGATGTCGTCGGTGAGGACCTCGGTGGGGCGGGTGGAGGTCTCCAGCAGGCCGACGGCGCGCTCGACGGCGTCCGCGGTCAGAGGCGTGCCGGTGCGGGCGACGTCGATGAGCTCGGAGAGCAGGACGACGACCGTGTCGACGCGGGCAGCGGGACCGGAGACGGTGACGGCGGTGCCGCGCACGTGGATATCGACGTCGATGAAGCCCTTCTCAATGGCGCGCAGGACCTCGTCCCGGGCTCCCAGAAGGGTCACCGGGGCGACGTCCTCGGGCAGGGTGAGGGAGCGGACCACTACGGCGTCGGGAGTGTCCGGATGAGTGGTGGCCGAGTTGACTGATGAGACGGTCGGGGCTGTGGAACCTGCCGGGATTGAGGAGTTGGCGGTTGAGGAGGTCATCGCCGGCGAATCGGCTGCAGCGGTGGGCGGTGTCGTCATCACTGTCGATCCTAGATGATTGGCCCGAAAGACGCCGAGGGCACGTCGCCCCTGGCCTACTCGCACGCTGTGAAAGTAATACTTATGGAGCTCAAGCGGAATCTCAACTCACCCATGAGACCGTTGTGCACAACCACAGCCTTGGCGAACACTGACGTCCTCGTACTCGTCGCATCTTGACCCTGAACACCAGAATCCGAGACGGTGCTCTCTACGATCTACTGCCGGCAGCACAGTCACTCGCAGACACCAGACAGAGCCACTGTTGTCCGGGGAACTGTCAACGTGGGGAGAGGGATCAGGCCTCCTGTGCAAGCACGTGCCGGACCGTGGTGTCGATATCCGTGGTTACACGGATGCTCCGATCACCGCGCGGCCCCAGCCGCTTCTGCTCGTCCGCCCGGTACAGCTCTGCCAGATTCTCCGCGATGTGCGGTGCGAAGCCGGCCTTCAACAGGGCGTCCATCCAACCGGGTTCGGGGATCGGCACGACCTCAAGCGGCTTGCCCAGGGCGGTACTCAGCGACCTGGCAACCTGGCGCTCCGTGTACTCCGGCCCCACGATGTCCACGGTCTCGCTGGTCCGTGTATCCGCCAGCAGCTCCTGGACCGCGATCTCCGCGATGTCGCGGGTGGCCACCATAGGTAGAGGCGTGTCCGCACTTGAGGCGAAAACCGGGAAGATCCCCTCATGCATAATGGCTCCGAGGATATCCCCGAACTTCTCCTGGAAGTGTCCCGGGCGCAGGGCAGTCAAGACGGTCCCAGTCTGTGCGAGCGCCTGTTCCATGTGGTGCAGGCCCAGAATAGGTCCGGTACCTTCGGTCAGATCCGCACCGCCGGAAGAGAGCATTACCGTGTGTCGAACGCCGGCGTCCTTGACCGCGTTGGAGACCGACTGCACCACTTCTGCAACGTACTGATCCAGGTCCGGCACGGAAAGATCGAAGGGCAGCATGGCGAAGAAGGCCGCCGCATCGTTCAGGGCCTCGGTGAGCTTCCGGCTGTCGCACAGGTCCAAGACGACCGCTTCAGCCCCTCGAGAGATCCAATCGGCGGCTGCTTCTGGACGACGGACGACAGCACGGACGGGGTGGCCGGAATCGAGTAAGCAGTTGGCCACGACTGAACCGATACGGCCGCTGGCTCCAGAGATGACATACATGGTGGCTCCTGTTCTGTATGGCTGATTCTTTTCAAGCAAGGTGCGCGCAGCTGGCGCGAGCATCGTTGCAGCACGGTCTGGTCACTCGATGTCGACAGACAGGCACCTGCCAGCCGGGCCCTGCCCGGTCACCGCAATTTGGAAATAATGTTCATGGCAGTTCCAACTCCCAGTCCCACAGCACCCAGGAGTGAGAGAACGGCTCGCACGCTGTTTGCGGAGGTCCACTCAGCCAGGTACATGTGCCAGATCCGGGCTCCCTCAGCGGTCCCCGCTACCACGTCGGCCAGGCGGTTGTTGCGCGGAACGTTGTAGACGATGGTCAGCACCCAGCCCGCCAGATACAGAAGGCCTCCCGCGGCGGAGATCTGCTCTCCAATACCCCGATCCGTCTTACGCACGTTGTGCACCACTGTCCACGCGCTGGCGATCGCTGTGCCAAAGAAGAAGGTCATGAACGGCACCTGCACGGCAGTGCGGTTGAATTTCTGCATGGTCTCGATCGCCTCAGCGTCCGACAACGAACCCAGCCAAGGCATCACCCTGGCCGAAAAGTTGGTGTAGACGCCCCCGACAACAGCGGATCCCACCGCACCGCATGCGGACACAAAGTTGTTCAGTGACATGACTCTCCCTTCCGAAGAACCGGGGTGACAACCGACCCAAGGCAGCGCTTCTCAGATCGCTGCTTGCACACCTCCATTCCATTGGCGAGGCGTCCACAGCTCCATGGGCCGACGGCTCACCTTCATGCGACATCGGCTCGAGGCACCCCTCGATGGTTGATTCCAGAGGAGGCGGCTCGCGGTCATCGGAACTCAGGGAGCGTAAGGCAGGGGTACCGGTGGCGCCGTTGTGCCAGCCCGACCGGCCAGGTGCTTGCAGGCGTAGCACAGGAAACATCGTTCGGTATCGATACACAGCAAGGGCGCGATCGACCCACACCGCCTTGGAATCAACCACCTAGACTCAGAGGTATGGACCTGCTGGAGGACTTCCTGGCCCAGCCTCACGCTCGCGACGCATTCCTGCTGCGCGTGGTCATGGGGCGTCCTTGGTCGTTGTCGGTGGAGGACAAGGCACCGCTATCCATCATCCCCACACTGAGCGGCGGAGGATGGATCACTGCAAACGGATCACGCCCGCACCGATTCGAGGCCGGTGAAATCCTTGTGGTGCGCTCTCCTACCATCTACACACTGAGCTCCAGCCAGGAGCACGACGGTGGTACCAGGATTGGGGCCGGCCAGGTCTGCTCAGGCCCAGACGGCCGCGACCTGTCCGAAGAGCTGCGCACCGGGGTGCGCACCTGGGGCAATGATCCGCAGGGCGAGGATCAACTGCTGGTGGGCACCTACCGGCACCACTCCGAGCTGGGGCGACTGATGCTGCAGTCGCTGCCACCGTGGTTCCTGGTGAGCACCCCTGACCCGGAACTGGTGAGTCTGTTGAACCGCGAGACCGTCCATGACGGATTTGCACAGTCCAGTGTTCTGGACAGGCTCCTGGATGTCCTGTTGGTCACCACGCTGCGTGCCTGGATCAACACTGGGACACAGAACCATGTCAGTCTGCTCTCCGCCTCCCGGGACGACGTGGTGCGAAGGGTAACCGAGTCGGTACAGACGGCCCCCTCACGAGACTGGACGGTGGACTCACTCGCGACTCTAGCAGGTGTCTCCCGGGCTTCTCTCACGAGGCGGTTCAATGCCACGCTCGGCATCTCCCCCATGACCTATGTGACCCAGTGGAGGCTGGCAATGGCTGCCGATCTCCTGGACCGCAGCGATGCCACCTTGTCCGCCATTGCCCACCAGGTGGGGTATGCCAGTCCTTTCAGCTTCTCCTCCGCATTCAAGAGCCGCTACGGGCTCAGTCCCCGTGACTTCCGCGCCGAGGCTGCCACGTCACGCACCCACTAACCACTTCCCGCCGGCGTTCTGGAGCACGCGAAGGCTTACTCACGGGCTAGGGAGAATATGACCTGGGCAAACACGGACGATTGGCATGCTTGTGAATAGTCCTCCCGGCCGTCTCTCATGTCAGCATGGCAAGAGTCCCACCGACGAGCAGCGTCAGCCCGATGAGGTACCTCCTACCGATAGCCTCCCGCAGGACGAGGGCGGAGAACAGGACGGTGACGAGCACGCTCAGCTTGTCGATGGGGACGACCACGCTGGCGGGGCCGTCCTGGAGAGCCCGGTAGTAGCAGAGCCACGAGGCACAGGTTGCAGCACCGGAGGCCAGGACGAAGCCGAGCTCACCACGAGGCACGGCACGGACTTCTCTGAGCTTCCCGGTGACGGCGACCATCACCCAGGCCATCACCAGGACCACCCCGGTGCGGATCGCGGTACCGAGGTTGGACTCCACCCCCGTGATGCCTGCCTTACCGAGGATCGCGGTGAGCGCGGCGAAGAAGGCTGAACCGAGCGCATAGAGCAGCCAGCCCCCGCCGCCGCGCACAGCTCGAGGCAGGCAGCGCAGGTCATCGGCGTCGAGCATCAACAACGTCCCGGCTGCGATGAGCACAACCCCGAGCGCACCGAGGAGGCTCACCCTCTCCCCCAGGAAGATGAGGGCCAGCAGCACCGTGAGCACCGTGCTCAGCTTGTCGATCGGGACCACCTTGCTGACGCTGCCGAGTTGGAGCGCCTTGAAGTAGCACAGCCAGGAGGCGCCAGTCGCCAGCCCCGAGAGCACCAGCAGCCCGGTACTGCGGGTGTCAAGGTGGGCCAGCTCGGCCTGCGAGCCGACGATGAGCACCATGCCCCAGGCGCCCGCCAGAACCACGACAGTGCGCAGCGCCGTCGCCACGGTCGAGTCCGTGGTGCGGATTCCCTCCTTGGCCAGGACGGCGGTGATGCCGGCAAAAAGCGCTGAGCCGCAGGCGAAGACGATCCACATAAGGCAACCCTAACCCCACCTGCACGACCGCACGGCGGGCACGACAGCCCTCGCCCTCGCAACCGCCGTTGCAGGCTCCTTCCGGTTCAGCGGGTCTTGCGCGGCACGGTGGAGGCTGCCACCCCCAGGACCACCAGGCCGAAGCAGATCAGGTAGGCCAGGTATCGGAAGAAATCGTTGGAGGGTTCGCTGGCCGTCGTGAGCTCGGTGACGGCGTCGACCGCCCAGCTCATGGGCAGGGCGTCACCGACCACCTCCAGGGCGCGCGGCAGCTGGTCGCGGCTGACCAGGAGCCCGCACAGGAACAGCTGGGGTGCGATGACTACCGGCATGAATTGGACGGCCTGGAACTCGGTGCGAGCGAAGGCCGAGACCAGCAGCCCCAGGGACACCCCGACGAAGGCGTCGACCAGGGCGGTGAGCACCACCCACCCCCAGGCGGCGGAGATGTCCACGTCCAGGCCCCAGGCTGCCACGGCGCACAGGATGAGGGACTGGATGACGGCGGTCAGCGCGAAGGCGGTGGCGTAGCCGAACAGGAGGTCGGCCCGGTGGATCGGGGTGGTCCACAGCCGCTCCAGGGTGCCGCTCACGCGCTCGCGCAACATGGCGACGCTGGTGACCAGGAACATGACCGTCGTCGGCAGGATCGCCATCATGGAGACGGCGATGTGGTTGAACAGCAGATCCGCACCGGGATAGTCGCGGTAGACGAAGTACAGCAGGGTCAGCAGCGCGGCGGGCACGATCGCGATGAGGCCGACCGTGCGCCGGTCGGCCCGCAGCTGGGTGAGGATGCGGCGGGTGGTGGCCAGGTAGGTGCGCAGGTGCATCAGCGCTGTCCTCCTTTCTGCTCGGACTGCTTCTCGGAGTCGGCGATGACGGCCAGGAAGGCGGCGTCCACGGTGTCCGCCCCGGTGCTGGCCAGGAGATCCGTGGCCGTGGTGGTGGCCAGGATGCGTCCCTGGCGCATGAGGAGGACCTGGTCGCAGCGGAAGGCCTCGTCCATGACGTGACTGGAGACCAGGAGGGTGGCGCCACGCTCGGCCAGGGCGTGGAAGGTGGCCCACAGCTCCTCGCGGGTGACCGGGTCCAGGCCGACGGTGGGTTCGTCCATGACGAGCAGGTCGGGGTCGGCCACGAGCGCGCAGGCCAGGCTCACGCGCCCGGCCTCGCCGCCGGAGTAGGTGGACACGGGCCGGTCCGCCAGGGAGGTGAGCCCGACGACGTCGAGGACCTCGTCCAGGGCGCGGGCCCGACTGCCGGCCAGGGAGGCGAAGTAGCGCAGGTTCTGGCGGGCTGTCAGGTCGGTGTAGACGGCTTGGTCCTGGGTGACGTAGCCGACCCGGCCGCGCACGGCGGCGGCGCCGGGTGCGTGCCCGAGGACCTCGACCTGCCCGCGGTAGCGCTGGACGCCGACGACGGTGCGCATGAGGGTGGTCTTGCCGCAGCCCGAGGGGCCGAGCAGGCCGGTAATGGTGCCGGTCTCCAGGTTCAGGTCCAGGCCGTGGAGGATCTCCTTGCGCCCGCGGGTCACGCGCAGGTCCGTCGCGGTAACGGCCGGTGGTGCCGAGTCGGTGGCGGACGTGATGTCTCGACTGGAGTCGTGCGATCGGTTGCTGGCCCCCGACTCCCGGGGCGCGTCTCCTTCATCGCTTTTCATCATGTGATGAATATAGGTCGATGACAATCCCCTGTCCAGAGGTAGGGTCAGATGACGTTAGGCGGGATCGGCGAGGCCAGGCAGGTCGTCGAAGGCGTAGCGCTGGATGGTGGGGCCGACGAGCGCGGCGACTGCCTCGACGTCGAGGCCGGCGATGTGGTCCATGCGAGCGACCCAGCGGGCCAGGCCGAGTCCGATGATCTGGCTGGCAATGAGCTGGGCTCGCAGCTGGTGGCGGTCGGGGCAGAAGTGAGTGACGATTGGCGAGAGGATCCCGGTGGCGATGAAGTCGCGGAAAGGCTCGACGTCACTCCCCTGACCGAGCGCGGCATGGATGACCGCCGTGAAGCGGTCCGCACCCGCCTCGTCCCACAGGCTGATGACGGCACGCACGATCCCCTCCCCCAGCTGTTCGGGCTCGAGCTCGGTGATGGAGGCCGCCCGGTGCATGAGGTTGGCGTCGACCCCAGCGGTCGACTCTATGACGGCCTTGGCGAAGAGCGTGGCCCGGTCCGGAAAGTAGTGGTGGACCAGAGCTGGGTCGACGCCGGCGTCGCGCGCGATGCCGCGCAGGGAGGTCTGGTAGCCGTCGCGGGCGAAGGCGGTGCGAGCCACCGCCAGGATGGCCTCACGCGTGTCCGGGCTCCCCGCCGGCCGCCGCCCTCGCGGGCTCATCGCTCACTCATCTCGCTCATAGACAGAGCATGCCCGCGATCCACTCCGTTGGGAAGCGACTCCACGACACGACATGCTAGAATTTTGTTCAACAAAATGCATCGGCAGGAGGTTGTGCGGATGTTGGACAGGATCACCGTTCACCCTCGAATCACCCGCCGTCACCCTGACATACAGGCCGCAGATGTTGAGTCCGCCTGGCACAGCGCCATCGCAGTCCGCCGAAGAAACTATGACCCACCTGAGTACTACGCAGCAGCCGGAGCAGACTCTCATGGACGGCTGCTCGAGATGGTTGGAGTGGAACTCGACGATGGCAGCCTACTGATTTTTCACGCCATGAGACTCACCGACAAGATGGCTCAGGAACTACAGATCAGAAGGGAGAGCACATGAGCACCTATAAGACGAAGAGCGGAGCCACGCTCACTGACGATGAGATCGAGCGACTTGGCGAGGCAGCAGAACGAGGAGTGTATCCCGGCACTCCAGGAGAGTTCATTGTTTCTCCGGGAAGACCTCGACTCTCAGACGAGGATCTTGTCACCATCGCCTTCAAAGTGCCACGCTCGCATCGAGACGCACTGGACCGTAGGGCTGAGGCGCAGGGCGAAACTCGCAGTCAGTTCATGCGAGAAGCACTCGAAAGAGCACTAGCCTGAAGCAAGCGACATCCACGCTGATGCCATGTTCGTCAGCCAGCCCACTCAACTCCCCCGGTCTCCACAGGGATCGTCACCATCACCACGGTTTCACTCCCACAGGCCGCTGGCGTGGGCGAGGACGGCCAGGGCGACAGGACCGGCCGAGGCGGTGCGCATGACGTGGGGGCCCAGCCGCACCATCATCGCTCCGGCGGCCTCCAGGGCCGCCGTCTCCTCGGGGCCGATACCGCCCTCGGGCCCCACGACGACGGCCAGTGCTAGTGGCGTTTCTCCGGACGCGGGCAGGCGCACCGACTCCATCGCGGTGCTGATAGGGGTCCTGGCCTCCTCGTGCAGGACTAGCACCACTCCCCCGCCGCGAACTGTCTGCCCCACCCAGTCGACCAGCCTCCGGGTGTCCCGAACCTCATCGACCTCGGGCACGCGCGCCCGCCGGGCCTGCTTGGCGGCCTGGAGGGCGGTCGCCTGCCAGCGCTGGCGACCCTTGGCCTGCTTGGCCCCCTGCCACACGGACACGCAGCGCTCGGACTGCCAGGGCAGCACCAGCCCCACCCCGACCTCGGTGGCTGTCTCCACGGCCTGCTCATCGCGCCCGCCCTTGGCCAGGGCCTGAACGAGGGCCAGCCTCAGCGACGGCTCAGGCTCCTCAACGCGCTCAAGCACCCGCACGGCCAGGCAGTTCTTGGCGCCACCAACACCGGCCCCGGTCACCTCGCACAGCAGACGCAGGCCCGCGCCGTCAACGAGGTCCACACGTTCCTCGGCACGCAGGCGCTTGACGGTCACGGCATGGCGGGCCTCAGGACCGGTGAGCATGAGGACGGTTCCGGCCCCCGCCGATGCGACGGCGTCGGCGGGCTCAATGGTCTCGGACGTGAAGAGGAAGACGGGTGCGGTCACTCCCCCAGCCTACGGGCCGCATCAAACCGGTGTCCGCCGGCAGTGCTAGCGTCAGTGACCATGACCAAGCCTTCAGCCACCGCCCACTCCCCGCAGTCGTCACCGGCCCCCGCCTATGCCGCTGCCGTCACGGTGGAGGACTTCCGCCGCAACCTGGCCGCCATCCGCGCCCGGATCGATGCCGCCGCCAGGCGCTCCGGCCGCGACGCCGCCGAGATCCGTCTACTGCCGGTCTCCAAGACCGTCCCAGAGGAGCGCCTGCGCACCGCCTTCGCCGCAGGCATCACCCAGATGGGTGAGAACAAGGTCCAGGAGGCCCAGCGCAAGAGCGAGAACCTGGCTGACCTGGGCATCTCCTGGTCAGTCATCGGTCACCTGCAGACGAACAAGGCCAAGAACGTGGCCGCCTTCGCCGATGAGTTCCAGGCCCTGGACTCCCTGCGCCTGGCTGAGGCCCTCGACCGGCGCCTCCAGGCGGCCGGACGCGGCCTGGACGTCTACGTGCAGGTCAACTCCTCGGGTGAGCCCAGCAAGTTCGGGCTGGAACCGGACAATGTCGCCGACTTCCTCGCGGCGCTGCCGGCCTACTCCTCGCTGCGGGTGCGCGGGCTCATGACCCTGGCCGCCAACACCAGTGACGAGGCACGGGTGCGCGAGTGCTTCCGCATCATGCGTCGGCTGCGCGACGCCGCCCTCCAGGCGGGCACCGTCGGCGACGGGCTGCTGTCGATGGGGATGAGCGGGGACTTCGAGGCCGCCATCGAGGGCGGCTCCACCTGCGTGCGGGTGGGCCAGGCGATCTTCGGGGCCCGGGCCACCCCCGATTCCTACTACTGGCCCGAGTCGTCTCAGGCCGACCAGCCGTCGGCCAGCAGCTGAACGGCGGACCGCGCCCCGGTAGCGCTCAGCGTCCGGAGAAGCGCTCCTTGAGCTTGCCCATGACGCTGGAGTCGCGCACGGGCTCGACGTCGTCCTCCCCACGCAGGCGGGCCAGCTCGACCAGCAGCTCGCGCTGGCGGTCGTCCAGGCGCGTGGGGGTCTCCACGATGATGGACACGTGCAGGTCCCCGCGGCCCTTGCGGCGCAGGCGCCCCACGCCCAGGCCGTCCAGGACGACCTCGTCGCCGGGCTGGCTGCCGGCCTTGACAGTGACGTTCTGCTCGCCGTCGAGTGTCTGCAGCGGGAAGACCGCGCCCAGAGCGGCCGCGGTCATGGGCACGCGCAGCTCGGTGTAGAGGTCGTCGCCGTCACGCTCGAGGAACTCGTGCGGCTTCTCGTGGATCTCCAGGTAGAGATCGCCGTTGGGGCCGCCGGCCGGGCCGGCCTCGCCGCGCCCCGACATGCGGATACGGGTCCCGGTGGACACCCCGGCGGGGATGGAGACCTCCAGGTCCTGGCGCACGCGGGTGCGCCCCTCGCCCGAGCAGTCCTTGCAGGGGGTGACGATGACGGTGCCGTAGCCCTGGCAGCCAGGGCAGGGTGAGGAGGTCATCACCTGTCCCAGCAGGGTGCGGGTCATGCGCTGGACGTTGCCGACCCCGTTGCACTGGGAGCAGGTGACCGGCTCGGTGCCCGGGGCGCAGCACGATCCGTCACAGGCGGTGCAGGTGACGTAGGTGTCGATGGGGACCGACCGGGTCGCCCCGAAGGCGACGTCGGAGAGCTCCACGTCCACGGCCACGAGGGCGTCCTGACCGCGTCGGGCCCGGGAGGCCGGCCCGCGGCTGGCCGCTCCCCCACCGAAGAAGGACTGGAAGATGCCGCCCAGGTCACCGAAGTCGGCGCCGGCGAACCCGCCGCCGAATCCGCCGCCTCGCACGGCGTCCTCGCCACCCAGGTCGTACATCTGGCGCTTGTCGGCGTCGGAGAGGACCTCGTAGGCGGAGGAGACCTCCTTGAACTCGTCCTCATGGCCGGGGCCGGCGACGTCAGGGTGCAGCTGGCGGGCCTTCTTTCGGTAGGCCCTCTTGATCTCCTCGGGGCTGGCGTCGCGGCTGACGCCGAGGACCTCGTAGTAGTTGCTCACTGCGTTCTTCCTTTACGGCTACAACTTCTGCGGTGGATGTCTGGGTGGCGTGCTCGACCGGGCCGCTGTGGGGTGGGTCGGGCAGGCCGGTTCTCACGTCTCCGGTGGGGACAGGAACCGGGACAGGTAGCGGGCCACGGCCCGTACGGCGGTCATGGTGGCCGGGTAGTCCATCCGGGTGGGGCCGATGACCCCGAGGTGGGCGACGGCTTCACCGGTGCCCGGCCCGTAGGTGGTGGTGACGACGGAGGCCTCGGCCAGGGCATCGTCGTTGTTCTCCGAGCCGATGCTCACGCGCATCCGGTTCTCGCCGGCCTGGGCGTCGTCTGCGGCGGTGAACAGGCGCAGCAGCACCACCTGCTCCTCGACGGCGTCCAGGAGAGGCCCCAGGGAGGAGAAGTCGGGGGTGGAGCGGGCCAGGTTCGCGGTCCCGGCGACGACGAGCCGCTCCTCCGCGTCGGGGCGCAGTGCGGCGACGAGCTCGTCGGAGACGGCATCGAGCAGGAACCGCTCGTCGGCGGGCGCCTGCTCGGCCAGGGCGGCCAGGATCGGGACGACGTCGGCGGCGCGGCGGCCCGTGAGAGCACCGTTGAGCCGGGTGCGCAGGCGCTCCAGGACGAGGGGATCGACGACGTCGGCGATGTCGAAGCCCCCGTCATGGTGGGAGTTCACGGCGCCCCTGGACCTAAGGGTCACAGTGCGCTGGTCGACACGTCCGGTGTCGGTGATGATGACCAGCAGGACGCGCTCCGGCCCCAGGGCCACGAGCTCGAGGTGCTGGAGGGCCGCGTACCGCAGGCTCGGGTACTCAACGACTGCGAGCTGGCCGGTCAGCTGGGCCAGCGCCCTCACGGTGCGGGCCACGACCTGCTCCAGGTCGACCGCTCCGGATAGGAGCGCGGTGATGGCGGCCCGCTCAGGCGCCGAGAGGGGCTTGATGCGGGCGACCTCGTCGACGAAGAGGCGGTACCCCTTCTGGGTGGGCACGCGCCCGGCCGAGGTGTGCGGCTGGTGGATGTAGCCCTCGTCCTCCAGGGCCGCCATGTCGTTGCGGATGGTGGCCGGGGACACGCCCAGCCGGTAGCGCTCCACGAGGGCCTTGGACCCCACGGGCTCGCGCGTACGCACGTAGTCGGTGACGATGGCGGACAGGACTTTGAGACGTCGGTCGTTGGCCACGGGTCCTCCTCCCCTCGTCAGTGCCGAGACGCGATCAGTGCCGGCGTCAGGCGGCAGGCCGCCCGTACACCTGTGGGGTGCGGCAAGCGATTAGCACTCACCCCACGTGAGTGCCATCCTACGCCGTGGTCCGGCGGGTCCACCGCTGGCGGACCGTGAGTTTCCCCTACCGTGCCGAGGGTGAACACGCCTGCCCCGTACCGCTCCCCCGTTCCCGGATCGACCGCCGCCCGCCGAGCCGCTCTGAGGGCTCGCGCCGAGGCGGAGCAGAAGCAGCAGGCGCAGGGCGCCTCGGCCGGTTCGCGCTCGCGCGGCGGGGCGGCTGCGAAGCAATCCGCCGCCCGCAGGCCGTCGTCGAGCGACCGCTACGGCGGGGACGTCCTGTCGGTGAATCCGCACCGCACGGGGCCCGGCGCCGTGCGCCCGGAGTCGGTGCACGTGCCGGTGAAGCCTGGACTGGTGGTTGAGGACCGGCAGACCGGGTTCGTCGGCGCCGCGGTGGCGGTGGAGAAGTCGGGCGGTCAGCACGTCGTGGTCCTGGAGGACCGTCACGGTGTGCGCCGCGGCTTCGCCCTGGGGCCCGGGTTCTGGATCGAGGGCCGCCCGGTGATCCTGGATCCGCCTGTGGCGCGCAGGCGCACCCCCACCGGCCCGGTGAGCGCCGCCGGGAGACGGCTGACGGCCTCGGGCTCCTACGCGGTTGAGGGCGAACGGGCCAAGGTGGCACGTGCCTCCCGCATCTGGGTGGAGGGAAAGCACGACGCCGAGCTGGTGGAGAAGGTCTGGGGTGACGACCTGCGCCACGAGGGCGTCGTCGTCCTCATGCTCGACGGCGTCGACAACCTCGAGGAGATCATGGCCGACTTCGGCCCCGGACCTGAGCGGAGGGCCGGCGTCCTCGTGGACCACCTGGTGACCGGTTCCAAGGAGTCGAGGATCGCCCAGCGGGTGACCGAGATGCCCGGCGGGGAGAACGTGCTGGTCCTGGGGCACCCGTACGTGGACGTGTGGCAGGCGGTCAAACCGGCCCGGGTGGGTCTGGAGCGATGGCCGGACATCCCGCGGGGCACCGACATCAAGCACGGCACTCTGGAGGCCCTGGGCTGGCCGCATGACACCCAGGCCGACGTCGCCCGGGGCTGGCAGCGCATCCTGGCGACGGTGCGTTCCTACAAGGACCTCGAGCCGAGCCTGCTGGGTCGCATGGAGGAGCTCATCGACTTCGTCACCGCCCCGGGCACGCGCTGAGGAGTCACCGAAGAGTCACTAAGGAGCCACGGTCCTCAACGCAGTGCCCTCACGGGGAGTCTCACAGGACACCGCCGTCGTCGAAGGTCACCGTCATGGACTGCCCGGGTTCCACGAGCTCGAGCCGATCGTCATCGCTCAGCCTGAGGGCAGTACCCCGCTTGCGCTCGGGCATCGGGTAGGTGACGTGGGCGATGGAGCCGATCCCGTTGGGGTGGGTGAAGTCCTGGGGTCTGGGTTCAATGCTGAAGTGGCTCATGAGGAACGGCAGGTCGACGTCGTCGGGGAAGAAGACCTCGTAGCGCAGCTCCCGCCCGTGGGGGTCCACGCGCTTGGGCTTGAGGCGCAGGCCCTTGCCGCTCAGCAGGGTTGCCCCCTCCTCCAGCTCGGAGGCATCGCCCTCGAGGCACAGGCCGCACAGCCCCTCGGGGCCTCGATCCCAGGACAGGAAGCGGCGAGCCGCGCCTCCGTGCGGGCCGAGCGCGAGCAGGCGCCCCAGGAGCGGCGGCATGCCTGTGCGGGCCAGGAGCTCCAGGTAGGGGCCGGAAGAGAAGTAGATGAGCGCGTTGTAGGGACGCTTCACTGTGCCGTACTCGACGGCGAAGCCCCTGGCCTCGAAGTCGGCCACTGCCCGAGGGAGGTCCTTGACCTTGTAGATGACGTGTCCCAGCTGCACGCGCTCAGGCTACGCATACGCATTCCGGGAGGGAACCCGCCCTTGCGAGGGCGGATGCGGCTTGTGGACCGGCAGAGTCCGACAGCCGGCTCAGTTGTCCGCCCCCTCGGCCTGGTGGGCCAGGGCCAGGCGACGGGACTGGGACACTAGGAGGGCGTCGCGTCCCAGGAGCCCCACGGTGAGTACAGCGCCCAGGACCTTCCACAGGACACCCGGGGCGATGAACAGCAGGACCATGGCGGCGATGACCGGCACCAGATGCTTCATGGCCCGCCCCACGTAACCGCCGAAGCTGGGCATCTCGACGCCGTCGGACTCGGCGACGGACTTGACCATGAAGTTCGGGCCGTTGCCGATGTAGGTGATGGCACCGCACAGGACGGCCCCCAGCGAGATGGACACGAGGTAGAGCTCGGGGACCCCGGCCACGTCGGCGCCACCGGGGTGAGCAACCTTGCCGGCCATCTCGAAGAAGGTGGCGTAGGTGGGGGCGTTGTCCAGGACGGAGGACAGCCCGCCGGTGAAGATGAAGAAGGTGACCTCGTTGAGCGGCAGTGAGCCGGCGACCTCGTCGAGGTAGTGCAGGGCCGGGATCATGGTCAGGAAGATGCCGATGAACAGGATGGCCACCTCGGCGATGGGTCCCCAGGTGAACTGGTTGTCCTTGAAGCGGACCTCTCGGCTTCCCAGGAAGTAGGACCCGGCCGCGGAGGCGAGCATGATGAACTCACGCACGGGGATCCAGTCGCCCAGGGCGGCGTGGCCCTCCTCGATGGCGTGGACGTCAACGGAGGGGGCGAAGGCGACAGCGGCGATGATGACGGCGAAGAAGACGAAGTTGAGCGAGCCCTTCAGGCCGAGGGGCTCGATCTCGGTGTCGTCGTCGTGCACGGCCTTGGCAGGCTCCTGGGAGTAGTAGTAGGAGTCCAGGGCGTAGTAGCTCACCAGCAGCATGACGTTGACGAAGAGGTACTCGCGCAGGAGGTTGAAGGTCCAGGTGAAGGGCACCCCGCGCAGGAAGCCCAGGAACAGGGGCGGGTCGCCCAGGGGCGTGAGGAGCCCGCCGCAGTTGGCCACGATGAAGATCGTGTACAGCACCGTGTGCACCCGGTAGCGGCGCTCCTTGTTGGTGGCCAGCAGGGGCCGGATGAGGAGCATGGCGGCGCCGGTGGTGCCCACGAAGGAGGCCATGGTTCCGCCGACGGCCAGGAAGATCGTGTTGTTGCGAGGCGTGGCGCGGATGTCACCCTTGAGGAAGATGCCTCCGGAGACGACGAACAGGGCCAGTAGCAGACAGATGAACTGGAAGTACTCCACCACGGCGGCGAAGACGGACGTCCACCCGAGGGCGGCCCACATCCAGATGGCCACCGGCACGCCCAGGCCCACGGCGACGATCAGCTGGCTGGAGTGCTTCTCCCACCAGTGGGCCGTGGCCGGGATCAGGGGCAGGACGGCGATGCAGGCGAGCATGCCCGCAAAGGGCAGGACGGACCACCATTCAAGATGCACGGCAACTTCCTCACAGGATCGGGACTGTTCGCGTCACCTTACCTTCCCGGGCATCAGTTTCCCCGGTGAGGGCCTGTGGTCTCTCGTGCTGAGACCGACTTTCCGCTCTGATGCCGCAGCTGGACCGCGCTGGGCTCAGATCCAGCCGGCCAGCACCTTTCTGGCCTGCTGAGCCAGGGTGGCGATGGCACCGTCGGAGTCGTTTCCCCAGGGGACGTAGTGGAAGCTGCCGCCCCCGGCAGTGGTGAAGGTCTCGCGGTTGAGCTGGTTGATCTCCTCGAGAGTCTCCAGGCAGTCGGAGACGAAGCCGGGGCAGATGACGTCGAGGCGGGGGCAGCCGGCACGGCCGAGCTCGCCGACCGTGTCAATGGTGGCCGGCCCGATCCAGGCGGCGGGCCCGAAGACGGACTGGAAGGTGAGCTGGGCGAGCCCGTCGGGCAGGTCGAGCCGCCGGGAGAGGAGCTGGGCGGTGCGCTCGCACTCGGCGTGGTAAGGGTCTCCGGCGTCGTGCATGGCCCGGGGGATGGAGTGGAAGGACAGTAGGAGGCGCTCACCGGCTGCCGGGTCGGGGCGGCCGTGGACCTGCCAGTGCTGCTCCAGGGCGGTGGCGAGGGCTTCGATGTAGGCAGGGGCGGTCTCGAAGGAGCGGACGGTGCGCAGCTCGGGCTGGTTGCGGGAGGCCAGGATGAAGCGGGCGGCCTCATCGACGACGGTGCCGGCCGAGGAGGCTGCGTACTGCGGGTAGAGCGGGATGAGGGCGATCCGGCGGCAGCCGGCCTTCATGAGCTCACCCATGACATGCCGCAGAGCCGGCTGCCCGTAGCGCATGGCGATACGAACCTGGACCGATTCGCCGAGCTCCTGCTGGAGCAGCTCGCCCTGTCGCTCGCTGTAGTGCATGAGCGGGGAGCCGGAGCGGCTGGTCTCCTCGCCGGGGCGCCAGATGGTGGCGTACTTCGCCGCCGATGCGCGAGGGCGTACCCGCAGGATGATGCCTTCCAGGACGGGTCGCCACAGGAGAGGGTGCGTCTCGACGATCCGGCGGTCGGAGAGGAACTCCCGCAGGAAGGACCGAACGGCTCTGGGCGTGGGGGCCGACGGCGTGCCGAGGTTGGCCAGGATGAGGGCGGGGCGCTCTTCCGCGTCATGCGGGTCGGGAGCGGTGGGGCTCAGAGGCACGGAAGTCCTTGGGATGGGCAGGATCGTTCTCGACGACGACGGCGTTGATCGACGTCGGCCTCACTTTAGCCGAGCGGATGCGCCCTCCGGCTCGCAACGAGTCCGCGCCCCGCCGTCTGAGACGAGCGGGGCGCGGAGGAGACCTCGGGAGACGATGTCAGCGGACGACGTCGTAGCCCTGGATGCGCACGTAGGAGTAGGCGGAGAGCAGCGCCACCAGCGGGACCGTCACAAGCCAGCCGATCAGTGTGATCGCACCGATGAAGTAGAGGCCGACACCGGTCAGAGCGAAGGGGAAGAGCTCTCCGACGTGACTGGACAAGGTTGCCCACGACGCCTTCATTCCCGCAATGCCGTCCACGCCCTTATCCACGGTGAAGTAGACGGAATAGTAGAGGAGGAAAGCCATGATGATTCCCGGAATGAAGCACAGGATCAGGCCCACTCCCGTGGCAACCGCAGTGAGGAAGCTGGCCAGAAGGCTGGCCCCGAAGTTCGGGAAGGAGAAGATGTCGTTCCACTCCAGCTGCCGCCCAGAAGCCACCTTGAGGGACATGTTGGCGGCCACGATGGCCGAGAACAGGCGGACAACGGGAGCGACATACCCCCAGAAGGGGATTCCGTAGCTGAATCCGTACTCTTCTCCGTTGAGCTCGACACGCGAGTCAAATCCAAGATTTGAAAGAATGGCCCACACACCGAAGCCGACAACGAGAATAAGCGCGTTGTCCTTGAACTTGGACCACGCCCAGGACAGGCCGTCGCCGACGCTCATCGGCGCACCGCCCATCGCACCTGCAGGGTAGTACGGCATACCGGCTCCGCCGCCCATGGTGGACTGGGGGCCGTAGCCCTGTGCCGCCCCAGCCTGAGGCCCGTAGTTTGGAACGGCACCGGCTTGAGGTCCGTAGCCGGGTTGCTGATGAGCGTCAGGGCCGGCCCCATAGCCGGGCTGTGCTCCGTAGCCCGGGACGCCACCGGGTTGAGATCCGTCGTCTGGGTAACCTGGATACTGTGGAGTAGTCATTCAACCAGGATTTCATTAACCCCTGAAACTCTCCTGGAGGCGCTCCGAGGGAGGTCGGTCTTGACCGACTCGTCCCAACGCGATGGCCTCATTCACCCAGTACCCCGGCCCTTGGTCCCATCCTTTCGACGCTGGCATCACTTCTCAAGCGCGGCGATGCAGGCTGAGAACGCCTCCCGCACCGTACGCAGCTGAGACTCACTGAGAGGCGCGATCATGACCCGCTCGACCTCCACCGTCACCCTCGACGCCTCCTTGAGCAGGCTCCGCCCCTTGGGGGTGAGCTGCAGAGGCAGCGCACGACCGGAAGGCGCCTGGGCTGCACGCTGAGCCAGACCTCGATCCACCAGGGCGCGCAGAAGCGTGCTCATGGTCTGGCGGGTCACGAAGGCCTCTCTGGCGAGGTCGGAGGTCGAGGCTCCCGGGGCACGACCGAGCAGCTCGAGACAGAGGTACTGGGGAGCACTCAGCCCCAGGGGGCGGAGTGCCTCATCCATGCGAGTTCGAAGCGCGGCCTGGACATGCTTGAGCTGGTAGCCGAGGAGCTCCCTGGGGTCGTCTTGACTCATAGCAGTATTCTGACATACATCGTCTGAGAGGAGATCTCCATGACTGTCACCGACCCCGACTTCATCGCCCTGCAGGTGAGCGACCTCGAGCGTTCCGCGGAGTTCTACGAGAACGCCCTGGGACTGCGCCGCGCCCCAGCCTCACCTCCTGGCGCCGTCCTCTTCGCCACAACGCCGATCCCCTTCGCGGTTCGCGAGCCCCTGCCCGGAGTTGATCTCTCTGAGGCTCCCCGTCCCGGTCTCGGGGTGGCACTCTGGCTGCACTGCGACGCGGTTCAGGAGCTGCACAATTCGCTCAAGGCATCAGGAACCATCATCCTGACCGATCCCAGCCCTAGCCCCTTCGGCCTGACGTTCACCTTCGCCGATCCGGATGGCTATGCCGTCACCGTTCACGAGAAGGCGTCGTGACCTGAACCGATCACGCCGATGAGTGGCCGGTTGAGCCCCGGCAGCCGAGCCGGCTCCTCACCGGCGTACAGGCCGAACCCGACACGACAGAAAGGACAGCACATTGAGATACTGGCTTGGCGTTGCTTCCAAGGATCATGTGGCTCTGGGCGTGGCTGACGGGTTCTGTCAGCTGTGCCATGGCAAGAAGGCGCCGCTTCAACGTATGCGGCGAGGCGATTACATCCTCTACTACTCACCGAAGCAGGAGTTCAGGTCACGCCGGCCCTATCAGGCGATCACTGCCTGCGGAGTGGTCACTGGGGACGTGGTCTACCAGTACGAGATGTTTCCCGGTTTTGTTCCGTACCGACGTGAAATTGAGTGGCAGGAGCCGATACGAGAGGTGCCGCTCGATGTCCTGCGCACCTTACCGGGCTGGAGCGAAGTAGCTCCAAAGCTGCGCTTCGGCCACGTGGAGCTGCCATCTGAGCTGTTCCAGGCAATTCAGGAGTACATGCTGTCGGACGGCGAGTAGCACGGGATGGCGTCAACGACTTGCGGGTAGACGTCGACGCTCTACAGGCTCACTGGGTGAGGGCGCGGGTGACGGTGTCGGCCATGAGGCGGCCTCGTAGAGTGAGGACTGCCCGGCCTCTCAGGGCCGCACCGGCGTCAAGCAGTCCATCGGCGACGAGCCCCACCAACGACAAGCTCGCCACCTTGATCGCACAGCAGCGACGAGCAACACCCTGTCACTTCCGGTTCTGCACGCTCACCTGTGGTAACTTCTGGTTTCGTCCACTTGTTCGAGGCTCTGGGAGGCTCTCATGACTCAGTCCATTACACAGTTACCACACACACAAGTCATCACCGGAGCGACGGCCGAGCAGGAACTTCACGCGATGGGTCTGATCCCCTCCAACCTCACTCGGCCCTGCGTTGAGGGGCTGCAGAGCGCAGTCATCAGCTACTCATCTTTCGAGCCGGTGATCGCCTTCGGGATCTCCATCTGGTCGAAGATCGTGGGAGCTCTGCGCAAACAGCTCGACAAGGAAGACTGGAAGCACCATGACATCGCCAACGCACCCCGATCGGTCAGCCCAGACGGGAGCATGGCAATCGCAGCAGTTGGCGGCGACTCACAGACTGCTCACGCGAACGGCAACCCGCGCAATGCGCGCATCAAAGGCCCCAGATTCGCCAATGAGATCGAAAACAACGCGGCAAAGAGTAGAGCTCCGAGATACACGCAGTGTCGGCTCAACCTCGGACCTGGAGATGAGGATACAGTTTTCGCCAATCTGCAAACCTGGGTCCTGCTCTATTTCTGGGACCGAGCCAGCAATGAGTTACGCCTGGAGCTATCGCTGCCGATAGAATGCGACAAAGGCTTCGTCACCCAGTGGGAGACGCGCATCATTCTTCCCGCACAAGATCTCTCAGGATATACTGAATTGTCTTCCGGAGACGACATGCAGTCCTATGCAGCCACACAGGACGTGGACTTCGAGATCACCGCTATCTCATGACACTCGAGGCATCGCGAGTCACCCTGGCCAGACAGAGGGCAGGACTGTCCAAGTCAGCGCTGGCCCACAAGACAGGGACGACACCTCGCACAGTGACGACATGGGAGTCTACGGGCCCCCCCTCATCGAGGTTGCTTCAGATCGCCACCATCACAGGGATGCCGCCCGAGTTCTTCTCGACCAAGGAGATTGACCTACTGGAAGAGAAACAGCTGTTCTTCCGGGCACGACGACGCTCTCCATCCGTCTTACTGCGTCGTTCAACGGCCTTCGGAGCACTGGGGGTCGAGTTCTACAGGTCTATTTCCAAACATTTTAGGACACCTGCCCTCAGCCTGCTCGACACCGAGTTTCGCAACTCACCTCAAGAGGCGGCCATGGCTCTGCGTCTAGCATGGGGAATGGGTCTGGAACCTGCTCCCAACCTGGTGCAGATGGCTGAGGCTCATGGAATCAGAGTCCTCGGGATTCCGTTGGCGGACGTCAAAGTGGATGCATTCAGTTTCTGGTCAGCGGACGGACGCCCCTTCATCTTCCTGTCCCGCGTCAAGACAGCGGAGCGTTCACGCTTCGATCTGGCACACGAGATCGGCCATTTGATACTCCACTCGGATGTCACCAAAACCGAAGAGGCAACAGACCGACAGATCGAGCATGAAGCGAATATTTTTGCCGCCGAGTTCCTGCTTCCCACAGAGTCCTTGCGCGCCAAGTTATCAAGCCCTCCGTCACTCGACACTCTGATGAAGATCAAGATCACCTACGGGACGTCGGCCATCGCAACGGCGCGTTCTATCTACGACGCAGGATTGTTGTCGGACTGGGGATACCGGCAGATGCTCGCTACGCTCACCACACGAGGCTTCCATCACGGAGAGCCAGGCAGTATGCTCCCCTATGAGAAATCACGAGTCTTCAGCACTGTCAATGATCATCTGAGGTCTCGAGGACTCTCAGTCTCAGACTGGGCTAGGACAATCGGTCAACGTCCTGACGATGTTACTAGTTTTATGCTCGGCCAAGCGCTTCACGCAGCCCCAGATACGGGCACGGAATCCAGCTTGGAGAATTCAGGCAGTGAGGAGCACCCGACTGTCAGACCAACACTTCAGATTGTGAAGTAGCTCTTTTCAGCAGTAACTGGGGTGGGTTCATCGGGTCAGGGCGCGGGTGACGGTATCGGCCATGAGACGGCCGCGCAGGGTGAGCACCGCCCGGCCCCTCATGGCTGCACTGGCGTCGAGCAGTCCATCGACGACGAGACCGGCCACAACGGGCACCAAGTGCGGTGGGGTGGCTCCTGCGGCGTCAGGTAGGTCTGTTGGTGGGCCGCTCGGCCCGGACCCGAGGCTCGCCAGCTCGAGGCCCTCACGCAGACGGATGCCCAGCATGATCCGCTCCAGCTCGCGGGAGTCGGCGTCGATGATCTCATGCCCGGCCACGGGCAGATGGCCGGTGGCGATCTGCCCCGCCCAGGCGACCGGGTGCTTGGTGTTCCACAGGCGCACGTCCCCCAGGTGGGAGTGGGCCCCGGGCCCGGCACCCCACCAGTCCCAGTCGAGCCAGTAGGCCTGGTTGTGGCGGCACTCGGCACCGGGGCGCGCCCAGTTGGAGATCTCGTACCACTCGTAGCCGGCCTGGCGCAGGGCGGCGTCGGCCATCTCGTACTTGGTGGCCTCGTCGTCATCCTCGGGCATCGGCAGCTCTCCGCGGCTGACCTGTCCCCACATCCTGGTGCCCTCCTCGATGACCAGGGCGTAAGCGCTCACGTGGTCCGGGCCGATCCGGGTCACCGCGTCCAGGGAGCGCTGCCAGTCCTCCAGGGACTCCCCCGGCGCCCCGTAGATGAGGTCCAGGGAGGTGCTCAGACCCGCCCGCCGTGCCCACTCCACCACGTGGGGCACCCGGGCGGGCTCGTGGGTGCGCTCCAGAACCTTCAGCACGTGGGGCACCGCCGACTGCATGCCGAAGGAGACCCGGGTGAAACCGCCTTCGGCCAGGGCCACCAGGTCCGCCTCGTCCACGGAGTCCGGGTTGGCCTCCGTGGTCACCTCCGCATTGGCGGCGAGCCCGAAGCACTCGCGCACCAGCTCCAGCATGCTCACCAGGTCGGAGGCGGGCAGCATGGTGGGGGTTCCTCCACCCACGAAGACGGTCCGGGCTGAACGCACCGGCAAGCCCACGCCGTCCATGGCGCGGCGGGCGGCACGCAGCTCGCCGGCGAGAGTCCCTACGAAGTCCTCGGCCGAGGCCCCCTGCCCCATGGTCAGGTTCGTGTAGGTGTTGAAGTCGCAGTAGCCGCAACGCACCCGGCAGTAGGGCACGTGCAGGTACACCGAGAACGGGCGCTCGCCTCCGCCTGGAGCAGGAACGGCCGCCTGTGGCGGCAGCTCCCCCATTCCCGGCAGGGGGTCACCCACCGGCTGGGCCGGGCTCACTCGGCGCCGCCTTGAGCCTCGGCCCGCTCGTCGTCGCCCTCCAGGACGCCGGCGGGAATGGCCGGCTCGGGCCTGCCGGAGTCGCCCGCGCGGGCCGCGATCTGGGCGCACACGGTCATGAGCACCAGCACTCCCACCACCATGGCGAAAGGGGCCACCCATCCGCCGCTGTGCTCATGGACCCAGCCCATCACCACCGGGCCGACGGCGGCCAGGCAGTAGCCGGTCGTCTGAATGACCGCGGTGGTCCGGCGGTTCTCATCGACCGACTCCGATCGGCGGATGACCAGGGTGAACAGGGCGGCGAAGAAGGCGCCGTGCGCGATGCCCGAGAACATGCAGGGAACCAGCCAGTAGCCGGGGGCCACCGTCAGGCAGATCGGCAGCATCAGCCAGCAGGCGCAGATGACGCCGAGGACCCTGCTGGCCGGCCACCCCAGCGTCTCGAACATCACCGGGACCAGCAGGGGTCCCACGATTCCCAGCAGGGAGAAGACGGAGGCGGCGACACCGGCGCCGGACTCACTCATGGCGAGCTCGTCGACCAGGGCCGTGGGCAGCCACCCCGAGATCGCGTAGTAGGAGAAGGTCTGGGCGGCGAAGGCCACGGCCATCACCCAGGTCAGGGGGCGTTTCCAGACGGCGGCGCCGGTCGACGACGTCGGACGGGCCAGGGAGCGCTCCGTCACCCAGGAGGTCATCCCCGATCGCTCCCGCAGGCTCTGCCGGGGTGTCTGGCTGCCGGGCGGGAAGACCCACAGCCACAGGGCACCGGCCAGCAGCACCGGGATCGCGGTCCAGGCAGCGGCCGAGCCCTGCCAGCCGATGACGAGGGCCAGCGGCACGGCCAGGGCGGTGGCCGCGGTGACGATGACGTTGCAGGTGGAGGAGTACAAGCCTGTCATGAGCGACGTGCGGTGCCAGAAGTCGCGGCCGATGACCATGGGCGCCACCAGGTTGCCCACCGTCAGCCCCGCCCCGATGATGACGGTTCCGGCGAAGGCAGCCCAGGTGGTGCCGGCCGAGCGCAGCAGTGCCCCGGCCAGAGCCATTCCCAGGGTGAGCAGGCCCGCGGTGTTGATGCCGACACGACGCACCACCGTCGAGGCCAGCGGGGTGAGCAGCCCGAAGCACAGGATCGGCACGGAGGTCAGTGCGCCGCGGGCCACCTCCCCCATGCCCAGGTCCTGCCCCAGGCGCGTCAGCAGGGGCGGGATGACGCCCACCGGTGCCCGCAGGACTGCGCAGAACCCGAGGAAGCCGGCGACGATGACCATGAGCCAGGCGCGGCGGGGCAGCCTGGAGGTCTCAGTCACGGCCGGTCCGCCGGGTGCAGCAAGCCGTCACCGCGCCCCTCGCGCAGCCGCCAGGGCTGGGACTCCAGGCGGTTCCATGCCTGCCCCTCGGCCTCGAGACGATCCAGCATGGAGGCGCCCCGCTCGGGGATCCAGGCCACCTCGGTGCGCACTGCGGTCAGGTCCCGGATCGTGCGTCCCGCGTCCAGGCCCCGCTGCTCGAAGCGGGTCATGACCCGCCCCTCGTAACGGGGCGACCAGCCACCGCGCGCCCCCGCCGGGGATCCCGGGTCCAGGCCGTTGCCCAGACTGTCCTCCTCGGCGGTCTCGGCCCCCAGGTCAGGACGGGCGCCGGCGTCGTCGTGCCGGAAGTAGGGCAGGGTCGCATCCTGCCGCAGCCCGGTGGGCAGCGCCGCCACATCCTCGATGACGTCGCGCATCTGCCAGGCGTAGTCCGCCCAGTCGGTGGCCAGGCGCCACACCCCGCCGGGACGCAGCACCCGCGCCACCGAGTCGGCGAAGGCGGTGGTCACCAGGCGGCGCTTGCGGTGCCGGGGCTTGCGCCAGGGGTCGGGGAAGAACACCCACACCTCGCTGGCGCAGGACACCGGCAGGGCGGTGGCCAGCAGCTGGGAGGCGTCAGCGGGAACGACACGCACGTTGTGCAGGCCCTGGCGGTGGATCGAGGTCACCAGCCGGGCGATCGCGGTCTCCCAGACCTCCACCGCCAGGTAGTCCGCCCCGGGGTGGGCGGCGGCGTGGGCCAGCAGCGCCTCACCACTGCCCGAACCGACCTCGACGATCAGCGGCCTCACCTGACCCACATGCCCGAAGAGCTTCTCCGGCTCCAGGCGGAAGCTCGGGGACACGGTGCGTACGGCGTCGGCCCGAGGCACATCGACCACGTAGCGGGGACCCAGCGCGACCAGGGCCTCGGCCTGGACGGGGCGCAGCCTGCCGCCGGCGCGCGAGAAGGAGCGCACCCTGGAGTGGATGGCGTGGGAGCGGGGCGGGTGGTGCTGAGCCATGCGGAGCCTTGCGTCCTTTACTTCTGTCAGGTCTCGAAACCGTCTGCCTGGTGCCGTCAGGCGCTGAGCGGCGCCGTCAGCCGACCTGCTCGTGGGCGGCGGCGCGCACGTACTTCTTGGTGAAGGGGGCGATGACGCAGTTGCCGAAGATCTCGGAGTTGAGCAGCCCCTGGGCATCACGCGGATCGTGGTGGGCGAACCAGCGCCGGCAGGTGACCCGGTGGCCCGGGGAGGAGACCACGCGCACCTCGTCGCCGGCCTGCACCGACCCTTCGTCGAGGACCGCCAGGTAGACGCCCACCCGGTTGCGCGCCGAGAAGACCTCCACCCAGTCCGCACGGCCCACACCACGGGCGAAGGTGGCGCACGGGTTGCGCACACCGGTCACCCTGACCCGCAGTCCTCCGTTGCTCGGGTCGCCGATGGACAGGATCGCGCCGATCTCCACGTCGTCGATATCGCCCTCGATGAGGAGGTTCTCCCCCAGCCGCCCCGGCTCGATACCGCCCAGGACCTGCGACCAGTGGCGCTGCTCGGCGGCGCTCATGACGTAGAGGGCCTTGTCACGGCCCCCGTGGTGGGCGCGATCCCCGTGCTTGTCGGAGACGATCCCGGTCCGGCCGACCTCGACCGGCCCATCGACGGCGCCCTTGTGGATCGCCGAGACGCCTGCCGGGCCGGCATCGGGCCGCAGCCCTTTGACAGCGCACACCGCGCCGACGGTTCCCACCAGGTCGCCGTCATGGAACGGCGAGGGCTCATCGTTGTGGCGCCCGTCCGCGCCGGCGTGGGGCTCGCCCAGGACCCGGGCCAGCTCCCGGGTCAGGACCAGGTTGGAGCCGTCGTCGGTCAGGGCAGCATCAACCGTGGTCTGCCTGCTCTCGTCGCTCATGTCCGCAGCCGTCCTTCCATCGTCCGCCGGAACCGTCCTCGTCCTGCTCGGTCCTGTCCCCGTACCCGCAGGCTCCGCTACTTGCCCGGCTTGGCACCGGTGGGTGTGTCCGCACCGAGGGCCGCGATGAAGGCCTCCTGGGGCACCTCGACCCGGCCGATGGCCTTCATGCGCTTCTTGCCCTCCTTCTGCTTCTCCAGCAGCTTGCGCTTACGGGTGATGTCACCGCCGTAGCACTTGGCGAGCATGTCCTTGCGCAGGGCCCGGATGTTCTCACGGGCGATGACGCGGGTGCCGATGGCCGCCTGCACGGGAACCTCGAACTGCTGGCGCGGGATGAGGGCCTTGAGGCGCTTGGTCATCATGACACCGTAGGAGTAGGCCGAGTCGCGGTGGACGATGGCGCTGAAGGCATCCACCTTGTCCCCGTTGAGCAGGATGTCGACCTTGACCAGGTTGGCGTCCTGGGAGCCGTCCGCCTCGTAGTCCAGGGAGGCGTAGCCGCGGGTGCGCGACTTCAGGGCGTCGAAGAAGTCGAAGACGATCTCCGCCAGCGGCAGCACGTAGTGCATCTCCACGCGGGACTCGGAGAGGTAGTCCATGCCCTGCATGGTGCCGCGACGCGACTGGCACAGCTCCATGACCGTGCCCACGAACTCGCTGGGGGTCAGGATCGTGGCTCGCACCACCGGCTCGGAGACGGAGGAGACCTTGCCCTCGGGGAACTCGCTGGGGTTGGTCACCGTGTGCGTGGTGCGGTCCTCCATGGTCACCTCGTAGACCACGGAGGGGGCGGTGGAGATGATGTCCAGGTTGAACTCGCGCTCCAGGCGCTCGCGGATGATCTCCAGGTGCAGCAGGCCCAGGTAGCCGCAGCGGAAGCCGAAGCCCAGCGCCACCGAGGTCTCCGGCTCGTAGGTCAGGGCGGCGTCGTTGAGCTTGAGCTTGTCCAGGGCGTCGCGCAGGGCCGGGAAGTCCGAGCCGTCCACCGGGAACAGGCCGGAGAAGACCATGGGCTTGGGGTCCTGGTAGCCCGACAGCGGCTCGTCGGCCGGCGCCGCCGCGGAGGTGACCGTGTCACCGACCTTGGACTGGCGCACGTCCTTGACCCCGGTGATGAGGTAGCCGACCTCGCCGGCCCCCAGGCCGGCCGACGGCGTGGGCTCGGGGCTGATGACGCCGATCTCCAGGAGGTCGTGAACGGCCTTGGTGGAGAGCATCTCGATGCGCTCGCGGGGCTTGAGGGCGCCGTCGACGACGCGCACGTAGGTGACCACGCCGCGGTAGGTGTCATAGACGGAGTCGAAGATCATGGCGCGCGCCGGGGCCTCGGGGTCGCCGTGCGGGGGCGGGACCGTCTCGACGATCCGGTCGAGCAGCTCGGGCACGCCCTGTCCGGTCTTGCCCGAGACCTTGAGGATGTCGTCGACGTCGCAGCCGATGAGTGAGGCGATCTCCTCGGCGTGCCTCTCCGGCTCGGCGGCGGGCAGGTCGATCTTGTTGAGGACCGGGATGATGGTCAGGTCCCCCTCGATGGCCATGTAGAGGTTGGCCAGGGTCTGGGCCTGGATGCCCTGGGCGGCGTCGACCAGGAGGACCGCGCCCTCGCAGGCGGCCAGCGAGCGGTTGACCTCGTAGGAGAAGTCGACGTGCCCGGGAGTGTCGATCATGTTGAGTGCGTAAGCGCGCGTGACGCCGTCGTCGCCCTCAAGGGCCCAGGGCATGCGCACGGCCTGGGACTTGATGGTGATGCCGCGCTCGCGCTCGATGTCCATGCGGTCCAGGTACTGGGCGCGCATGTCGCGGGGCTGGACGACGCCGGTGGCCTGGAGCATGCGGTCGGCCAGGGTGGACTTGCCGTGGTCGATGTGCGCGATGATGCAGAAGTTGCGCAGCCGGGCCTGCTCGGTGGCGGCGGGCTGGACGCTGGTCATCTGCTCTGGTGTGGGGATCGGTGACACGGAGATCGGTTCCTGGCTCTTCCTCGTATCCGGCATGGGTCTGGACCAAGTCTCCCACGACGGCGGCCCACCACCCCAGCCCGCCGGGCCAACCCGTGGTGTGAGGTGCGGCCGCACGCCGGTTCCCCACGGCTCCCGCGAGCGCAGGCGTCGGCGACCCCACAATCGGACGCCGTTCGACTTAGGTTAGCCTTCCTCGCATGCTGGAATGGATCCGCACCCTGCCCTATCCCTGGGTCTTCCTGTTCTTCTGGTGTCTGGCCATGATGCGCTCGCACACCATGTACTGGATCGGCCGGGGCATCACGGCGGGGACCGCACGCACCCGGTGGGTCTCACTGCTCGAGTCCCCGGTGTACGCCCGAGCCCAGGCGTGGTCGGCCCGCTGGGGTGTGCTGGCCGTGCCGATGTCCTTCCTGACCGTCGGCATACAGAGCGTCATCCAGATCTCCGCGGGGGTGGCCCGCATGCCGCTGCGCCGCTACGTGGCGGCCACGGCCGCGGGGGCGATCGCCTGGGCCACCGTCTACACGACCATCGGTATGGCGATCCTGACGGCCTGGATCACCGGGCCTACGGGTCGCGTCGTCTCCCTCCTGATGGTCACGGCCCTGGTGCTTGTCGTTGTGGCTCGTCGCAGTCGAGTCACGCACTGCGAGCACTGCGACCAGGGCAGGAGGCACGGCAAGCAGGCATGATCAAGCCGGACCTGTCCGCAGAAGCCATCGGGGAGACCTCCCCACTCCCACTGATGGGTCTTTGCCGCCGCTTCATGCCAGACTCGTCGCAGTTCGGGTTCCTGAACAGTCCCCACCCCGGGCGTCCCTATCGAAAGCCTCCCTGAAATGTCTATGACCCCCAACAGAGAACGCGTTCTGCTCATCATTGCCGTCTCCATCGCGGTGGTCTCCGTCATCGCCGTCGGCCTGGTTCGCGCCGGAGTCCTCGGCGGCCACAAAGCCACCGCCAGGGCATCAGCCTCTGCGCACAGCAACGCTGCGAACGCCACCGAGCCCAGCGACCGCTTCATCATCTCTTACGCCGAGAACTCGGCAGCGGCCAAGGTCATCGCCTCAGCGAAGGCCTACGGCGAGAACGTCCTCGATTCCTTGCCCGCCAAGGACAAGCAGGCACTGACCGCCGCCGCGGGAAAGTTCTCGGTCAAGCTGGAGAGCGTGACCGCTCACGCCATGAGCACTGCGGCCGTGAAGCTGAGTGACAAGCTCACCGTGGATCAGGTCAAGGAGTTCATCTCCACGCTCGAGGCCGCTGACGGCATCGAGGCCGTCGAGCCCGATATGCACGTCACAGCCCTGGACAAGACCTCCACCAAGGACAGCAATGTCCCCAACGACCCCTACTTCTCCGAGCAGTGGGACATGACCTCGGGCGCCTACGGGATCAACGCCACCAACGCCTGGTCGCAGTCCACCGGCAAGGGCGTCACGGTCGCCGTCATCGACTCCGGCATCCTGACCGACCACCCGGACTTCAAGGGCCAGCTCCTGCCCGGCTACGACTTCATCGCCGACGCCGAGAGCGCACGCGACAACGACGGCTACGATTCGAATCCCTTCGACGAGGGCGACTGGGCTGAGCCGGGTGAGTGCTCCGCCCAGACCGGAGAGAATAAGGGCCGGGAGTCGACCTGGCACGGCACCCATGTAGCCGGGACCATTGCCGCGCGCACGAACAACGGCGAAGGTGTGGCAGGTGTCGCCCCGGACGCCAGGATCGTGCCCGTCCGCGCCCTGGGCCGCTGCGGCGGCAACAGCGCCAACATCATCGACGCCATCACCTGGGCCTCGGGCGGCAAGGTCAACGGCGCACCGGTCAACAAGAACCCCGCCCAGATCATCAACATGAGCATGGGCGGCTCCCGTACCTGCCCCCACTTCTACCAGAAGGTCATCAATGCTGCAGTCGCGCGCGGTGCCATCATCGTCGCCGCCGCCGGCAACAATAATGAGGACGCCAGAAACGCCGCCCCTGCCAGCTGCGAGAACGTCATCACCGTCGGTGCCACCACGAACACCGGGGCCCGCTCGTCCTTCTCGAACTACGGTGACACCGTCGAAATCTCCGCCCCCGGTGGCGAGATCAAGTCCCACACCGGCATCCTGTCCGCGACCGACGAGTCGCCGACAGCGCCTCGGACCGCCAACTACGCCGGCATGGTGGGCACCAGTCAGGCGGCACCGCACGTGTCCGGCACCATCGCGCTGATGCTGGCCTCCAACCCCGATCTGAAGACCGCGGAGATCGTCACCATCCTGCAGAACACGGCCAGCCCCATGGCTAAGTGCGACCGGTACGCCTGCGGCGCCGGCATCGTCAACGCAGCCTCCGCTGTGGCCCAGGTATCCGGCAAGGGCGCCGACCCCAGTGCCACCGCCGGTGGGAGAACCCTCCGCCTCGGCAGCCGACGCGGCTGAGCGTCCGAGCCGATCCGCTGCCTGCGCATACCGGGCGACCGATGCGGACCCGCGTCTCATCCCTTGCCGACGATTTGGTCGCTTCATGACATCGTTCTACCCTCTGTTCCATGACATCGTTCCGTAACCGCCAGTGGTGGTGGCTCCCCTCGAGGCGAGCCGCCACCATCCTGACGCGTTAGGACCTTCCGGCTCGCTCACCGCGGGCCCGCCCGACGCATGAGTGAAAGGCCCGCCTGAACCCCGATCTCAGGAAAGAGGCCCCATGCCACCCACCGTGCCAGACTCCACCCCCGAGGCCGCACCGTCAGCCGCCTCACCCACCGTGCTGACGCGCTCGGTGCGCTACCACGCCGACGGCGGCTCCCTGCTGGAGCAGCTGACCCGCTCCGGTCTGCTGCGTACCACTGCGGACTCGTCCGGAGAGGGCGGCCCCACGCGCCCGGTGGACTGCGTCCTGCTGGAGAGCGCCGACATCACCACGAAGGCATCGCGCACCACGGTCGCCGTCCTGGAGGCCTCGGCCAGGCTGACCTGCTGGGGCGGAACCGTCACCGCTGAGGCGCTGGACGCCGTCGGTGGTCAGGGCCCTGGAGCCGATGGTCTGGCGGCTCTGGCGCGTCTTGAGGAGAGTCTGGCGGAGCACGTCACCGACCGCTCCCCCGGCCGGTTGACTCTCGCCCTGCCCACCAGCTCCGACGACGACCCGATGATCGAGGAGCGCGAGCGGCTCACCGCCCTGTCCACGATCGAGCCGCTACGGCTCCTGGCCCGGGCCGAGGTCGCCCACCCCCACCTGCCGCTGGAGGTGGGAGCCTTCGCCTTCGACTACCTGTCCACCTTCGAGTCCCTGCCCGAGGTGGCCCAGGGCGCCAACACCTGCCCCGACTACCTCTTCTACGACGCGCGCATCATCCTCGTCGTCGATCACCCCACGCAGGAGGCGACCCTGGTGGGGGCCTCGGTCGACACCGCCGGCCTGGAGCGGCGCATGGACGCGTTGTCCGCCGCCATCGACAGTATCGACAGCGCGGCCGACACCGACGTCGAGGCGCCGGCCCCGACCGCCGACGGTATCGGCTCTCCTGTCCTGCACGCGGTGCCCACCACCTCCGACGCCGACTTCGAGGCGGTTGTGGAGGAGATGCGCGGCTACATCGCCGACGGCGACGTCTACCAGGTGGTGCCCTCACGCGGCTTCACCATCGCCTGCCCGGATGCGCTGGCCGCCTACCACGTGCTGCGTCACGCCAACCCCAGCCCCTACATGTTCTACCTGGCCGCCCCGGACTTCGAGCTCTTCGGCGCGTCCCCGGAATCGGCGCTGCTGTACTCGGTGCGCAGTGGCAGGGTCGCCATCCGCCCCATCGCCGGGACCCGGCCGCGTGGGCTGCACCCCGACGGCTCCGTGGACCACGAGCGCGACACCCGTCTGGAGCTGGAGCTGCGCACCGACGCCAAGGAGGTCGCCGAGCACGTCATGCTCGTGGACCTGGCCCGCAATGACGTCGCCCGGGTCAGCCGTCCGGGCAGCCGCAGTGTCCAGGACCTCCTGCGCGTGGACCGCTACAGCCGGGTGATGCACCTGGTCTCAGAGATCTCCGGCGAGCTGGCCGAGGACCTGGACGCCTTGGACGCCTTCCGCGCCTCCATGACGATGGGCACCCTCACCGGGGCTCCCAAGCTACGGGCCGCCGAGCTTATCCGCCGGGCCGAGGGCGTGCGCCGCGGCTCCTACGGCGGCTCGGTGGGTTACATCCGCGGTGACGGCGAGCTGGACACCTGCATCGTCATCCGCTCCGGCTTCGTGTCCGCCGGGACCGCCCTGGTCCAGGCCGGAGCCGGTGTCGTGGCGGCCTCCTCCCCGGCAGCCGAGGCCGCTGAGACCGTTCACAAGGCCCGCGCCGTCCTGGAGGCGGTCGCCACCGCTCAGGGCGCCGCACTCGTCATCGACCAGACCGGCAAGGAGGCCTGAGCCATGCCCCTCACCAACAGCCACAGCAGCGAGCAGGCCGCGAAGCATCTTCTGGAGACATCGGCGCCGGCTCGAGTGGTTCTGCTCGACAACCGCGACTCCTTCGTCTACAACCTCGTCGACCAGTTCGCGACCCTCGGTTCCCAGATCGAGGTCTACCGCAACAACGTGCCTACCTCCCGGGTGCTCGCCGCCCTGGAGCCCACCGCAGCCGAGCGGGAGGCCGGGCGGCGCCCGGTCCTGTGTCTGTCCCCCGGGCCGGGCTATCCGGCGACATCGGGCTGCCTCATGGAGCTCATTGCCACCGCCATGGAGCAGGCGATTCCCACGCTAGGCATCTGCCTGGGGTTCCAGGCCCTCGTCGAGGCCTGTGGTGGGCAGGTCCGCCCGGTCGGCCCGGTCCACGGCCGCTCCGACCGGGTCGAGGTCACTGAGGCGGGGCGTGCGGACACGGCCTTCGCGGTGCTCGACGGCGGACCGCTGGATGTGGCCCGCTACCACTCGCTGGGCACGCGCACGCTGCCCGAGACACTCGTCAGCCTGGCCCGAACCACCCAGGTGGACGGCGACGGAAGCGGTGGCATCGTCATGGCGGCCCGACACCGGTCATTGCCCGCGATCGGCCTGCAGTTCCACCCGGAGTCGATCCTCACCCCGCAGGGTCCGGCCCTGCTCAAGGCCGTCACCACCGACCTGGCCCGGACCGCCTGAGCCACAGCAGCGCCCCGTCGTCCCGCAGATCCCGACGTCGGCGCCACCGCTCGGGCAGAATCGTCCCCGGGCACCCCAAGCCTCAACCACCTGCATAAGGAGCTACAGACCGATGAGTGAGACCAACGGCGCGGCCCCCGCCGCTGCGGGCGGCACGCATGCTGCCACGGCACAGGAGGCGCACGAGCTGCTGCGAGAGGTGGTTCAGGGACGGCGCTTGAGCCGCGAGCAGGCCTCCACGGTGTTCGCGGCCCTGGGTGCCGGCGACCTGTCCGAAGTGGAGACGGCGGCACTGCTGGCGGCGTTGCACGCCCGCGGCGAGGAGCCCCAGGAGGTCGCCGGGGCCGCGAGCGCCTTCCGTCAGGCCGCCCGGGCCTTCCCGCCGGTGTCCTTCCCACTGGTGGACGTCGTCGGCACCGGGGGCGATGGCGTGGGCACGATCAACATCTCCACGGGGGCGGGCCTGGTGGCCGCCTCGATGGGGGTCGCCGTGGCCAAGCACGGCAACAGGGCCGTGTCCTCTAAGACGGGGGCGGCCGACGTCATCGCCGAGCTGGGGCTGCCGCTGGACGTGGAGCCGGCCACGGCGGTCGAGCTGCTGGCCCGTGACCATTTCACCTTCCTGTTCGCCCAGGCCTACCACCCGGCGATGCGGCATGTGGCGCCGGTGCGCAAGGCGCTGGCCACGCCCACGATCTTCAATGTCCTGGGGCCGCTGGTGAACCCGGCCCACCTGACCTTCCAGCTCATGGGTGTGTGGGACCCGGGCATGCTGGACATGATCGCTGAGGCGATGGTCCAGCTGGGGCGTGAGCGTGCGCTCGTGGTCCACGGCTCGGGCCTGGACGAGATCGCCGTCCACGGGCCGACCCTCGTGCGTGAGGCGACGCCCGACGGGGTCAGGGCCTATGAGGTCGCGCCTGAGGATCTGGGGGTGTCCACCTACGAGCTGGCCGATCTGCTGGGCGGGGAGCCGGCCGATAACGCACGCCTGCTGCGTGAGGCCGTCTCGGGTGAGGGAAGGCCCGCCCATCGCGACGCCATCGCAGTCAATGCCGGTGCCCTGCTGTACCTCACCGGTCGGGCTGACAGCCTCGCGGACGGCACTGCGGCTGCCCTGGAGCAGATCCTTTCCGGTGGCGTGGCCCGCCACCTGGAGTCCATGACCAAAGCCAGTGACCTCGCCACTGAGACGGCCTGAGGAGAAGCCGTGACTACCCCCGACATCGCCCCCGTTCCCACCGCGTCACCCGATGGTGCCGGCCCTGGCGAGCGCACTCACCGTGAGCCGGTCGAGGCGCGTCTCATCGCCACGGGCACCGTCCTGGACTCGATCGTCCAGGCGCGCCGCGAGCGCATTGATGAGCTGCGCGCCCGCTTCGGGCACCTGAGAGCTGAAGAGCTGCCGCGCTCGCAGCGCTCCTTCGCGGACGCCCTGCGTACCCGCAGCGGCCAGAGCCACAGACCGCAGCCGGCTCTCATCATGGAGTGCAAGGCGGCCTCGCCCTCGCGCGGCACTATCCGTTCCGACTACGACCCGGCCTCGTTGGCCGCACAGTACGCGCCCTACGCGGCCGCGGTCTCGGTGCTCACCGAGCCCGACCGCTTCAACGGCTCCTTCGACGACCTGGCGGCCGTGCGCGAGGTGGTGGACGCCCCGGTCCTGTGCAAGGACTTCATCGTCGACGAGGTCCAGGTGCTGGCGGCCCGCAGTCTGGGGGCGGACGCGGTTCTGCTCATGCTGTCAGTGGTGCCCGACGACGTCTACCGCGAGCTGGCAGAGCTGGCCCACAGCCTGGGCATGGAGGTGCTCACGGAGGTCTCGACCCCGGAGGAGATGCACCGCGCCTCGGCCCTGGGGGCGGAGGTCATCGGTATCAACAACCGTGACCTGCGCACCTTGGACACGGACCTGGTGCGCACTGAGGAACTCGTCCCGCTGGCTCCGGCCGGGGTGGTCCTCGTGGGTGAGTCGGGGGTCAGTGCTTCCGACGACGTACGGCGTCTGTCCGGCCTGGTGGATGCACTCCTGGTGGGCTCGTCCCTGTCCGGTGCCCCGGACCCGGCCGAGGCCGCCCGGGAGCTGGCCACCGCGGTGCCGCTGCCACAGCCGGGAGGCGAGGACGCATCGTCGTCGGGTCTGGACCGGGATGGTCAGGAGACGGGGCACCACCCGCGACTGCCCGCCTTCTTCGGCCCCTACGGGGGCCAGTTCGTGCCCGAGCTGCTCATTCCGGCGCTGGACCAGCTCGAGGACGCCTTCATCGACGCCCAGGCGGATCCGGCCTTCGCCGCCGAGTTGGACACGTTCATGACGCGCTACCTGGGGCGTCCCACGGCGGTCACCGAACTGCGCAACCTGCCGTTGGAGGGCAACGCCCGCATCCTGCTCAAGCGCGAGGACCTGGTCCATGGAGGCGCTCACAAGGGCAATCAGGTTCTGGGGCAGGCCCTCCTGGCCAAGCGGATGGGTAAGCAGCGCATCATCGCCGAGACCGGCGCGGGCCAGCACGGGACGGCCACGGCCATGGTCTGCGCCCTGTTGGGTCTGGACTGCACCATCTACATGGGAGCCACTGATGTCGTGCGTCAGGCGCCCAATGTCGAGCGCATGGAGCTCATGGGGGCCACAGTGGTGCCGGTGGACAGTGGCGCGGGCACGCTCAAGGACGCCGTCAACGAGGCGCTGCGCGACTGGACCGCCTCCTTCGCCGATACCCACTACCTGCTGGGCACTGCCGCCGGCCCCCACCCCTTCCCCACGATCGTGCGCGAGTACCACCGGGTCATCTCCCGGGAGGCCCGTGCCCAGGTCCTGGGCCTGACTGGGCGGCTGCCGGACTCGGTCATCGCCTGCGTGGGCGGCGGCTCCAACGCGATCGGCATGTTCGCCGAATTCATCGACGACCCCGGGGTCGAGCTCATCGGGGTTGAGCCGGCCGGTGAGGGCCTGGACACGTCCCGTCACGGCGCCCCCATCAACAAGGGCCTGGTAGGGATCCTCCACGGTGCGCGCAGCTACCTCATGCGCACCTCCGAGGGGCAGGTCGAGGAGTCCTTCTCCGTCTCGGCGGGCCTGGACTACCCGGGCGTGGGGCCCGAGCACGCCTGGCTGTCGGACACCGGCAGGGCCCGCTACGTGGGCATCAGTGACGACGAGGCGATTGAGGCCTTCCGGCTGCTGTCACGCCACGAGGGGATCATCCCGGCCATGGAATCCGCCCACGCCTTGGCTCAGGCCCTGGCCATGGCCCGGGAGGTGCCCGACGGCGAGGAGCCCCCGGTCCTGCTGGTGTGCCTCTCGGGCCGTGGGGACAAGGACCTCGACCAGGTGCAGGCGAGGCTGGGGGGCTCCTTCTCCACCGACGGCGCCGTGGCCAGGGCCTCGCGCATGGTGGAGCAGATGGGCAAGCGCACCGAGTATGCGGGCCTGAACGCCGCCAGGAGCACCAGCTCGACCACCGGACCGGACGAGGAGTTCTGAGATGAGCCGCTATCCTGCGATGTTCGCCGCCCTCAAGGAGCGCGGCGAGGGCGCCTTCGTTCCCTTCGTCATGGTCGGCGATCCCGACCCGGGCACCAGCGAGGCCGTCATCGAGGCGCTCATCGCCGGTGGGGCCGACGCCCTGGAACTGGGTGTGCCCTTCACCGACCCGGTCGCCGACGGCCCCACGATCCAGAAGGCGCATGTTCGGGCCCTGGCCGCAGGTGTGAGTTTCCAGGACTGCCTGGAGGTGGTTCAGCGGGTGCGCCGGCGCCACCCGAGGCTGCCCATCGGCATGCTCGTCTACGGCAACGTCCCCTTCGCGATGGGCCTGGAGCGCTTCTACTCCCAGTGTGCGCAGGCCGGCGTCGACTCGGTGCTGCTGCCCGACGTCCCGATCCGCGAGTCGGCCGCCTTCAGCCGGGCCGCCGAGGAGGCCGGTGTCGACGCCGTCTACATCGCCCCGCCGTCTGCTGCGGCCGAGACCCTGGACGCGGTGGCGGCGGCCTCACGCGGCTACGTCTATGCCGTCTCTCGGGTGGGGGTCACCGGCACCGAGCGGGCCTCCTCCACCGTGGGGCTCGCCGAGTCGGTCGAGCGCCTGCGTGCCGACGCCGCCGCGCCGGTGATGCTGGGCTTCGGCATCTCCACGCCCGAGCAGGTCGCTGAGGCCATCGCAGCCGGTGCCGACGGCGCCATCAGCGGATCGGCCACAGTCAAGATCGTGGAGCGCTACGCCCCCGAGATCGTGGCGGCAACCTCCGGCAACAACGGCAGAGGAGGTAATGAGGAGCGCCGCCACTACGCGCTCGGAGCACTGCGCAGTGACCTCGTCGCCTTCACCGCCACCATGAAGGAGGCCACGCGTCAGCACTGACGGCCGACATCAGCAGGCCGTCCAGGACAGCGGAGGGTCGGTGACACGGGAGTACCTGTGTCACCGACCCTCGTCGTCGGTGTCCTGCTCGCCTGGGATAGAGCTCCATGGGGAACATTCCCCCTTCGATATTGACTGTTCGGACTATATGTTGGTCGGACAGTCCATATCCACCCGACATCCACCCGGCCACCCCAGAGAAAGGCAGACCGATGCGCTTACTACGCACCCGTTCCACGCGGTCATGGCAACGCCTTGCCGGCGTCACCGCAGCCCTGCCCCTACTCGTCGCCGGCCTGCTCACCTCACCAGCGCAGGCCGCCCCCGCCTCCGAGAGCGTCATCGCCTCCGGGATCTACAACTCGAGCGGCACCGGATGCCAGGGCTCGGGCACCAGCGCCGACTGCCTCAGCTGGGGCCTGCGCATCCCGTCCACCATCGCACCGAAGAAGGACCTCACCGTCACCATCGAGGCCGACTCCGCCCCCGGCCGGTGGGCGTGGAACTGCCTCGCGAGCGACCGGATCGCCGGCACGGCATCGTTCTACGACTCCCCGAGCAACAAGCTGAGCGAGTCCAGCCTCAAGTCCTCCGCAAAGCTTCATTACGGCGTATACGGAGACAGCGCCGGACAGGTCGAGGCCGTCACGTGCACACCGGAGCATCTGAGCATCACCTACAAGATCGATCACCTGGTGCGCTCCGGGGGCTCATACCTCGACCTGAGTTTTGGAACGACTACGACGACCCCGGGGTCCGGCGAGTACACCTACTCCTTCTCGCCAACCGTCACAACCTCCGCAGACAACACCCCTCAGAAGATCACAGCAACCGTGAAGAAGCCTGCTGAGAACGCAGTGCCCCGTTAGAGGCACGGAAGACAGAAGGACGAAGGTCGGGTAGGCGAAAGTCGTCGCCTACCCGACCTTCGTCTTCGCCATTCCCAACGGGGAAAAGGTCGCATGTGGGGAGTATTCCAACCTTTTGATAATGTCCTTCTTGACGATATATTAATGAGGCAATTGGTTCCCATCCCGATCCCCTCGGAGAAAGGCGTGCTCGTGCACACCCCACCTTCTCTTCCCGCTGGGCTGCGGCGACGCATCCTGGGCGTCGCCATCGCTCTTCCCCTGCTCACCGTCGGCGCCGTCGCCGCTCCGGTGAGCGCAGCCGTCCCGACCGCCACCCCGGACACCGGTATCACCGTGGAGGGGCGCTACCACCCGGCCGGCGCCGGATGCCACGGCTCCGACAGTGCCGACGGCTGCCTGAGCTGGGGTGTGCGCGTCCCCTCGACCGTCGCCCCGAACTCATCCACCACCGTCACCATTGAGGCGGACTCCGTGCCGGGTCAGTGGACCTGGTCCTGCCCCTCCCCGGACGGCGACAGGGTAGCCGGGACCAGCGCCTTCTACATCGACAAGGGCAAGGACGAGCCCGCATCGAAGCTGGCCGATTCCGGCCTGGGCTTCTTCGACCACCTGTACTACAACCAGAAGGGGGACAGCGCCGGCTCGGTCACAGCCGCTTCCTGCACCCCTGAGCACCTGAGCCTGACCTATGAGGTCAACTTCGACGCCGCCTGGGACCAGAGCTCCTATCTCGACCTGGACCTCGGGACCACAGTGGTGGCCCCCGGCGCGGACGCACGCAGCTATACCTTCAGCCCGAAGATCACGACCTCCGCGGGCAGCCTGGTTCTCACGCCCACCGCGACGGCCCACAAGCCCGCTGCCAGCGCGGCTCACGCCACCGTGTCCACCAAGGAGGTCGCGGTCGACGGTGCCGCCAAGGACACTTCCCGCTTCACCATGACGGCGAGGAACGACTCCACCACGCCGCTGTCCAACTTCACCATCTCCGCCGGCCGGTCCAGGGGACAGGCCCAGGTGACCGCCCTGACCTGCGACCTGACCGCCTTCGGAGGCAAGGTCGTCTCCGCCACGGGACCGGCCGAGAACCTCACGGTCTCCGGTGGCGCAGCGAAGGTCCCCCAGGGCAAGGACATCGCCTGCCAGGTGGACCTCAGCGGCATCGTGGGACGCAACCGGGTCAAGGCCGCACTCACCACCGACGGACAGACCTTCTCCAGCGACTACACCAAGGACCGCCCCATCAGCGAAGTAAAGGTCCAGCCCACTGATCGCGACGTTGAGGCCGCCCCCACCGGCACCTACGAGGTCGAGGTCGGCTACAGCGTCACCTTCACCAACACCACCGACGCCGACGGACAGACCTCCAATATCGTTTTGCACCCACGGGTCCCCGCCGGCTTCACCCTCAAGTACGTGTGGGGCAGCGGTGTCCCGTGGTGGATCAGCATGGACGACTACGCGATCCAACCGGATGGCTCCGTGCCGCTGTCCACGGAAGACACCCTGCACGCCCACTCATCAACCACGATGACCTTCACCACCTTCTACGAGGTCAACGCCGAGTCGGTCACCGAGGACACCTGGAAGGCCCTGGGCACCTGCGATCCCCGGGACCCCTCCAAGGGGCTGACCACTCAGATCGACATCGTCGGCAGCGATGGAATCGAGCCCGGCACCTACTCGACCTGCACCACCGTGACGCACACGAAGAACTGAGCACGAGCACGGGTCGATCTGCCTGGCTGGATGAAGGTCGGATAGGTGACAGCCGTCGCCTATCCGACCTTCACATGACTTTCTCACGCAACGAGAAACCGAGCGCGGCGAGACATGTTCCAGTGCCCCGAAACCATCGTTCCCAGCAATCCATCAAAGAAGCGATTCGCTTCTCATTCCCATCACCTCAGCGAAAGGCGTGCTCATGCACTTCCCACCTTCCCCACCCGGTCAGCCGTGGCGGCGCCTCCTGCGCATTGCCCTGGCTCTTCCCCTCATCGCCGCCGCAGCCCTCGCAGCCCCGGCGTCCGCCGATACCGACATCACCGTGGAGGGGCTCTACCACACGGCCGGTACCGGCTGCCATGGCTCCGACAATGCCGAGGGATGTCTGAGCTGGAAGGTCCGTATCCCATCGGCTATTGCCCCGAAGAGCGCCACAGACGTCACCATTGAGGCGGACTCCGTGCCGGGCCAGTGGACCTGGACCTGCCCCTCCCAGAACGGTGACGAGGTGGCCGGGACGAGCTCCTTCTACATCGACAACGGCGGCGGCGAGCCCCCGGCCTTGATCGTAGACTCTGAGCTGAGCTCCATCTCTGAGTTGTACAACCCCCTGCTGGGTGAGCCCATCGGCTCGGTCAAAGCCGTTTCCTGCACTCCTGAGCACCTGAAGCTGACCTATGAGATCAACTTCTACACCCAATGGGACAAGACCAGCTACCTCGACCTGGATCTGGGGACCACGGTGACGGCTCCCGGTGCGGACGCGCGCAGCTACCGTTTCACCCCCACCATCGAGGTCTCCACACGCAATGCGATTCTTCGGCCCACTGTCAGCGCGCACAAGCCCGCTGCCAGCGCGGCTCACGCCACCGTCTCCGTCGAGGACGTCAGGGTCGACGGCGCCGCCAAGGACACTTCCCGCTTCACCATGACGGCGAGGAACGACTCCACCACGCCGCTGTCCAACTTCACCATCTCCGCCGGCCGGTCCAAGGGGCAGGCCCAGGTGGGCACCCTGACCTGCGACCTGACCGCCTTCGGAGGCAAGGTCGTCTCCGCCACGGGACCGGCCGAGAACCTCAGCGTCTCCAGCGGAGCGGCCAAGGTCCCCCAGGGCAAGGACGTCACCTGCCAGGTGGACCTGACCGGCGTCGTGGGACGCAACCGGGTCAAGGCCGCACTCACCACCGGCAACCAGACCTTCTCCAGCGACTACGTCAACCACCGGCCGGTGATTGAGGTGGAGACTCATCCCACGGATCTCCTGGTCGAGGCCGAGCCCACCGGCACCTACGAGGTCGAGGTCGGCTACACCGTCACCTTCACCAACACCACCGACGCCAATGGATCCAGCTCCGATATCGTCCTGCGGCCCGGGGTTCCGGCCGGCTTCACCCTCAAGAGCGTGACAGGTACCGGTACCCCGCGGTGGGTCGGCCCGGACAGCTATGCCCTTCAGGACGACGGCTCCTTGTTCTTGCGCACCGGTGACTCCCTGAACGCCCACTCGTCAACCACGATGACCTTCACCAGCACCTACCAGGTCAACGCCGAGGCGGTCACCGCGGAGACCTGGAAGTCCCTGGGCACCTGCGATCCCCAGGACCCCTCCAAGGGACTGACCATGCAGATCGACGTCGCCGGCAATGAAGGCGGCACCGAGGCCGGGACCCACACGATCTGCACCCCTGTGACGCGCACGGGCAACTAGCGCCTCACCGAGGCGAGCCTCCGGGCGCACCGCACCATCACCCCATTCGCCAGCGCCACCGGTGGTCCCCCTGCTTCGAGGCAGGTCCACCGGTGGCGCTGGTCGCCGTCGTGAGCCTGCAGCAGCCGCCCCATCCCGCCCGACGGTAGGGTGGCGCCCATGGCCAGCCTTCTCAACCGGATCCTCACCCTGCTCGGACGCGCCGCCTCCGACGCCGTCAGCGACGCCCTTTCCCAGAAGTCCTCGACGCCGTCCGGCACGTCCGACAGCACGCCATCCGGTTCGGCTGAGACCGCGCAGTCCCGCACCCCCAAGTCGTCGTCGGCGAAGCCGTCACCGACCCGGCCCCGCGCCCACGACAGCGACGCCGCGGCGGGCGCGGCGACCCCTTCGTCGCGGGGCGTCAGTGTCTACGACGTCTCCGCCCTGGGGCTGCCCGCCTTCAGCTACTCCCCCGATCCCGACGGCGATGCCGACCCAGGTGAGGTGGTGTGGGCCTGGGTTCCCTTCGAGGAGGATCCCACTCAGGGCAAGGACCGGCCGGTCCTGGTCCTGGCTCGCCACGAGACCCTCCTGGTCGTGGCCCAGATGACGAGCAAGGACCACGACCGCGACGCCGCCCAGGAGGCGCGCTGGGGCCGCTTCTGGTACGACGTCGGCACTGGCGACTGGGACCGGCAGGGCCGCCCCAGTGAGGTGCGCCTGGACCGCCTGCTCCTGGTGGAGCCGAACTCCGTGCGCCGCGAGGGGGCCACGATGAACCGCGAGGTCTTCGACGGCGTCGTGGCCGCTCTGCGTCGCCACCACTCCTGATCACCTCCGGAGCCCGTCCTGGACGCGGAGGGTCATGGGGCGATGCACCTCACGCCTGGACCCGGCTTCGCGCCTGGGGACATGGGGATCCTGAATGATACAGTCGCCTACTGGACCTCTGGCCTGGCCGGCTGCGGGGTCCGGCGACCGGGTCAGCCAGGTGCCCCACCACCTCATGTCAACCCGTGGCGCGAACCCTCTCTCCGGCCATCGACCAATCAGACGCGAGAAAGTTTCACCGTGGCGAACATCAAGTCCCAGATCAAGCGCATCAAGACCAACGAGAAGGCCCGCCTGCGCAACAAGTCCGTCAAGTCCGAGCTCAAGACCTACGTGCGCCGCGTGCGCGAGGCCGTCGAGGCCGGCGACAAGGACGCCGCGCTCGAGCACCTCAAGGCCGCCTCCCGCAAGCTGGACAAGGCCGTCTCCAAGGGCGTCATCCACAAGAACCAGGCCGCCAACCGCAAGTCCAAGCTCGCCAAGCGCGTCGCCTCCCTCTGAGGCCACCGCAGCAGTGAGCATCTGAAGGGCGCCTCCCACCGGGGAGGCGCCCTCCCCTTTTTTCCGTCACCCTCTGCCCGTTCATCAGACCGCTTCAAGGAGAGCCCATTGCGCATCGGATTCGACCGCGACAAGTACCTGCGGATGCAGTCCAGCCACATCGCGGAGCGCCGCGCCCAGTTCGGCGGCAAGCTCTATCTGGAGTTCGGCGGCAAGCTCATTGACGACATGCACGCCTCGCGCGTGCTGCCGGGCTTCACCCCGGACAACAAGATCGTCATGCTCGCCGAGCTGGCCGACGAGGTCGAGATCGTCATGGCGGTCAACGCCAAGCACCTCTCCCGCAACAAGGTCCGCGCGGACCTGGGCATCCCCTACGAGGACGACCTGCTGCGCCACATCGACGCCTTCCGAAGCTACGGGCTCTACGTGGGCAGCGTCGTCGTGACCCAGTGGACCGAGGACAACCGCCAGGCCCATGACTTCAAGCGCAAGCTGGAGGCACTGGACATCACGGTCTACCGTCACTTCCCCATCCCCGGCTACCCCGGCGACGTCGCCCGCATCGTCTCGGCGGAGGGCTACGGGCGCAACGAGTACATCGAGACCAGCCGGGACCTCGTGGTCGTCACAGCCCCCGGCCCGGGCAGCGGCAAGATGGCCACCTGTCTGTCCCAGATCTACCACGACCACCAGCGGGGCATCTCCTCGGGCTACGCGAAGTTCGAGACCTTCCCGATCTGGAACCTGCCCCTGGACCACCCGGTCAACATCGCCTACGAGGCCGCCACCGCCGACCTCGACGACGTCAACATGATCGACCCCTTCCACCTGGCGGCCCACGGAGTCCAGACCGTCAACTACAACCGCGACGTCGAGGTCTTCCCGGTCCTGAGCCGCCTGTTCGAGGAAATCCTGGGCTCCTCGCCCTACGCCTCCCCCACGGACATGGGCGTCAACATGGCCGGCAACTGCATCAGCGACGACGAGGCCTGCCGGCAGGCCGCCTGCCAGGAGATCATCCGCCGCTACTACCGGGCCCTGGTGACCGAGAAGCGCGAGGTCATCGCCCCCGTCCAGTCCCAGCGGATCGCGCTGCTCATGGCCAAGGTGGGGGTGAGCAAGGAGGACCGCCCCGTCGTGCCGCCCGCACTGGAGGTGGCCGCGGCCACCGGCGAGCCGGCCTCGGCGATCGAGCTGCCCGACGGGCGCATCGTGACGGGCAAGACCTCCGCCCTGCTGGGGTGCTCCTCAGCGATGCTGCTCAACGCACTCAAGGTCCTGGCCGGGATCGATGACGACATCAACCTGCTGGCCCCGGCATCCATTGAACCCATTCAGAAGCTCAAGACTCAGCGGCTGGGCAGCCGCAACCCGCGCCTGCACACCGACGAGGTGCTCATCGCTTTGGCCGTGTCCGCCAACGGGGACGACAACGCCCGCAAGGCCCTCGACCAGCTCGAGACGCTGCGGGGCTGCGACGTCCACACCTCCACGATCCTGGGCTCGGTGGACGAGGGCATCTTCCGCGCCCTGGGGGTCCAGGTCACCAACGAGCCCGTCTATGCCACCAAGTCCCTGTACCGCAAGAAGTGAGGCCCGGTGCGGGCGGCCCTCCCGCGGTGCGCCCGCACCCGGACACCCCATTGAGGTGGGGGTGGTCACATAGGCGCGGAGAAACGGCTGAACGCACTCGCGCGCGGTACATTCTCCCCAACGAGATGAACTCGTGTGCTCTGGGGTCGGTGAAAGTCCGAACCGGCGGTGACAGTCCGCGACCCGGTCGCATCCAGCGACCGGCTGACCAGGTGGAACTCCTGGACCGACGGTGAGAGTCCGGATGGGAAGCGCACACGGGACACACCATGCCTCGCCCGGTGCCGTGCACCCGGCGGTCCGGTATGACGGTGTCTCTCCCCAGCGCACCCGAGGGAGAGGACCGGATGACCTCGTTCACCCCCGTGCAGGCGGCCGCGATGCGACGCGCCCTGCGGGTCGCGGCCTCCCCCGACGCCCCGCCCGGCCCCAATCCCCAGGTGGGCTGCGTCATCCTCTCCGCCGACGGCGACGTCCTCGCCGAGGGCCACCACCGCGGAGCCGGCACCGCCCACGCCGAGGTCGACGCGCTGGCGAACCTCGCCGCGGCGGGCGCCTCCGCCCAGGGAGCGACCGTCCTCGTCACTCTCGAGCCCTGCAATCATCAGGGCCGCACCGGCCCATGCGTCCAGGCGCTCCTCGCCGCGGGCGTGGCCGAGGTCATCTACGCCCAGGATGACCCGACCGAGCAGGCCGGAGGCGGCGCAGCGACGCTGGAGGCCGCCGGCGTGCGAGTACGATGTGGACTGTGCGCCCAGGACGCCGCGCGTCTCAACCGCCCGTGGCTCCTGGCCGTGACCCGCGGGCGCCCCATGGTGACATGGAAGCTCGCCGCCACCCTCGACGGCCGTATCGCCGCAGCCGACGGCACCAGCCAGTGGATCACCCCGGTGGCGGCCCGCCGCGACGCCCACCGTCTGCGCCGCCAGTGCGACGCCATCATGGTGGGCACCGGCACCGCCCTCGCCGACGACCCGGCCCTCACAGTCCGCGATGAGACGGGAGAGCCCGCCCCGGCTCACCTCCAGCCGCTGCGCGTCGTCGTCGGCTCCAGGCGCCTGCCTCCCACCTCCAGGGTGCTCGCCGACGACCACCACCTCCTCCTGCCCGACCACGACCCGCGCGCCGTCCTCGCCGTGCTCGCCGAGCGCGAGATCCGCCATGTCCTCCTCGAAGGAGGCCCGACCCTCGCGACCGCCTTCCTGCGCGCCGGACTCGTCGACGAGGTCGTCGCCTACACGGCCCCCGCACTTCTCGGCGCCGGACCGGCCGCCCTCGCCGACTTCGGGGCGACGACGATCACCGACGCCCTGAGGCTGCGAAACCCCCGCGTCGAGGTCCTCGGCTCGGGCGACCAGCTCGCCGTCCGCGTCTCCGGTGACCTGGGGGCCGACGACATCCGCCCCGACGCCCCTGCGGTCCTCAGGCCGCGGCACCGCGCTCAACGCCCGGACCCCCGGGACCGCACTCGTCCCCCTGCCCACCGCCACATCGAGGAGAGACACTGATGTTCACCGGAATCGTCGAGGAGCTCGGGCACGTCGTCCGGCTCGAGACCGTCGAGGACAGCGCCCGGCTGACGGTCGAGGCGCCCACCGTCACCCAGGACGTGAGCCTGGGCGACTCCATCAGCGTCAACGGGTGCTGCCTGACGGTCGCCGCCGTGCACGGGAACACCTTCACCGCCGACCTCATGGCGGAGACTCTCACGCGCACCACCCTGGGCTCCCAGAAGCCGGGAGAGCCGGTCAACCTCGAACGCGCCCTGCGCGCCACCGACCGGCTCGGCGGGCACATCGTTCAGGGGCACGTCGATGCCACCACCGAGGTCCTCGACCGCCACCACGGCGAGCACTGGGACCTCCTACGCATCGGCCTGCCGCGGGAGATCGCCCGTTACGTCGCCGCCAAGGGATCGGTCGCCCTCGACGGGGTGTCGCTGACGGTCGTCGACGTCGTCGACGTCGACAAGGCCCGGCACGACGCCACCCCCGATGTCTCTCCCACGCCGGGGGCGGGGGCGTCGCTCAGCGTCGGCCTCATCCCCGAGACGCTGCGGCGCACGACTCTGGGCACGAGGCGGCCGGGAGAACGGGTCAACCTCGAGGTCGACGTCATGGCCAAGTACGCCGAGCGTCTTCTGGGCGCCCGCCTGAGCCAGGAGGGGCAGCAGGCATGCTGAGCACCAGGAGCACATCCCCGGACACGCGCATGGACAGCGTCGAGGACGCCCTCACCGCCCTCCGCGAGGGCCGGACGGTCATCGTCGTCGACGATGAGAGCCGGGAGAACGAGGGGGACCTCATCCTGCCCGCGGCGAGCGCCACGACCGAGCAGCTGGCCTTCGCGATCCGGCACTCCACCGGCATCATCTGCGCGCCCATGGCGGCCCAGGAGCTCGACCGCCTGGGGATCCCCATGATGACCGAGCACAACACCGATCCCAAGAGGACGGCCTTCACGCTGAGTGCCGACGCACGCACGGGCATCACCACGGGTGTGAGCGCCGCCGACCGGGCGCGCACCGTCCGCGTCCTGGCGGACCCGGGCTCGGCTCCCAGCGATCTCGTCCGCCCCGGCCACGTCTTTCCCCTGCGTGCATGCGAGGGCGGGATCCTCACGCGCCGCGGTCACACGGAGGCCGCCGTCGACCTCATGCGCCTGTCGGGCAACCGGCCCGTGGGCGTCCTGGTGGAGATCATCAACGACGACGGCACCATGGCACGCCGGCACCAGCTGCGTACGCTCGCCGACGCCCACGACATGCCCATGATCTCGATCGGCGACCTGGAGCGCTACCGGTGGCTGCACGAGGAGCTCGTCGAGGAGGTCGTCTCGGCGCACCTGCCCACCGCGCACGGGGAGTTCACCGCCCACGCCCTGCGCAGCAGAGTCGACGGCACCGAGTACCTCGCACTCGTGTGCGGTCGCATCTCGGACGGTGAGGACGTCCTCACCCGCGTCCACTCCGCCTGCCTGACCGGCGACGTCCTGTCCTCCCTGCGCTGCGACTGCGGACCGCAGCTGCGCGCCGCCATGGAGGCGATCAGCGCCCACGGCCGCGGGGTCCTCGTCTACGCCTCCGACCATGAGGGGCGCGGCATCGGGCTCATCGACAAGCTCCGCGCCTACGCGCTGCAGGAGGAGGGCATGGACACCCTCGACGCCAACGTCGCGCTGGGGCTGCCGGCCGACGCCCGCAGCTACGCCACCGCCGCCCAGGTGCTGCGGCACCTGGGCGTGCGCTCGGTCGAGCTCATGACGAACAACCCGGACAAGGTGGAAGGCCTGGAGCACTATGGCGTGAACATCCGCTCCATGACGCCGACACCGACCTTCGCCAACGGGGAGAACCTCGACTACCTGCGCACCAAGCGCGACCGCATGGGCCATCTGCTCACCGGGCTCGACCCCACCGGGTCCCGCACGGACTCACCGCCCGGCGAGGCGAGGGCCGACGACGCGACCTGGCACACGACCGACGAGAACGAAGGAGAGACACGATGAGCGGCTCCGGAGCACCTGAGCAGAGCGCACCCCGCGCACGGGGCATGAGGGTGACAGTCGTCGCCGCCCAGTGGCACGAGCGCATCATGGCGGGCCTGGTCGCCGGGGCGCTGCGCGCCGTCGAGGAGGCCGGAGCCCAGGCGAGCGTCGTGCGGGCGGTGGGTTCCTTCGAGCTCCCGGTACTCGCCGCGGCCGCCGCGCGCGGCGGTGCCGAGGCGGTCGTCGCACTGGGCGTCGTCATCCGCGGTGGCACCCCGCACTTCGATTACGTGTGCAGGGCCGCCACCGACGGGCTGAGCCGGGTGGCGCTCGACACCGGGGTGCCGGTGGGCTTCGGCGTGCTCACGTGCGACGACGAGGCCCAGGCGCTGGCCCGCTGCGGCGGGCCAGGATCGGAGGAGGACAAGGGCCACGAGGCGGCCTGCGCGGCGATGTCCACGGCGCTCACACTGGCCGCCATGCGGGTGTGAGGGCGGCTCAGCGCCGGCGGGTACCGGAGCGGCGGGCGTTGCAGATCGTCAGGACCGCCCGCTCGACGGCGTAGACGGGGTCACGGCTGGCCCCCTTTGCCTCGGCATCGGCCCGGGCCACGGCCAGGATCGAGGTGGCCAGGGCGTCGTCGGACCATCCCTGGAGCTCTCGGCGGGCCCGGTCCACCTGCCAGGGGGCCATTCCCAGCTCGGCGGGGCTCATACGCCGCCCCCCGGCGGCCGCGACCCGGGCGAGCTGGCGCACCTTCATGGCCAGGGCCGCGACGATGGCCACCGGGTCGGTGCCGGTGGCCACGGCGTGGCGCAGGGCCGTGATGGCGGCCGGGGTGTTGCCGGCCGCGGCGGCGTCGGCCACGGTGAAGCCGGTGGCCTCGATGCGCCCGGCGTAGTAGGTGCGCACGTGGTCGACGCTGATGGTGCCCTGGGTGTCGGCGAGGAGCTGGTCGACGGCGGAGCACAGCTCGCGCAGGTCGCTGCCCAGGGCGTCGACGAGGGCGCCCACGGCCTCGGGATCGATGCTTCTTCCGGCGCGGCGCACGTCGGCCACGACCAGGGAGGACTTGTCCTTGGCACTCTTGATGGCCTCGCACTGGATGGTCGGGTAGGGCGAGGCCTTGATGGCATCGAGCAGGCGTTTGCCCCTTTGGCCCCCGTTGTGACGCAGGATGACGCTGACCTCGGGGTCGGCGGCGCCCACGTAGGCGATGAGGTCGCTCAGGAGGGCGTCAGTCATCTGCTCCAGGGCGGGGACGTAGACGAGCCGGGGCTCGCCGAACAAGGAGGGGGACACAAGGGTGTCGAGCTGGTGGGGTTCGTAGGTGGCGGCCTCCAGGCGCGTGATCTCGGTGGTGGGGTCCTTGGCCTTGGCCTGCGCCAGAAGACTTCTCACCGCTCGGTCGGCGAGGACCTCCTCGCCGGCGCGGATGAGGACGATCGGCGCCAGCTGGGCCTGGTCCCAGCGCAGTCCAGCCGGTGCCTTGCGCTGGCCTCGGGAGCGGGAGGTTCGGGTCGCTGCCATGGGGCAAGCCTGCCATGAGCGGGCCGCGTCAACCGCCTGGCTCCTTCCAGCAGGGCGCGGCGGGTACGGGGAGCCGCTGCGAGCAGGACCCCGATCTCGCAGGACCCCAGTGCCAGGGCTCCCGTGAGGCCGCCCGGCCAGGGCAGGGTGGCGCCGGGCAGGTGAGCGAAGAAGCCGGCGACCCACACCATCCAGGAGCAGGCCGCAAGCGCCGGCCAAGCGATGACGGAGGCGGCTGCGGGCCAGGCCGGAGCGATCATCGCCGCCAGGAGTCCGCTGATGGTGGCGATGACGGCGGCCGGCTCACTGAGCAGGTTGGCGGGCACCGACCAGGCCCCCACCGAGGGCTGCAGGAGGATGAGGATCGGCCCGCAGGCGGCCTGGGCCACCAGTGGCAGTGCCATGGCGGCGGCCAGCCACCTGGGAAGATGACGTGAGAGGTGGGCAGCGACCGGTTTGGAGCCGATGACGATCCCGGCAGTGGCCACTACGGACAGTGCGAAGCCGTAGTCGCGGGACTGCCAGGGGTCGATGAGCAGTAGGACGATGGCTCCGGCGAACAGGGCGGGTACGGAGGCGGCGCGTCGCCCGGCGACGACACCCAGCAGCATGACGGCCCCCATGGTGGCGGCGCGCAGTACGGAGCCTGAGGGGCGCACCAGGATGACGAGGAGAGTGAGCATGACCGTGCCGAGCAGAGCCCGCCACCGCCGGGGCAGCACCCCGAGGCCGGCCAGCCCCAGTCCCAGGATGATGGCGACATGCTGCCCGGAGACGGCGGTCAGGTGCGTCATGGAGACGGTGCGCATGTCCTCGCGCACCTGGGCCGACAGGGCGTGGTCGTCTCCCAGGGCGACGCCGGGTACGAGGGCGCGTGCTCCCGGCGGCCAGAGACCTGCCTCCTCCCCCGCTCCTTCGAGGCCCTGGGCTCCAACAGCCTGGGCAAGACCAGTGCGAATGCTGGTGACGGCCCCGAGTACCCCGGCCGGTGGGCCAAGCACCGTGAGGCCGGCGCGCTTGGGGATGATGGCGGCCTCAACACGTCCCGATCCGGTGGGGCGTAGGCGCGTGCGCACCCTGACGCGGGTCCCCATGGGCAGACTCAACCACTGCGTGTCGCCCAGGACGGTGGCGCTCAGGGTGGAGGATTGTGCGTCCACCTGTTCGACGTCGAGGGCGCTGATGACCAGGGTGGAGCGGCTGGTGGCCGAGACTCGCGGCTCCTGGGAGACGGTGCCGATGAGGGTGACCGGCTGCCCGGAGGCGACCGCCACGGTCAGAGGGTCGCGCTGGCGGGACCACAGGTGGGCGGCACTGACGGTCAGGACGGTCGCGGCGCACAGGGCGCACACGAGCAGGCTGGCACTGAGGGTTCCCACCGCCGTGGGGTCATGCTCGGGGGCGCCGGGGCGCTGGTCGGCCCGGTGGCGCGGTGGCCGGAAACGTAGGACGGGGACCACGAGCATCGCAGCCAGGGCTGTGCACCCGGAGGCCAGGAGCAGGACTCGTCTCCAGGCGTCAGCCTCCTCGAGTCCGACGGCCCACCAGGCGCCGGCCCAGCAGGTGAGCGCCGGGGCGAGCAGGCGCAGGTCGAGGGCGTCGGGGGCCTTGGAGGAGGTGGCGTGCCGACCTCCGTCTCGGTGCCGGTTGCGGTTCTGCTCCTGGCGCAGGTGCTCGTAGAGCGCGGGGTCGTCCCACGGGGCCCTGGGACTGCTCCGCCCCTGGTCCCCGTTCATACGGTGGCCTGCTCCCGCAGGCCCTCGAGCTTGGCCTTGCCGATGCCGGGGACGTCGGTGAGGGCGTCGACGGTGGCGAAGGGCCCGTGGGAGTCTCGGTACTCCACGATCCGTTGGGCCAGGGCAGGGCCGATGCCGGGCAGCTTCTCCAAGTCAGTGGCGGAGGCCGTATTGATGTTGATCATCCCGGATGAGCCGCCACCGCCGGGCTTCCCCGACGCTGTTCCCGCACCGGGGGTGGCGGCCCCACTGGGTTGCGGTGCGGGGTCGGGCAGGACCTCGCCGACTCGCGGGACCCGGATCTGCTCACCGTCGCTCAGAACCCGGGCGAGGTTGAGCTGCTGGGTGTCGGCGTCCGCGCTGGCTCCTCCGACGGCGCTGATGGCATCGGTGACACGGCTTCCTGGGGCCAGGGTCACCACCCCCGGCCTGGTCACCGCCCCGGTGACGTGGACGACGACGTTGCCGGCTGGAGCCGTCGAGACGCCCGGTTCTGCCGCCGATCCCGTGGCCGGCTTCATGGCTGGTGTCGCGGCCGGCCCTGTGGGCGGGGGCCGCATCGCCTCGGAGGCACCCGCCGCTGCCGCAGTGGCCTCTTGACCGCCGGCACCGGTGGAGACCAGGACGGCCCTCAGTGCCAGGGCGAGAGCCAGGATGAGGAGAGCGGAGCCGGCAATGATCGCGGCTCGTGGCGCGATCGCGAGGCGCCTGGGCCGACGCACTGGCTCCTCGGGGTCGGTCGAGCAGGCCAGGCGCACAAGGTCATCCAGGGACCTGTTCGTGCTGCTCCTTCTGGCTCCCATGTCCTTGACGGTAGGGACCGGTTCCGCGAGGCGCACGGAGAGGCCGTCTGCTCTGTGGAGAGCACTGGCGTCTGACGGCCTGTGGCAACCGGGCCGCGTTGTCAACCCCGGCTCAGTAGGCCCGCAGGTCCGGGGCGACGGCGATGCCGAGGGCCCCGGGGCCCACGTGGGTGCTCGTCGCCTCGTCGACCGGGAGGGTGAGGACCTCGGTGAGTTTGGCTCCGGCCTCCTCCATGGCCTGACGAAGACCAGTCTCGAGCAGCGCCAGCTTGTCGGCGTCGTCTCCTTGAATGACCAGGCGCACCGGGTCGGCGGGGTGCCTGGGGCCGGACAGGGCGGTCCCACCGGCGACGCGGACGGCCTGCGCGATGAGGTGGCGCCTGGCGCGGGCCGCGCCGCGCACGGTCTCCAGTGTCCGGATCCCGTCGCGGGTCAGGGCCAGGACCGGGCGGATTCCAAGAACGCCGTCCAGGCGGGCCGTGGTGCGGTCGATCCTCCCGGAGCGGGCCAGGCGCCCCAGGTCGTCGACAACGAAGAGCTGGCAGGAACGGGCGGTGCTGGCCTGAGCCAGGGCGGCACCGCGGCGGGCGTCGTGGGCGCCGGCGGCGGCCAGCACCGCAAGTCCCAGCGCGCCGGAGCTGGTGCCGGAGTCGACGACGCGCAGCCACTGCGGGCGACGGCGCCCCACGCTCCCGCCCTGGCCGCTGTACTCGGCCTGGTACTCGGCCTCGAGCCGGGCGGCGGCGATGCGGGCGTTGTCCACGGTGCCGGACAGGGCCGAGGAGATGTGGATGGCCAGGACCTCTTCGGCCCTGTTGGCCGCGCGTCGGTAGACGTCCATCAGCTCCTGGACACTGGGCCGTGAGGTGGTCCCGGGCTCGCCGTTGTCAGCGGGGATGGCGTGCAGCGGCACCACCTCGATCGCACGGTCACGCATGAGGGGCTCCGTCAGGCAGGCGGCGGAGTCGGTGACGACGGCGAGCGACATGCCGCATACCTTATCGGCAAGCCGCTCGCTCACCGGCAAGGCGCCGCTGTTCTCCCGGGTCCGCGGGTTTTCAGCGATCAGAGACCAGGAGGTCCTCGTAGAGGTTGACGAGCCGTTTGGTCATCGTCTCGGAGTCGAACTGTTGAGCCACCTCCAGGGCCCCGTCGGACAGCTCGGCGAGCCGGGCGTCGTCGGACAGCAGGGAGGCGAAGACCCGGGCAAAGTCCTCCCCCTCGATCCCGTCGGTGAGGATCGCGTTGCGCTCGGTGAGGCACTCGGTCATCCGCTCGTCGCAGTAGACGATCGGGAGCCCTGAAGCTGCGGCCTCCAGGAACACCATGGGCTGGTTGTCGAAGTGGTAGGAGGCCAGGGAGAAGACATCGGCCTGCTTGAGCAGGACGGCGACCTCCTCCGGCGAGCGCTGACCGACCAGGACCACCCGGTCCGCCACCCCGAGCTCCTCGGCGCGCCGTGCCAGCTCCTCCTGGGAGGGGCCGGGGCCCACGAGCACCAGCTTGACCGGCAGGTCGGCCAGGTGGGGCATGGCCTCAATGAGCGTCATCTGCCGCTTCTCCGGGCTGAGGCGGGCCACGCAGATGATGATCTTCTCGCCGGGGGCCTTGGGGATGGGTGAGTCCGCGGCGCGAGCACTGCGGTAGCGGGTGGAGTCCAGCCCGTTGGGCAGCACCATGCAGGGGGCGGTCAGTCCGCCGTCGTCGATGAGGATCTGTGCCAGGTGCTGGGAGGGCGACAGGCAGGCGTCGCACTTGTTGGCGAAGGCCGCTGTGAGCCGCCATCCCTGCCGGGACAGCGCCGTCTTCATGTCGCGCTTGTTGAGGTGCTTGATGGAGTCGCGGTGGGGGCGGGGCAGGACCGGCAGCGATTTGAGCGCCACGGGGAAGGCGACGGACAGGGCCAGCAGTCCGGAGACCACGGCCAGCGGGTAGTCGTCGATGAGCTCGGTGTAGAGGGTGTGAATGGTGGTGACGTGGGGGATGTTCTGGCGCTTGGCCACCCAGTGGGCCAGGACGCCCAGGCTGAACTGGGTCTGGCTGTGGACGATGTCGAAGTCGTAGGCGTCGAAGCGCCTGGCCAGGCCGGGATAGATGGTGGCGACCTCGCGGCTGTCAAAGACGTAGTAGCGCGAGGAGGACAGGCGGATGACGTGGTCGTCGGTCTCCTCATAGCGCTCGGCCTTAGGGGCCACCACGTAGACCTCGTGTCCCATGCGTTCCAGGGCGGAGCGGAAGGTGGCCGTGGAGGTGGCCACGCCGTGGACGGAGGGGAGGTAGTCGTCAATGAAGAAGGCGATCCGCATGAGGGTCACCTGACTCTGCGGGACGGGTGCACCAGCGACTGGCCCACGAGGGGCGGTTCTTCCGGAAACGACGACGCAGGGGGCAACATGGGGCGTGCAAACCTCGCGGCACTGGGGACGGGCAGGTGTGGGACCAGACGTACTATCTCAACGCCATCGAGACCCGAGGCTACCCTGTCGGCCGGGCTTCTGGCACGCCCGGGTCAGCGCTCTGGCAGGTTCGGCGTTTACGATGAGGCCATGACCGATTCCGCTGAGATCGCACGTCTCAAGGCCGAGGCCGCCCAGGCCGCCGCCGAAGCCGCCGCAGCCAAGGCAGCCGCCGCTCAGGCGGCCCTCGACGCCGCCATCGCCTCCTCCCCGGCCTCGGCGGTGGAGCAGGCCGCCGAATCCCGCATTGCTGACGCACCGGGCGAGCCCGCCGCCCAGACAGCCACCGCCGCACCCCTTGCCGAGCCGGCCGCAGAACCGGCCGCACAGCCGGCAGCCGAGCAGGCTCCGGCCGGTGAACCGGCGCCGACTGCTGAGCAGGCTCAGGAGCAGGCCCCCGTGCAGGCTGAGGGCGTCGCTGAGGCCGAGCAGGCCTCGGGCAGTCAGGAGGCTGAGGAGGCCGGCTATACCGCCCAGGTGCGTTCCGGGTACGGCTTCTCCTCCCCCACCCTGCCGGTGGGCACCTACCTCGATACGCTCTCGGGCGGCGAGCCCGCGGCGGTCAAGGGCCTGTCGGTGGGCATCCCGCTGGGGCTGCTCAACCGGCACGCGCTGGTTGCCGGGGCGACCGGTACCGGTAAGACCCGCACGCTTCAGCTCCTGGCCGAGGGACTGTCGGCAGCAGGTGTCCCGGTGTTCCTGGCCGACGTCAAGGGGGACCTGACCGGCCTGGCCGAGCCGGGAGCCTCCAATGACAAGATCGCCTCCCGCATCGCCTCCACCGGTCAGGACTGGAAGGGCCAGTCCTTCCCCATCGAGCTGTTCAACCTCGGTGGGTCGGAGTCCGGCGCCGGTATCAGCGGCACCCCGATCCGCACCACGGTCACCGAGTTCGGGCCGATCCTGCTCTCGCGGGTCCTGGGCCTCAACGACACGCAGGCCTCCGCCCTCCAACTGGTCTTCCACTGGGCGGACAGCCAGGGGCTGGCCCTGCTGGACCTCAAGGACCTGCGCGCCGTCGTCGACTATCTGACGAACACCGATGCCGGCAAGGAGGAGCTCAAGACCATCGGTGGGGTCTCTGCAGCCACGGCCGGGGTCATCCTGCGTGAGATCGCCGCCCTGGAGGCGGCCGGTGGTGAGGCCTTCTTCGGTGAGCCGGCTCTCGACGTGCGTGACCTCATGCGGGTCTCCCCCGATGGTCGCGGCGTCATCTCCGCGCTGGAGCTGGCCGACATCCAGTCCCAGGGCACGCTGTTCTCCACCTTCCTCATGTGGCTGCTCGCCGAGCTCTTCGAGACCCTGCCGGAGGTCGGCGACCCGGACAAGCCCACCATGGTGTTCTTCTTCGACGAGGCCCACCTGTTGTTCTCCGGAGCCTCGAAGGCCTTCCTGGAGGCCGTGGTGCGCACGGTGCGGCTCATCCGTTCCAAGGGCGTGGGCATCGTCTTCATCACCCAGTCCCCCACGGACGTTCCCGACGAGGTCCTGGCCCAGCTCGGCAGCAGGGTCCAGCACGCCCTGCGCGCCCACACCCCGGCCGACGCCGCCAACCTTAAGAAGGCGGTCTCCACCTTCCCGGTCAGCCCGGTGGACCTCAGCCGGGTGCTCACGTCGCTGGGCACCGGTCAGGCCGTCGTCAGTGTGCTGGACGAGAAGGGGCGCCCCGCCCCGGTGGCCCCGGTGGTCGTGAATGTACCCGCCGCCGTCATGGGGCCGGCCCAGGACGGCACGGTCAACCAGGTGCTGGCCTCCTCACCGCTGAAACCCAAGTACGCCACGGGCGTGGACAACGAGTCCGCCTACGAGCTGCTGGCCCAGCGGGTCCAGGCCGATGCCGAGGCCGCAGAGGCCGCTCGTGCCGCTGAGCAGGCCGCCAAGGAGCAGGCCAAGGCCGATGCCGCCGCGCAGAAGGACCTGGAGAAGGAGGCCGCCCGCCAGGCGGCTCAGCGTCAGAAGGAGGCAGAGCGCCTGGAGCGCGAGGCCGTCAAGGAGGCCCAGCGTCGCCAGCGCGAGGCGGAGAAGGCCGCCGAGCGCCGCCGGCGGGAGGTCGAGAAGACCATCGGCTCGGTGGGCCGCCAGATCACCCGCGAGATCACGCGCTCCATCTTCGGCACTCTCAGGCGCCGCTGAGAACCGGCTCAAGCAAGGCGAAGGGGCTGCACCAACCATCTCGGTTCGTGCAGCCCCTCATGCTGTTCCTGGGCCACCGCGGCGCGGCCGTGAGCGGCGCCGTCGTGGGGCCCGCCCCGGTCACTCGGGAACGATGCTCACCAGTTTGGGGGCGCGCACGATCACCTTGCGCACGCCGCGCCCGTCCAGGGTGCGGATGACGCCGGGGGCTGCCAGGGCCAGCTTCTCCAGCTCGGCCTCGGAGATGTCGGGGTCGACCTCGAGGCGGTCACGGACCTTGCCCTTGACCTGGATGACGCAGGTGACCTTGTCGGCGGCCAGCAGGGACTCGTCGGTCACGACCGGGAAGTCCTCGTGGGCCAGGGAGTGCTCGTGGCCCAGGCGCTTCCAGATCTCCTCGGCGATGTGCGGGGCCACGGGCGCCGTCATGAGGACAAGGGCCTCGACAGCCTCGCGCGGAACCGCGCTGAGTCCGGTGAGGTGGTTGTTGAGGACGATGAGCTTGGCGATGGCCGTGTTGAGGCGCATCCCCTCGTAGTCCTCGCGCACGCCCACGATCGTCTTGGCCACGAGCCGGCGGGTCTCCTCGTCGGCGCTCTCGTCAACCACCGTCAACTCACCGGTGGTCTCGTCGACGACGTTGCGCCACAGGCGCTGCAGGAAGCGCTGGCTGCCGGCGACGGCGCGGGTGTCCCACGGGCGGTCGGCGTCCAGCGGTCCCATGCTCATCTCGTACACGCGGAAGGTGTCGGCGCCGTAGGCCTCGTACATGTCGTCGGGGGTGACGATGTTCTTCAGGGACTTGCCCATCTTGCCGTACTCGCGGTCCACCGACTGCCCCTGCCACAGGTATCTGGTGGTGCCGTCCTCGGCGGTGACCTCCTCGACCTCGTCGGCGGGCACGTACTGGCCGCGGGAGTCGGTGTAGGCGTAGGCCTGGACGTAGCCCTGGTTGAAGAGGCGGTGGTAGGGCTCGGAGGAGGAGACGTGGCCCAGGTCGAACAGGACCTTGTGCCAGAAGCGCGAGTAGAGCAGGTGCAGGACGGCGTGCTCGACGCCGCCGACGTACAGGTCGGTGCCGCCGGAGATGTTGCCGGCCTCGGGGCGCGGCCCCATCCAGTAGGCCTCGTTGGCCGGGTCGACGAGCGCCTTGTCATCGGTCGGGTCGATGTAGCGCATCTCGTACCAGCACGAGCCGGCCCACTGCGGCATCGTGTTGGTCTCGCGGTAGTACGTCCGGGGACCGTCACCCAGGTCGAGCTCGACCTCGACCCACTCGGTGGCCTTGCCCAGTGGCGGCTCCGGGGAGGATTCGGCGTCGTCGGGGTCGTAGGAGCGCGGTGAGTAGTCGGTGACCTCGGGCAGCTCGACCGGCAGCATCGACTCGGGCAGGGCGTGGACGCCGCCGTCCTCGTCCCACACGATCGGGAAGGGCTCGCCCCAGTAGCGCTGGCGGGAGAAGAGCCAGTCGCGCAGGCGGTAGGTGACCGTGCCACGGCCGGCGCCCTTGGCCTCCAGCCAGCCGATCATGGTGGCCTTGGCCTCGTCCTTGCCCATGCCGTTGATGTCCAGGTCGCCCTGGGCGGAGTTCACGACGACGCCATCACCGGTGTAGGCCTGGGCGGTCAGGTCGACGCCGTGGGGGTCGTCGGCCGGGCCGATGGTCTGGATGATGTCGATGTCGTACTTGGTGGCGAAGGCGTAGTCGCGCTCGTCGTGAGCGGGCACGGCCATGATGGCGCCGGTCCCGTAGCCCATGAGGACGTAGTCGGCCACGAAGACCGGCACCTTCGCCCCGTTGACGGGGTTGATGCCGAAGAAGCCGGTGAAGACACCGGTCTTGACCCGCCCCTCGTCGGTGCGGTCGGCGTCCGACGTCGCCGCGGCCTGGGCGCGGTAGGCGGCCACGGCCTCGGCGGGGGTCGCGTAGCCGCCAGTCCAGGCCTCCTTGGTGCCCTCGGGCCAGGCGGCCGGGACGGTCAGGGCCGCGGCGTCGTCGGCGATCTGAGCCTCGGTGCGCACCGAGCCGGAGGCCTGGAGGCCGCCCAGCATGGGGTGCTCAGGGGCCACCACCATGAAGGTGGCACCGAAGAGGGTGTCGGGGCGGGTGGTGTAGACGCTCAGCGACGCGTCCTGCTCAGCGCCCTGACCGGTCCCGGGCACGGCGAAGGTCACCTCGGCGCCCTCGGAGCGGCCGATCCAGTTGCGCTGCATGAGCTTGACCTTCTCGGGCCAGTCCACGGTGTCCAGGTCCTCGGCGAGGCGGTCGCCGTAGGCGGTGATGCGCATCATCCACTGGCGCAGGTTGCGCTTGAAGACGGGGTAGTTGCCGCGCTCGGAGCGGCCCTCGGAGGTGACCTCCTCGTTGGCGAGCACCGTGCCCAGGCCGGGGCACCAGTTGACGGGGGCGTTGGAGACGTAGGCCAGGCGGAAGGAGTCGATGACCTCGGCCTGCTCGGAGGCGCTCAGGGCGGCCCAGTCGCGGCCGTCGGAGACGGGGACCTGACCGGAGGCTAGCTTGTCGCGCAGCTCGGACACCGGCCGGGCCGCCCCCTTGCCGCGGCCGTCACGGCGCGGGGCCTCTGGGTCGAACCAGGAGTTGAAGACCTGCAGGAAGATCCACTGGGTCCAGCGCACGTAGTTGACGTCGATGGTGGCCAGGGAGCGGCGCGGGTCGTGGGACAGACCCAGGCGGCGCAGCTGGCGGCGCATGTTGGCGATGTTGGCCTCGGTGGAGATGCGCGGGTGCTGGCCGGTGGTGACGGCGTACTGCTCGGCGGGCAGGCCGAAGGCGTCGTAGCCCATCGTGTACAGGACGTTCTTGCCGGTCATCCGGGTGAAGCGGGCGACGACGTCGGTGGCGATGTAGCCCAGCGGATGGCCCACGTGCAGGCCCTTGCCGGAGGGGTAGGGAAACATGTCCAGCAGGAAGAACTTCTCCTTGTCCGCTCCGGGGCCGGCCAGAGCGCCGACGGGGTTATCGGCGTTGAAGGTGCCCTCGGCCTCCCAGCGGTCCTGCCAAGCAGTCTCGATGGAGTCCGCCAGCTCCGCCGTGTAGCGGAAGGGGGTGTCGGACTCGACCGGTGCAGTTCTCTCTGACATCGCGGCAGCGCTCTTTTCCTACTCGTGCTTCCTGGTGCTGGGGCACAGCCTATCGCCCGGCAGCATCGGGGCCCGACGGCGTCCGCCCCACGGGCGGGCGAGACCGGTCACGTCGGTGGAGCCCAGCAAGGTTCGAGCGGTCTCTGCGGGCCGTCACGCCGGCTCCGAGAGAGAAGGCGCCGGCGATAAAGGCGCCAGATATGCGGCTAATCGTTGCTGTTCCAGTGATTCTGGAGCCTGCTTCAGCGTGCGGGGCACGGGCACCACTTGCTATACTGTACATATGTTCGAAGGTGGTGTGCTTCCTCGCGTCCCGGCCGGTGATGCGGTCGGGATGCTGGGTGCGCCTGGCGGGGCTCCTACGTCGATACCGCAGGTCTCGGCAGAGGAGACGGCAGGCCTGTTGGCCTCCCTGGGTGCGGGCCAGGCGCTGGCCGGTGTGGTGGAGGGGCTGCTGGCCCGCCTGCTGGTGACTGCCCAGGACGCCGACGACGAGTGCTCTACCGCTGCCAAGGCTGCCGTGCCGTCCCTCTTCACCAATGAGTCGGGTACTGACGTGGCGCTGGTGGCCGCCTCCGAACAGCGCCGAACAATGAGCGTGGAGGAGGTCGGCACCTCGGGACTGATTGCCCTGGGGGCCTCGGGTTTGGGAGAGCTGGCCGCGGCCTGCCACCGCCTGGCGGCCTGGGCCACCTGGGGCGAGGCCCTGGCGGCGGCCTGCCTGACCGGGTGCCCTGAGCTGTCCAGTCACCCGGGCCAGTGGGGTCCGCATGCTGAGGTCTCTCCGGTGGTGGGTTATGAGGAGCGGCGGTTCAATGCCACCTGTCTGCTCTCCACCCGCCTGGGCGTCTCTCGGACTCGGGCCGGTCAGATGGTGGATCACGGCCAGGCCCTCATGAGCATGGGCTTCGCCCCGGTTGAGGCCATGGAACGCTGCGGGGTCCTGGACTCGGCGAAGGCGTTCCTGGTGACCCGCCGCCTGGAAGACGTACCTACTCCAGTGGCACTGGCGGTCCAGGACAAGGTTCTGCCTCAGGCGCCTAGGCGGAGCGTGTCGCAGGTGGGGCGGGATCTGGATCGTGCCCTGATGGAGATCGACCCTGACGGCCACGCTGAGCGGAGCCAGAACAATACCGAGCAGCGGTGTGTATCGCGCCCCCGGCCTGCAGGAGAGGGCCTCTGCCAAGTCCGGCTTCTGCTGCCGACTATGGACGCCCTGCTGCTGGACGCCACCCTGGACGCAATCGCCGCTTCGGCGCGGGCCTGCGGCGAGAAGCGCACCCTGGGTCAGCTTAGAGCCGATGCCATCACCGCGATGTCCCTGTCCGTGCTTCGCACCAGCCAGATCGCGGCCTTCAGCCAGCCGGCCCAGGGCATTTCCGGCAATCGGACTGAGGGGCGGACCGGCGGGGACAGCTCGCCAGCACGGGCCTGTTCGCCTGTGATATCAACAAGCTCACGTGCTTCCCACGACGACTCGGATACCGATGCCACGGCGGGTGCAGACCCGCGGAGACTGCTGCCTGACGGGGTACCTCTGGAAGGGCTCCTGGGCGCTTTGAGCGGCCTGGTGGGATCGAACAGCCCGTGGTGGACCCCTTCAGCCACCGGTCACCTTCCTCTGCCAGAAGGCATCCGTATCAACGTCAACGTCACCGTTCCTCTGAGCAGCCTGGTTGGTCTGGCTCAGCCGGAAGAGGGCCCCACCGGCGGCGTCGATCCCGGAGGCGGCAGCCCCGGCACCTCATCCGAAGACAACCGGCTCCGGGACGGCATTTCTGGGGGCTGTGGTCCTGGGGACAGCGAGAGCCCCGACGACCCCCGCTGTCTTGATCCAGGTGGAGCCGGCCCTGGCGAATGCTCCACCGCCGCGCCCGAGCCTCTCAACAGCGCAGACTCCCCGAGCGGCGGGAGAAATCTGCCCACCCCCGGTGGGAGAAGTCTGCCCGGGCCTAGAGGGAGGAGTCTGCCTGAACTCGCCCCAGTTGCTCCCACCATCCAGCCCACCGCCCAGGTCATCTCCCCGTTTTCCGCCACACCAGTAGAGGTCGCTGAGGTGAGGATCGGGGCGCGCAGCGCAGCGGTACCGGCCATGACTGCCTGGGCCCTGGCCGCCGGCGGGACCTGGAGGCGCCTGGTGACCGACCCCGCCAGCGGCACCGTCCTGGACGTCGGCCGCACCAGGTACCGGCCTCCGGTGGGACTTGCGGACCTCGTACGAGCCCGCGACAAAACATGTGTTTTCCCCACCTGCCAGACTCCGGCCTCCCGCTGCGATATCGACCACCTCACCGCCTGGAGCCAGGGCGGGACCACCAGCCTGGACAACCTCGTGGTGCTCTGTCAGGCCCATCACCGACTCAAGCACACTCCCGGATGGGCACTCACCAGGGACCGTGACAGCGGGGTCTTGTCTTGGCACACTCCGGACAAGACCGTCTATCGGCGCCACCCAGACGGCACCATCGACCGCCTGCCCCACAAGGTCGGCCCCCACCAACACCTTGTTCCCAGCACCGTCGTCCCGGCCGACCTGAGCCAGCAGATCGGCCCTGAGCTCATCGACCGATTCAACACCGCCCTCGACCGTACCCAGCCCAGCAGCGGTAGTGCCCGCCTCGTGACCCGAGGCCCCCTACCCGGCGAAAAGGCGGGAGACTACGAGACCACCCCTCTTCCGAGGGCCGCCCACTCCCTGGGACTAGCGCCCCTCATCGACCAAGCCCCACCCTTCTGACGAGGACGAAGGGGGTAGCGTCGGGGCTACGCGAGCGCCGCGCTGTCCATCTGCGCGGGCACGAACTCGCCCCAGCCGTCCTCGACGAGGCCGGCCCGCAGGCGCTCCATGGCGGCATCGAGCTCGGGGGCCTCGGGGTGGCGGGCCGAGGAGAAGGACAGGTCCTCCTCACAGCGGATCGGCAGCACATGGAGGTGCAGGTGGTCGACGCCGTAACCGGCCACAACGAGCCCGGCCCGGGGCACCTCGAAGACGCGCACCTGCGTGGCGCCGATGCGCTTGGCGACCACGGCCAGGTGCGCCACCACGTCATCGGGCGCGTCCACGTAGGAGTCAACCTCGAGCCGCGGGACCACGAGGACGTGCCCGTCGGTGTGCGGCTCAATGGTGGCGAAGGCGACGCAGATCTCGTCCGCCCACACGAAACGGCCGGGGATCTCTCCCTTGATGATCTTGGTGAAAATCGTGCTCATGGCCCCATTGTCCCCCAGCCGCGCCCGGTTCCGTCCAGGCCCGGCCCCGAGTCAGCCCAACAGCCACAGGGAGCCGTCGGGGATGACGGCCTCCGGGGCGCCCGCGGGCACTGCGCCGCGTGAGGCGTCGTCGTCCAGCAGGGCGATGACGGTCGCCCGCCTGCGGCCACCGCCCTCCACGGCCGGCGCCACGGTGCCCCGATCGCGGATCCGCACCCGGCTGTCCAGCCCGATGCCGGCCCGCTCCAGGCGGCGCAGCGTCTCGGTGTCGTCCTGGATCCGTCCGACGACGCCGTCGGAGCCCACCGGCAACGTCTCCAGGCCCACCAGGTCGGGCACGATGAGGCGGCCGTCGGCCGTGGGGATCGGGTCCCCATGCGGATCACGGGTGGGGTGCCCCAGGACCGCGTCGAGCCTCTCCAGCAGCCGCTCAGAGACGGCGTGCTCGAGCTCCTCGGCCTCAGCATGCACCTCGTCCCAGCCGAAGCCGAGCCGAGTGACCAGGTAGGTCTCCAGGATGCGATGGCGGCGGATCATGCCCATGGCGCGACGTCGCCCCTCCTCGGAGAGGGTGACGGCCTTGTAGGGCTCGTGGACGAGCAGCCCCTCCTCCACGAGACGAGCCACGTTCTCCGAGGCGGTCGAGGGGGCCACCTCCATGCGTTTGGCCAGTCCGGTGACGGAGGCGCCCGCGCCGCCCCACTCGCAGGCGGCCCACACGACCTTGAGGTAGTCCTGCGTGACGGTCGAGTCCCCCGTCACCGAGGGCTTCCCACCGGAGCCGGTCGGGGCCCGCTGCTCCATGGGCGCAGTCACCCGACCAACCTGGCCAGCTGGCCGCCGAAGGCGATGACGATGGTGAGGACAACCGCCAGGTACATCGCCGCCATGATCCACCAGCGGGCCTTGAGGATGTCGAGCGCCAGGTTGTCGCGCAGCCCCAGGTGCCCGCCGGCCGCGGCCCAGGCCCACGAGTGGGCGGCCACCGGGATGGTGATGGACCAGATGACCATGCAGAAGGGGCAGAGCTTGCCGAAGGTCATGATGGAGACGGACAGGAACCAGATGACGAAGGCGATCCCGCCGAGGCTGCCGGCGCTGAGCCCCCACCACATCCAGCGCGGCAGCCGTGCGCCGCTGAGCAGGACCAGGCCGATGGCGGCCAGGGCCCCGAAGGCGATGGCCCCGACGAAGGAGTTCGGCACCCCCAGCAGGTTGCCCTGCCACACGTTGAGGGAGTCGCCGCAGGACACCAGGGGGCTGACGTCGCAGACGAGCTCCGCGTCCGGGTTGCGCAGCAGGTCGAGCTGGGCGCTGATGAGCTCCCAGCAGGCGAGGATCCCGATGAGCGCGCACACGGTGAGCAGCCAGCCGAATCCCCGCTCGGCCCCGGAGCGTCGCATCCAGGCAGGGCGCTCGCCCGAGTCGTCGTCGGCATCACGACGGGTGCGCCGGTCGAGCTCCTGAGCGGGGGCGGAGCCCAGGTAGGCCTCCAGCTCCTCCTCGCTCATCTCATCGATCTCGGCATCTGTGGGCATGCGCGACATCGTCAGTCTCCTCACCGGTGGTGCGTCACAGTTCTTCTGGGCGTCGTGGGGCTATCAAGACGAGAGCGTATGTCACAACGGTCGCCTGTGCCCTACCCGTCCGAAAGATCGGTCTCCCCCTGGGGCTCGGCCCCCTCCTCCTGCGTCTGCGAGGCGTCCTCAGATCTCGCGCCCTGCTGAGCCCCGGTCGGTGTCGGTACCGGGGTGGCCGAAGCCGACGGACTCGGGGTCGAGGCCATCGTGGCTGTCGTCTGTCCCGGGGCGACACCGGGAACGGACCTCCAGGCCCCCACCGTCACCGAGGCGTCGGAGTGGAGGATGACCGCACGCCAGGCCACCAGCGCTCCTGTGGAGTCGAAGGACATGACGTGGAGGAAGGCGTCCTCGGTGACCGAGCCCAGTGACGTGCCGCCCTTGCCCGCGCCCGAGATGATCCCGGTGACGGGACGACCGGTTCGGGGACTGATCGCCGTGGTCATCCCCCGCTCTGCATGGACGTGCCCGGCCAGGAGCAGCGGCGCGCAGCCCTCCTTCGTGAGCGTGTCGAAGGTGGCGGGCTGGTGGATGAGGACGACGTCGACCGGCGTGCCCCCGCAGCTGACCTCGGCCAGACGGGAGGCGATCTTCTCGGTGGTCTCGCCACTGCGGGGCTTGGTACCCGCCGCCGTCGTGCGCTCGGCGTCGTCGTGACCCAGGACGGTAATTCCGGCGACCGTTTGGACCGAGCCGTCGGTGACGGTCCATCCCTGGGAGCGCAGGCGGGCGGCGGTGGCGTCGGAGTCGTGGTTGCCGATCGTGGCGACCTTCTTCGTCGAGCTCGGGACCGCCTGGGTCAACGCGTCGACGCACACCCGCTCGGGATCCGAGCCGGTCATGGTCAGGTCGCCGTCGTCCATGTGGACATCGGCACCCGAGAGCTGGTCGAGGACCCCGGAGAAGGCGATGACGTCGAGGTTGCAGTGCAGGTCCGTAGTGAGCACGGCCGTCTTGCGTCCGCGCTCGGGCACTGATCGGGCTCCCGTCACCGAGATCGAGGGCGTCGCGGTGGCGCTCGGGCTCTCAGACGGCTGCGGGGCGGCGCCGGCCTCCGGCTTGGGGGCGGCCTTCACCAGGGTCTTCGCGGAGGACGCCTCGACCCGGGCCTGCAGGTCCTCGGTGTTCACCTTCCCATCGACGGCGGTGACGTCCACCAGCCCCTCAGTCTGCTCGGCGGCCTTCCAGGCCGCCCGTAAGTTGGTGTCCGCCTTGGCGTAGAAGCCCTTATTGGTCTCCACGAAGGTACGCGCCTTGGGACCGTAGGCGGTGACGACATCGGCGATGCGTCCTGAGAAGCGGGCCTGGGCCAGCGGGGTCCCCTCCAGCACGGACAGGGTGGAGCCGGGCGAGGTGGCCGTGCGCATGGCCGGTACCAGGAGGGAGGTCACGGTGGCCACGGTCGCGGAGACCGCGACCGTCGTCGCCCAGCGGTGCGAGACGCCGGCTCGGACGGTCTCGCGCCAGGGCTTGGTCGGCGCCAGGCGCCAGGCGGCCGCACAGCACAGGAAGATCGCCTCGACGACCCCGGCCCGACGCAGGGCGTCGCCGGCCAGTCCGTAGAGACCCTGCCGGATCGTCAGATCGGGGTGGGAGACCAGTGAGAGGTAGGAGGTCGCATCGGAGGACAGGGACTGCCCCACACTGGCCGCATTGGCCGTATCGGGTGTCGGGTCACCCGGGATCTCCCCCAGGACCACCTTGACGCCAAGGATTCCGGCAGGGGACTCCATCGAAGCGGTTCCCAACGGCCCGAGATCCAGCGTGACGGTGGAGTCCAGCGTTGTCGACCAGGTCGCCTCATGCGGGCCGACCGGCGTCGAGGCCGTCGCCGTGGACAGCCCCAGCAGGAGGGAGACCGTGCTGGAGACCAGGATCAATGCCGCCGCACTGATCGCCGTGCGGGTACCGGGGCGACGACGACGCCACCAGATGCGCGGTGACAGCACCAGCGTCACGACCAGGGCGCAACTGCGTCGCACGGCCGTCAGCAGATCGTCCCACATGTCTCCTGATCGTTCGGTGATGCCGGTGCCGGCATCGGTGTCAGAGTCTGAAGATGTCGGTACCACGGCTCACCTCAGAGACGAGCACCCAGCGCGACCTGGGAGGCGGGGTCCTCACCACCATGCGTCTGAGAGGCGATAAGACTCGCCAGGGAGGTGACGTAGGCGACGGTGTCCTGCCAGCCGCTCACGGCTTGACAGGGCACGCCCAGAGCCTTGACGGGGTAGTCGTTTCCCTCCGGGTCCAGGCGGTCACCGACGAAGATCATCTCCTCCAAGGCGATGCCGGTGACCTCCGCCAAGCGCCTCATGCCGTAGGCCTTGTCCACTCCCTTGAGAGTGATGTCGACGCTCGTGGAGCCACCCGAGCGGACCTCCAGGTCCGGCAGAAGGGGGGCGACGGCGTCTCGTAGGGCGGCCTTCTTCTCACCCGTGGGGTCCCACGCGCGTTTGGCGTCCAGAGGGGCCTCCTGCCCCAGGGCGGAGAAGGTGATCTGGCTGCCGCGGTCCTCCAGGATCTCCCCCCAGGTCCGTTCCTCCCACAGGCCGAGGCGGCGGGCCTGGGCCTCAACGATCTCGAAACCGGTGCGGATCTGCTCAGGAGTGAGGTCGTTGGCGTAGACCAGCATCCAGGCGTCCTCGTCGCGCTCGGCACGGGAGGGGTCGTAGGTGTAGTAGCGCGTTCCGCAGGTGGGCATGAGGTGGAGCCGGGAGAGCTCGTCGTCGTCGGCGTCGAGGTGGGCCAGGACCTGGTCGCGGAACTGCCCCACCTGTCCCCCGGAGATGATGCAGACAGGGACGACGTCGAGCAGCCGCCTGAGCGCTGTGGCCATGGCAGGTGGCATGGCCGACTTCGAGGGCGCCAGCGTGTCGTCGAGGTCGAAGGCCACCAGACGGGGCAGCACCCGGGGGCTCACATCAGTCTGAGTCATAGGCGTATTGTGTCCCACCCGTCTGGAAACCGGCCGAACCGGGCCCCAGACGGGTGGTGGAGTCAGTCTCTCTTTTCAGTGGATCTCGCCAGACGATCTCAGTGGACCACGCCGATCAGTCGGCCTGCTCTGGGTTGAGCATGTGCTCACGGGCCCGCGCCGAGGCCTCGGCCCGGGCATCACGGTCCTCGCGGCGTCCGCGTGAGATGAGTGCGGTGATGGACACCGCCAGGCCACCCCAGATGATGACGATGGCAAGCAACATGATGAGCACGGCGATTCCGGTCATCTCAGTCCTCCTCCTGGGGATCGGCCTCCAGCTTGAGGGCCTCGAACTCATCCACCGGGGTCTTCCAGGGGATGAGGCTCATGACGGCGCTGCACAGGGCGACCACCAGTAGCATCCCCCATCCGAAGACCATGACGAAGCCGCTGGAGTAGGCCTCCGACTCATATCCTTCGGACAGATACGTCCACAGGGTCTGGACGAACATGTAACCCAGCAGGACGGGGACGACGACACCGACGAGTGCCCGCCACCACAGGCCGATCATCCGGGACTCGGAGACTGCATTGAGGTGGTCCTGAAGCAGCCTGGCGCGCCGCAGGACCCAGGCGACCACCACACACATGATAATGGCCGAGGCGACCACGCCGATGTTGTTGATGAAGGCGTCCACGACGTCGAGATCCGGCAGGCCCGAGCTGGTGGCGAACAGGACGAAGGACAGGACGGCGGCTGGGACGCCGACGACGAGGGAGGCCTTCTTCGGTGTCAGGTTGAGCTTCTCCCCCACGCCGGCCGCCACCACCTGGATGATGGAGATGAAAGAGGTCAGTCCCGCCATGGAGAAGGAGGCGAAGAAGAGCACCCCGAAGAACGCGCCGCCGGGCATCTGGGCGATGACGGTGGGGAAGGTGACGAAGGACAGAGAGGGCCCGGTGATCTTCATCTCGCTGATCCCGACATGCTGCGTGTGCGCCATGAAGCCAAGGGTCGCGAAGACGCCGATGCCCGCGAACAACTCGAAGGAGGAGTTGGCGAAGCCCGCCACGAGGCCGGTTCCCACGAGGTTGGAGCGGCGCCGCTGGAGATAGGAGGCGTAGGTGAGCATGATGCCGAATCCCACCGACAGGGAGAAGAAGATCTGTCCGAAGGCCGCCATCCACACCTGGTAGTCCAGCAGGGCGGACCACTTGGGCGTGAACAGCGCATTGAGTCCCTCCCCCGCGCCCGGGAGCATGAGGGCGCGCACCACGAGGCCGGCGAACATGAGGACCAGCAACGGCAGGAAAATCTTGTTGGCCTTCTCCACGCCCCCGCTGACTCCCAGTGCGGTCACCACCAGACCGAAGCCCCACACGAACAGCAGCGGGAGGGCCACGCCCATGACGATCTCCGGGGAGTACCTGACTCCCTCCCCGAGCCGGTCCACACCGATGTAGTGCTGGAAGAAGCCGCCCGCATCGTCGCCCCAGGCGATGTTGACCGAGAAGAGCATGTAGCGCAGGGACCAGGCCACGACCACTGCGTAGTAGGTCATGATGACGAAGCAGATGAAGACCTGGAACCATCCCAGCCACTCGAGCTTGGTGGACAGGCGCCGGAAGACCGCCGGCGGGGAGCCGCGGAAGCGGTGCCCCAGGGCGTAGTCGAGGAAGAGGATCGGCAGCCCGGCCGCCAGCAGTGCGATGACGTAGGGGACGATGAAGGCGCCGCCGCCATTGGTATAGGCCACGCCCGGGAAGCGCCAGATGTTGCCCAGCCCGATCGCCGAGCCGATGGCGGCGATGAGGAAGCCGAGCTGACCGCTCCACTGCTCTCGCGGGGGCGCCTGAAGAGACTCGCTCTCCCCTGTCTTGGAGGTCATGAGCACCTTCCGTGATGTGACGAACGAAGGCGGCTCAAGGGCCGCCTTTTCCTGCGGATCGGTCGCAGGCCCTTTTGTCGCTGGACGCTAGCCCAGCGACCACGATGTGTCGTCCGACGTCCACGATTTGGACGACCATCGGGGCGGCATCCTGTCTTTTCTCACGCGATCCATGCCACACTGAACACCACTGCCGACACCTGACTCACCACCCCGAGAGGATCCTCATGGCCACCCCTCACATCGCCGCAGAGCCCGGAGACTTCGCCCCCGCCGTCCTCATGCCCGGCGACCCCAAGCGGGCCCGGCGCATTGCCGAGCTCCTCATGGATGACGCCCGCCTGGTCACCGATGTGCGCGGAATGCTGGGCTTCTCCGGGACCGTGAACGGAAGGCCGCTGAGCGTCATGGGCTCAGGGATGGGCCAGCCCTCCTTCACGATCTACGCCACCGAGCTGTTCAGCCAGTTCGGAGTGGAGCGGATCATTCGGGTGGGCACGGCCGGCGCCCTCTCCCCGAAGGTCAAGGTCGGCGACGTCATTATCGCCACCGGCGCCCACACGGATTCCTCCATGAACCAGCTGCGCATCCCGGGCGTCAACTTCTGCGCGGTCGCAGACTTCCGACTGGCAGCCGCCGCATACGAGGCCTCACTGCTCGAGCAGGGACAGGTCGATGGAACAGTCCACCTGGGCACAGTCATGTCACGGGACCACTTCTACTTCACCCCCGAGGGGCAGACCGAGGCGCTGGCAAGGCACGGGGTCCTGGGAGTGGAGATGGAGGCCGCAGCCCTCTACGGGGTCGCTGCCGAGTACGACAAGCAGGCACTGGCGATTCTAACCGTCTCCGACCACCTGCTGGATCACTCCGGCGACATGAGCGCCGCCGAGCGCGAGACACGTTTCGCGGACTCTCTGCGCCTGGCCGTGGCGGCCGCCCACAGCTGATCCACGCGAGGTCTTCCGGGACACCCGGCCCTCCGAGTGACCCGGAAGGCGGCAACTCCTCTTCTCCTGAGGCGGGGTGGGCACAGCCCGCCCCGCCTTTGACGTAGCACCCTGCGCATCGCGGCAGATCCTCGGCCGCATCCGAGCAGGACTGCCTTACCTGGGAGGAATAACGAAAACCGACGGCACACAACCCCTCCCGTTCCCAAGGGCCTCCAACGGGCGGAAACAGCCCGACACGAAGCACCAAAATGGCGGAATTTCAACGTTTCTCGATGCGGCTCGAAGCAGGGCAGGCTGCCCTTCGTTGCCGGTGGGCGGATGCGGATTTACGTTACTCATGTCCACAGCGCACATCCGCTCGAAAGGAAAAGCATCATGCCCGTCACCAAGATCTCCTCCTGCACCACCACCTCCTGCGCCTTCAACAACGGTGGCTGCACCGCCTTCGCCATCACCGTCGGCGGCGACAACGGCGCACCGGCCTGCGACACCTTCATCAGCCTCGACGCCCGCGGCGGCCTGCCGGTGGCCGAGGGCCACGTGGGGGCCTGCCAGCGCCTGGAGTGCGTCCACAACAAGGACCTCATGTGCACGGCCGAGGCCGTGACCGTCGGCGGCGACACCGCCTCCTGCAAGACCTACGAGGTTCGCTGACCGGAAGGCTCTCCAGCTCGAGCGGCTGGGGGCCAAACGGGGGATACCACCGCACGGTGGTATCCCCCGTTCCGGTCTCTGCGACAGGAACGTTCAGAACCACAACCGAGGCATACCGCTCAGGGACGGGCCAGGCGCTGCGGGAGGGCCTGGGAGGCGAGCCGCTCGAGAACCGGCCCGACCTCTGCGGCCTCGGTCAGGGCCTGCGGGAAGGAGACCACCAGAGTGGTGACCTCTTCCCCGGTGATGGACATGAGGGTGACTCCGTGGGCGTCGACGTCGACGCACAGGGTCCGGTCCCACAAGGTGGGGCACACCCCGACGGCGGGGCGGGAGGAGCAGATCCATCCAGGCATCTGACCCTCGCGCACGGCCTCACACACGGCCCGCAGCCCCAGCTGACCAACAGCGCTGACCGCCTCATGGGCGTCCATGATCTCTTGAGGGCTCCAGGAGGCTGAAGGCACTGCGCCGGCATCGGCCGAGTCGATATCGAGGATCTCCTCAATGTCGTGGCTGGAGACCCCGGAGACGCAGTGAAGCATGACCCGTTCACAGATGATGACGCCCAGCCGCCCACCAGGTCCCGAGGCGATCTCTCGGACCCGCTCGAGGGGATCCTCGCCGACGATGGCGCAGTGGCAGGCGGAGGCCCGAGAGGAGGCGAGGACCAGGGCACGGTCCTCGCCCTCGATCCAGGTCAGGTTCCCGAGCAGATGAGCGGTGGCGGCCGTGATGCGAACACCGGGTTCAGCGGCATCGAGAGTGACGTCGAGCCGGATGTCGACGGCGACGTCGTCGGGCGCGATGGCCAGCGGGGTACCTTCGGGCGGGCAGGCGGCGACGAGGATCCGACCATCGGCCCGCATGGCATGAGCGACGAAGGCTGCCGGCGCGGATGGGTCGATGCGGTAGGCCGTCACAGCGGCACTCCCACTGCCGGCCAGGAGACGCCTGGCCATGCGCCGGGCACGCTGCATGATGTCGGGGACCTGAACGGACGTCACACGCTTACCTTCCTACCGTGTTGCCACATGCGGGGGCGGGGTGCTCCCGGCAACATCTGAAGGTGAGGCTACCCTCAGAGTCCCTGAGGGGCCAGTTCCTGACAGAAACCCGCACGTGGAGCGTGTCTCAGCGAGCCAGCCCAGGGAAGAGGTGCTGGATCCCGACAACAATCATCTGCACCGCGATCGAGGCCAGGATCATACCCATGAGGCGGGTCATGATGTTGCGCATCGTCATGGACAGGCGAGCACCGATGCTGGCTGAGAAGTAGAGGACGATCCCGAGCGCTACGAGGACGGCCGCCAGTGCAGCCGCAACCGCCGCATGCCCACCCAAGCCTCGAGCCTGGGACTGGATGACGATGATGGTTGCGATCGTTCCTGGACCCACGAGGATGGGGAAGGTCATGGGGTAGAAGGCGACGTCGTTCCCACCACCAGCAACGACGTTGCGCTGCTCCTTCTCCTGCGTACTCCCCTCGTGAGCGCTGGAGCCACTGCCATTGAGCATGGACAAGGAGATGATGAGCAGGACGATTCCGCCTGCGATCCGGAAATCGTCGACGCCGATGCCGAAGAATCTCAGGATCGTCGCACCGAGGAGCAGGACGACGGCGCACATGATGGTGGAGGAGATCGTTGTACGAACTGCTGTGCGCCGCTGGGTCGCAGCATCCTGTTCCTGGGTGAGGCTCAGGAACAGGGGCAGGTTGACAAAGGGGTTCATGATCGCGAAGAAGGCGCCCAGAGCCTTGACCAGCACAGCGGTAGCCATACCCGCATTGTGCCGCATACTCCAGCGGCAAGCAGGGAAACAAAATGGCCCTCGCCTGGACGGCGGGGCCTGATCGGTGTCTTTGTGGAGCTAGGGGGATTCGAACCCCCGACCTCTTCCATGCCATGGAAGCGCGCTACCAACTGCGCCATAGCCCCTTCACGGGTGTCCCACTCGGGTTCATTCCGAGAGGATCGTGGAGCTAGGGGGATTCGAACCCCCGACCTCTTCCATGCCATGGAAGCGCGCTACCAACTGCGCCATAGCCCCGTTCGGGCGTCGCTCGCGTGCGGCGACGCGGATAACTGTATGAAGATCGGACCCGTCAGAGCAAATCCGCGGTACGTGCACTACCTCACCCGTTCAGCCCAGGATCCTGCCCAACGGGCTGGAGTCCACCGGCGGTCCGGCATTCCACGCCACCACCGACCAGCCCGGAGGCCGTTTATTGGTCCGCATGAGCGCGTAGCAGCAGTTGCTCATGCCACGCAGACCGAACCACTCCTGGGCGTCCATTCCCAGCAGGTAGGTGGCCCCCAGGTTGGTGGCCGCTCCGTGGGAGACGGCCACGATGACGTCGTCCTTCTGAGCGCCTGCAACGATGGACTTGAGTGCTTCTCCCACCCTCTCGGCGGTCTGACGGCGCCCCTCGATCCTGAACTGAGGGAGCTCTCCTCCGGCCCGCCAGGTGGCATAGTGCTCCGGCCACTGCTTCTTGATGTCGGCCGCCTTGAGTCCCTCCCAGTCCCCGAAGGACTTCTCCGCCAGTCCCTGATCGATCTCGACGCTCAGGCCGATCAGCGACGCCAGCACCTCAGCCGTGGCCCGAGCCCGCACCAGCGGGGAGGAGACAATGCGCGTGGGCCCCAGCGCCGCGATGCCCTCTGCGGCACGTCGCGCTTGGTCACGCCCGGTTTCATTCAGAGGGATATCGACCTGCCCCTGAATACGCCCTTGACTGTTGTAGTCGGTCTGGCCATGGCGCCACAGAATGAGATCCGTCATGAGGCAGTACTCTCCCGCCCACTGACCGCATCACCATCTCGCCTGTTCTCATGCGTCAGGTCCACCGGCAGCTCGATAGCGGGGCAGTCCTTCCACAGTCGTTCGAGCGAGTAGAACTCCCGGTCCTCGTTCTGCAGGACATGGACGACGACGTCGCCGTAGTCCACCAGGACCCAGTGGGCGTCGGCGAAGCCCTCCCGGGTACGGCGCTTGGCGCCGGCATGGTGCATGGCCTCATCGACCGCATCGACGATGGCGTGGACGTGGCGGTCGTTCGCCCCGGAGGCCAGCAGGAAGATATCGGTCAGCCCCAGCCGCTCGGAGACGTCGATGGCGGCGAGGTGCTCGGCCTTCTTATCAGCCGCCGCGCGAGCGGCAGCGATCGCCAGACCAGTGGCGTGTTCAGTGGCGGACACGGATCTCCTTCAGGACGGTCAGTCAGACATCATGCGGCAGCGGCGACTGTACCGTGCACACCCCCGTCAGACGAGCTGACGGATCCACTCCCCCGCACCGATGGTGGCGGCCATCGCGCTCGTGCCGCCGCCGATCTTGCCGCCGCTGATCAGTACCGCCAGGACGACAGCGATGATGATTAGCAGGAGAACGATGATGAGTGCGGCCATGAGGATCTTCCCGATGCGAGAGGAGGAGCTGGGCTGCTCCATCGGCAGGACGTGATCCGGGGTGGGAACCCGCCCCGTCACCTCATTGACGGGAGCCAGGTAGGGCTCCTCGGGCGCCTCAGCAGCCGGGACCGCCACGGAGTCCCACTCGGAGGCCCCGAGCGGACCATTGCCGTTCTCGGCCTCATCGCTGTAGAAGGCGTAGGGACTGACGGCCTCACCGGAGACAACGGAGGTCTCAGCCGTCCCGGCCACGATCGCCTCCTGGAAGTCGTCCGCCTGCGAGGGCTGATGCAGTGACCTCCACTGCGGAGCCCCGGGCGCACCGAACTCGGAGTCCTGCTCCGCCAAAGACGAAGGCGCCGACGTCGGCACCACCATGGTCTGCGCCTCGAGGTCGACCTCGACCGCAGCGTCGTCCTGCACCATCGGCTCCTCAATGGAGGGGACACCATAGACGTCCTGTGCATCGGCGGCGTCCTGGGCGGATGGCGAGCTGTCCACGGGCTGGACCGAGCTGAGCTCTCCCGTGGAGGCGTTAACGGTGCGCACCCCCTGCGCGGCGGCCGGAATGCGCACGATGGGGCGGCGCACCGAGCCGGCGGAGGATGCTGACCCAGCACTCAGTCCGCTGCGGGCGGACTCAGTGGTCCGCGGGGCCCCGGCCTGCTCGTAGGCGGCGAAGTCAGCAGCGCCGGACACGGTTGTGGAGACGGCAGGAACAGCGGAGGCGGCGCTCACGGCGTTGGCCGACGAGGAGGAGGACTGCGAGGATGCCTCCCCGTCGCCCTGGACTGTCGGTTCAAAACCCTCACGGTAGTCGTAGGGGCTGGTGGAGGGCTCGTCGGTTTCGGCGTCGTCGATCACCTCAACGGCGTTCTGAGGCTCATTGGCCTCCGGGCTCTCCGGCTCGTCCGTCTCGGAGACGGAGCCTCCCTCAAGGCGGTCCTTGAGCGAGAAACGGGTGGGCACCGGTGCCGGCTCGGAGCTGGCGTTCGCAGCCCAGTGAGCGTCGTAGTCGAGGGTGGCCACCGGCAGGTCGACGGCCTCCATCAGTCCCGTCTCGATCTCGGAGATCGCCACGGCCTCGGCCGCCGACAGCGAACGCCAGCTCGGAGCGGAGGCGGCCGGCCCCTCGGGGACGGACAGGTTCAGGGGCGGGTTCTGCCCTCCTTGCTCGAGATAGTCGACCCCGTCCGCGGCGGGAAGCTCGGTCGACTCCCCCAAGCCGAGCTGGGCATCCTCACCCGACGCGGCGGAGGCACGGGAGGTGACCGACGCAGGATCGGCAAGAGGGTCCTGGAGCGCCTGGGCCTGCTCAGGGGTGATCTCGCCCGCCTCGACGGCGGCCCTGAGCGCCTTGGCCTCCTCACGCAGACGCCTCATCTCACGTCGAGTCAGGAGCGGCTGCTGACCGGTCAGGATCGCTTCGCGCTCCGCGGCGCGCTCCGCCTGTCGGATCGCACGACGACTACCGCGTGGAGCGTGCTCATCCTGCGTCGGCTCCTCGGACGTGGGGGCATTGACGCCGGTCTGCTCAGTGCTCACCGTCGTTCTCCTTCCTCAGGGACTGCTCGCGGGCCACTCTCGCCGTCATCGACGTCGCCGACGCCGGCCGCAAGGCCATACGATAAAGCCCGTACTTGCGTATGTACTGCACGACACCGTCAGGAACCAGGTACCACACCGGAGACCCTTCCCCGACCCGCTGACGGCAGTCCGTCGACGAGATCGCCATGGCCGGCACCTCCACCAGCGAAATCCGGTCACGGGGAACCCCGGAGTCACTGAGAACGTGCCCGGGACGCGTGACCCCTACCAGATGAGCCAGATCGAAGATCTCCTCGCTGTCCTTCCAGGTGAGGATCTGCGCCAGCGCATCCGCCCCAGTGATGAAGTACAGTTCCGCGCCCGGGTACTCGGCTGCGATGTCATGAAGGGTGTCGATCGTGTAGGTCGTACCGCCCCGGTCGATATCGACCCGGGAGACTGTGAACCTCGGATTGGAGGCCGTGGCGATCACCGTCATGAGGTAACGGTGCTCGGCCGGGGAGACCTTGCGCTCCTTCTTGAAGGGCTGGGCCCAGGTGGGCACGAAGATAACCTCGTCGAGAGCGAAGACGTTCTGAACCTCGCTGGCCGCGACCAGGTGCCCATGGTGGATCGGATCAAAGGTTCCACCCATGATGCCGATGCGAAGCGGACGAGCAGACAGGGTCACGCGCTGCGCCTCGCTTCTCTCCTGGGGGACACGTTTGGTTCTCCTCAACCGGCTTGGACAACTGCAGTTGGCGAACATACTGCCATGGCCTGCCCCCATTGTGGGTCTCCGCAACGCCATAAGCGAGTTGTCAGCCAACGGCGCAGAGACACAAGGCAGTATTCAGGTGACCGTCAGATCACTTCCAGTTAGCCAGTGCGCGTCCTGCCGCCCCCAATACCGGGGCCGACACCCCGAGCCGGGCCGTCACCAGTCGCGGCGTCGGCAGCTCACCCACGAGGTCAGCCACCCGGCGTCGCAGAGGCTCAAGGAACACGGCCTCATCAGCCCGCACGAGCTCCGAGTTGACGACGACGTCGAGCGGGCCGAGCAGACCGACGCTGTGAGCGACGAGCTCTGCCAGAGAGTCCAGACCGGTGTCCCAGACGCGGCGCGCCTCCCGATCCCCCGAAGCCATCGCACTGAGGAGGGACTCCAGACCTGAGGCGCACTGAGCGGATGACCCACCGGAAGCGTCATCGCGGCCGCTCGACGCCTCCGCGGCGGCGCTGGAGCCGGAGTCAAGGGAACCAGCGGAATCATCGAGCATGCCGGCGGTGTGTCGCCTCGCCATCGCGCACACGGAGGCGACGTCCTCCAGGCGGGCCCTCTCCCCGCTCCAGTCCGGATCGGGAACCAGGATCCGACCGACCTGACCGGCCCAGCCCTCACCGAGCACCGGGACACCACCCAGCAGGACGGCGGAGGAGATCCGCTCGCCGACCGCCAGGTAGAGGCAGTCGCTCCCGGCCACGCCCCACTGGCTCTCAGCCCAGGCGCCGCAACCAGCGTCCTGATAGAGCGCCACCTCAATGCCTCCGGAGAATCCGGACGGCCCACCACTCCGAGACGACAGCGACTGCCTCACAAGACTCGCCAACGGGACGTCCTGCAGACCAAGGGGCTCGCTGAGGCGGACATACCCCTCACCCTCGTCGACGACACCAGGCACACAGATCCCGACAACGAGGGCCGGAGCCCCGGAGGCCTCACCGCCGAGGTCGTCGGCAGCGCTCGCGCACAAGGATTGGATGGCGCTCCCGATCTCCTGAGCCAACCGGTGAGCGTCAGAGCGACACTCCTTGGGCACAGGCCGCTCCAGGGAGGAGACGGCACTCCCCCGACCATCAGCAACAACCGCGGTGATGCCATCGGCACCGACGTCGACCCCGATGGCGACGACACTCTCCTCACGGTGGAGGCGCTCGGCAAGGTCAGCGGGACATCCCATGTTTTCTCTGTTCTCGGGGGCGGGGCGGCGAGCCCGCAGGACCACCGCCCCACGCAACGGCGTGATTGATGTCGACGACAGTAGCAAGGTTTGTATCGCTATGTGTCGCTCTCAGGAGGCAGGTGCGGGCATTACTGAACTATGCTGACGCCAGTACGCCACTACCTGCGCACGGTCACTAGGATAAGACAAATAGTTGATGCGCAAATCACGTACATGCTCCCCCGTCCGCCCCATCTTCGTCCCGCACCACCCCCTTGAGCCCCAGGAGGATCGAGATGTCTCGGCATGATCGCCATTCGGCCATCCTCGACATCGTCATGGACGAGGGCAGCGTCCATATCGATGACATCATCACGCGGCTGGGAGTCTCGGCGGCAACCGCACGGCGCGACCTCGACCATCTGGCTGACCAGCAGCTGGTCAGCCGCACCCGTGGTGGCGCCATCGCCAACCCCACCTCCACCGAACCGCCTCTGCGCTATCGCACCTCCAAGATGGCCGATGAGAAGACCCGTATCGCCAAGGCGGCGGCCGCGCTGGTGCACCCGGGTGACTCCGTCGGTCTCAACGGCGGCACCACGACCACCGAGGTGGCTCGCGAGATCGCACTCCTGCCGGACCTGACCGATCCCGACGTGCCGGTCACCCTGGTCACCAATGCCGTCAACATCGCCAACGAGATGGCCGTGCGCCAGTGCGTGCGCGTCGTCGTCACCGGCGGGATCGCGCGCGCCCGCTCCTTCGAGCTCACCGGCCCTCTGGCCGACCTCATCCTGCCCTCGATCAGCCTGGGTACGCTCTTCCTGGGAGTCGAGGGCCTCGATGAGAGAGGCGCCTACGCCCAGCACGACGGCGAGGCCGCCGTCAACGCCGCCCTGGTGGAGGCCGCCCAGCACGTCGTCATCGTGTGCGACAGCTCCAAGCTCGGCAGGACGGCCTTCGCCCTCATCTGCCCCACCTCCAAGATCGACACGGTCATCACCGACGACGGCGCCCCGGCCGACCAGGTTGAGTCCCTGCGTCAAGCCGGAGTCCAGGTGCAGCTGGTCTAGCCTCCGACAAACCTGAGAGCTTTCTCATCCGTCCTTAATCGTCATCTTCTCCTGACCGGTCAGGATCGTTTCAGAACGATCCAGAACCGACACCAAGACAAGAGAAGAGACGATCATGACGACCGTTCCCCTACGTGTGGCCCTCTACAGCCACGACGCCAAGGGGTTGGGCCACTTCCGCCGCAACCTCGCTCTGGCCCATCACCTGGCCCGGGCACTGCCGGGGCTCACCGGTCGTGACGTCACCGGCCTGGTCGTCACCGGCCTGACCCCGGGGCAGGAGTATCGCCTCCCTGACGGTTTCGACTGGCTGGTACTGCCGGGGGTCAAGAAGTCCGGGGGCACCTACCTGCCCCAGCGCCTGCGCATCACCCGTGAGGACCTGAGCCTGGTCCGGAGCGCCCTGCTGTCCGGCGCCCTGAGCACCTTCGCCCCGGACCTGTTCATCATCGACCGGCATCCCTACGGGGTGTACCAGGAGCTGCGCGAGCCCCTGGCACACCTGCGCCGAGCCCACCCCGCCGCACGCGTGGTGCTCGGTCTGCGCGAGGTCCTGGACACCCCCGCAACCGTGCAACGCGAGTGGGATGCGCTCGGCGACACCGGCACGCTGCGCCGGCTCATCGACGAGGTCTGGGTCTATGGGGACGCCGCGGTCCACGACCTGAGCGCTACCGGTGAGGCCCCGGCAGCGTTGGAGGAGCGGATGCGCTACACCGGTTACCTCGCCCACGGTCGCGACATCGCTGAGGCCAGGGACGGCTCCGAGGCGTCAGCCGCACTGGCCGGTAACGCCCTCGATCCGGAGCCCTTCATCCTGACGACCGCCGGTGGCGGCTCCGACGGCATCAACCTGCTGCGTGCCGCCGCGGAGGCACGCGTCCCTGACGGCTACCGGCATGTCGTGGTCACCGGCCCCCAGCTCGATGCCGCCCTGTTCCACCAGGTTGCTCAGGCGGCCGGCCCCCGCACCGTCGTGCGCCGGTCCTGGCCGGGGATGAGTCGCCATATCCAGCAGGCCGCGGCGGTCGTCTCGATGGCCGGGTACAACACGGTCAGCGAGATCCTCGCCTCCGACACCCCGGCTCTCCTCGTCCCGCGCGAGACGCCTCGCCTTGAGCAGTTCATCCGGGCCACCGCCCTGAAGGAGGCGGGCGCCGTCGATCTCCTGAGAGTCACGGATCTGAGTGCCGCGGCACTGGAGAACCGGCTCACGCTGCTGCTGCGTGATCAGGACACCGCCCGTCACCAGCTGATGGGGCGACGTCGTCTGCGCCTGGACGGCCTGACCACCGTCCCTCTGCTCGCCGCCGAGCTCGTCGGCGACCGAAACGACGGCCCCACCACCCGCCTCAGTCATCTCGCCAGCCACGCCACCAGCCTCACCAGGATGGAGATCCCCGCATGAATCCCACACTCGACACCCACCAGGGCGGTCCCCGTATCGGATACGTCCTCAAGGTCTACCCCCGCTTCTCGGAGACCTTCATCGTCACTGAGATCCTGGCTCGCGAGGCCCAGGGCGAGGATCTGAGCATCTATGCGCTGCGCCCCACCACAGACTCACGCTTCCACCCCGAGATCGCCCGGGTCGCCGCCCGGGTCAGCTGGGTGGGCCGCCCGCAGCGGGCCATCGACCTGTGGACCCAGCTCGCCAACGGCCTGAGCCGCCAGGACGACCGCGAGCGCTTCGCCGCCATCATGCCGGTGCTGGCCGAGCTCCCCGGTGACGAGGTGGCTCAGGGCGTGGAGCTGGCGCGCCAGGCGCGCAGGGACTCCATCACCCACCTGCACGCGCACTTCGCGTCCCTGGCCGGGCGGGTCACATGGATCGCCTCGGCTCTGACCGGCATCCCCTACACCGTGACCACCCACGCCAAGGACATCTTCCACGAGTCGGTGGACCCGGTCTGGCTGCGCCGGATCTGCGCCGACGCGCAGCGGGTCATCGCCATCAGCCGTTACAACGAGGAGTACCTGGGAACAGTGCTGGCGGGAACCGGAGCCACGGTGTCGCTGCGCTACAACGCCCTCGAACTGGATCGCTTCTCCTACCGCGCCCCGGAGCCGGCGTCCGCCAAGAGGGCCGAACCGCTGCGGGTGTGCGCCGTGGGGCGTCTGGTGCCCAAGAAGGGGTTCGCCGACCTGATCGAGGCGGTCAGGATCCTGGTGAGCTCCGGAGTCGACGTCGAGGTGGAGCTGGCCGGCGACGGCGACGAGCGTGCGCGTCTGTCCGAGCAGATCGACCGCCTGGGTCTGGCCGACAGGATCCGCCTGCTGGGTCCGCTCACGCAGGCGGAGGTGCGCGACCTGCTGGCGCGCTCGGACGTCTTCGCGGCACCCTGCATCGAGGCGGCCGACGGCAACATCGACGGTCTGCCCACGGTGATCCTGGAGGCGATGGCCTGCGGGACGCCGATCGTGGCCACAGCGGTGTCAGGACTGCCGGAGGTGGTTCGCGACGGCGTCACCGGCCTCCTTCTGCCCCCGGGTGACCCGGCCTCGCTGGCCGTGGCCCTGCGCAGGATCGCGCTGGGCGAGGTGGATACCGTCTCGCTGTCCCGTGGGGCGCGGGCACTGATCGAGGAGCACTTCGACTCCCGTGCCCAGGCCGAGGTCCTGGCCTCCTGGCAGTCGGGCCCCGTCCCCGCTCCCAGCATGTGCCCGGCCGACCAGGAAGGAGCCGCCTGATGCGGATCGCCTACATCTGCTGTGACCCGGGCATCCCGGTGTTCGGGACCAAGGGCGCCTCGGTGCATATCCAGGAGGTCGTTCGCGAGCTGCGGGCCGCCGGCCACGAGGTGGTGCTCTACGCCCTGCGCTCGGGCGAGCACGTGCCCACCGACCTGGCCAACCTCGAGCTGCACCTGGAGGCCGTGGCCGACGTCGAGCCCGCCGAGCGGGAGCAGGCGCAGGTGCACGCCGCGGAGAGGATCGCCTCTCGGGTGATCGCCGACGGCGCCGACCTGGTCTACGAGCGCTACTCCCTGTTCTCCACGGCGCTGGCCGACATCACGGCGGCGACCGGAGTGCCGGGGATCCTGGAGGTCAATGCTCCGCTGATCGACGAGCAGCGTCGTCACCGCTCGCTGGTGGACGCCTCCGGCGCCGAGCAGGCACTGCACCGTCAGGTCGGGGCCGCTCGGGTCACGGTGTGCGTCTCGGACCCGGTGGCCGACTGGGTTCGTCGTCGCACCGCGGATGTGCCGGATGCGGACGCCGTCGCCGGCAGGATCCACACGGTTCCCAACGGTGTGAGTGTGCGCCGCATCCAGCCTCAGCCGGCAGAACCCGACCGGGTGGTCGTCACCTTCGTGGGGACGCTCAAGCCCTGGCACGGGGTGGCCGACCTCATCACGGCGGCGGCCCTGGCGCGTCAGCACTGGAGCCTGCGGATCATCGGGGACGGCCCTGAGATGGACTCGCTGCGGGCTCAGGCCGAGCGCCTGGGGGTGGAGGCGGACTTCCGTGGGGCGGTCGCGCCTGAGGAGATCCCCGCCCATATGGCGGGTTCGGCGATCGGGGTGGCCCCTTATCCGGATCTGGGAGGTCGCGAGCAGCAGTACTTCTCCCCCATGAAGGTCCTGGAGTACCTGGCCGCGGGGCTGGCGGTCGTGGCCTCCGACGTCGGGCAGATCCCCCAGCTGCTTAAGGAGGGCTCGCAGCTTCACGGAGTGCTCGTGGCGCCCTCGGACCCCACAGCGCTGGCCGCGGCCCTGGATGATCTGGCGGCCTCGCCCCAGCGGCGAGCCCGGATGGGGCGCAGCGGGCGTCTCCTGGCCGAGGAGCGTCACTCCTGGAAGCGGGTCGTCAGCCGGATCCTGGAGCTGGCCGGTGTCGCTCAGGGGGGTGGGCGGTGATGGACTCGCTTCCGCGCCGCCACGGACGCAGTCGGATGCGCCACTCCCCCATGCGGCAGACCCTGCGGCTGGTGGGCCCTGATGCCGCGCCGCAGTGGCGTCTCATGGCCGGAGGCACGGCGGTGCTTCTGGCGGAGGTGGTCTTCCGGGTGCTCGAGCCCTGGCCGCTGAAGATCGCCATCGACTCGCTGGTGGCGGCTCTGGGTCGGCATACGGGCAGCGCCCCTGCCACGGTCTCCTCCCTGGTGGGGCTCGGTATCGCCCTGCTGGTGATCGTGGCCGGCCGGGCGGTGTGCAACTACCTGGCCACCGTGGCCTTCGCCCTGGTGGGCTCACGCACGGCGGCCTCGCTGCGCAGCCGGGCCTTCCACCACGTCCAGGGCCTGTCCCAGCAGTTCCACGCCCGCAACCGCAGCGCGGACACGGTTCAGCGGCTCATCGCAGACGTCAACCGCATGCAGGAGGTGGCTGTCACCGCCGGCCTGCCGATGGCCGCCAACACCTTGACCCTGCTGGTCATGGTCGTGGTCATGGTGTTCCTGGACCCGTTGCTGGCTATGATCGTGCTTCTGGCGGTGGTGGCCTTCTTGCTCGCGTCCTCGGGCAACTCGCGGCGGATCTCCGCGGCCTCGCTGCGCAGCCGCAAGTCGGAGGGGAACCTGGCCAACACCGCCCAGGAGGCGCTCGGTGCCATCAAGGTGGTCCAGGCCTACGGTCTGGAGCCGCTGCTGCATGAGCGTTTCACGGGCGCCAACACGGTGTCGCTCAGTGAGGGGGTGCGCTCGCGCCGTATCGCCGCGCGCCTGGAGCGTTCCACAGACGTCATCGTCGGCCTGGCCACTGCCGTGGTCATGGTCGGTGGAGGCATCCGGGTCCTGAACGGAGCCATGTCTCCTGGAGACCTGGTGCTCTTCACGACTTACCTGCGCACCACCATGAAGCCGCTTCGGGACATGGCCAAGTACACCGGCCGTATCGCCCGTGCGACGGCCTCGGGCGAGCGGGTGGCCGACCTCATGGCGGTCAAGCCCGACATCGTCTCCCCTGATGACGCCACCGTGCTGGACCCGGTCCGCGGCATGGTCCACTTCGACCACGTGCATGCCGCCTACGAAGGACGCCCGGTGCTGCACGGTGTGAGCCTGACGGTGGTTCCCGGTGAGCATGTGGCCCTCGTGGGCCCATCGGGCTCAGGCAAGTCCACTCTGGTGTCCTTGGTGGTGCGGGCCCTGGATCCGTCTTCCGGCACGGTGAGTCTTGACGGGCACAGCCTGGACGAGCTGGATCTGCGGTTCCTGCGCTCGCAGGTCTCGGTCCTGCACCAGGAGGCGGTGCTGCTGACCGGAACGATCAGGGAGAACATCCGGCTGGGGTGGCCCGATGCTTCCGATGAGGAGGTGGAGGCGGCTGCGCGTGCGGCCCACGCCCACGACTTCATCACCCAGATGCCCGACGGTTACGACACGGCCGTGGGTGAGCGGGGCGGCACCCTTTCGGGCGGTCAGCGTCAGCGCATCGCCATCGCTCGGGCGCTGCTGCGAGACTCCCCGATCGTCATCCTGGACGAGGCGACCACGGGGCTGGACCCGGCCTCGACGTCGGCGGTGCTTGAGGCGATCGATGAGCTGGTGGCCGGACGCACGACCCTGACCGTCACCCACGACCCACAGGCCGCCATGCGCGCCGATCGTGTGGTGTGGATCCAGGACGGGCGGATCCGGCTGGAGGGCAGCCCTCAGCACCTCATGGACTCCTCGGCCGACTTCCGTCGGTGGGCGAACAGTCACCTGTCCGAGTCCTTCGCCCTGGCGGGGAGCGGATCGTGACTCCTTCGATCATCAGCGCAATGACCACGGCCGATGCCGTCGCCGTGATGCTCGACGCCGATCGGCTCAGTGAGCTCCTCGAGCGCCCGGTGCGGGCCGACAGGCTGCGCATCAAGCCGGGGGTCTCCGTCCTGGTGTCGTTGACGGAGCAGGGCACCGGGCTCACAGCCGGCTGGGCCCGTCTGCTCTGGCCGGTCTCGCACTCCAAGGCCGCTCAGGCCGAGCGCACGGCCGCCTCTCTGGGGCTGGCGCAGTCCCCCGTCACCCGGTCCCTGGGCGACGGTCTGCTGCTGCAGTGCGGTCCGGTCCTCACCGACCCCAAGCTGGCCGAGCCGCTCGCGCAGGCGACGGGTGTGGGGATACTCAGTACCTGGGACGCCCGGGACGTGCTGCGCTACAACCCCTCACGGCGCCTGGTCCTGCGAGACGGCTCCAAGGTCCTGCGGCTGCGGACCGGAGCCGGGGGGCCGGCCGATGATGTCCACCGCGTCCTGTCCGAGTTCCTCCCGGTCCCCGGTCTCCTCGACTCGCAGGCCGTGGCCAGGTGCGAGGGCCGCGTCAGCGTGCAGCAGTGGTGCGGAGACACGAATCTGGCTGACTTCTACTCCGGGAACGTTGATGGGCCGGCCACCACTCAGAGCCCCGTGGAGGCCACCCGTCGCGTGGGGGCACTGCTGGCCGAGCTGCACTCCTGCGCCGGGCAACTGCCACCGGAGCTCGTCGACCGGATGCCGCATCAGCATCCCACCGCTCGGGAGCTGGCTGAGGTCCATGCCCGTCAGCTCGACGTCCTGGCCCCCGAGCTGGCGCGCCGGGTGCGGGCGGTGGGCGACATGCTGCCCACCAGACTGCCGGGGTCACCGGTTCTCACCCACGGCGACGCCTCCCCCGACCAGGTGCTGTACGAGTACTCGACCGGTCGGATCTGGCTGACCGACTTCGACCGGGTGCGCCTGGCACCGGCGGCGACGGATCTGGGCTCCTACCTGGCGGTCGCGCCGTCCTCTCAGCGGGGCGCGCTGCTGGATGGTTATGCCGCGCACCGGCCGGTGCCGGGCGGCGAGGAGCTGGGAGCGGCGATTGCGCTGTCGCGACTGGCGCGACTGGCCGATCCCCTGCGCCGGGCCCAGCCGTCCTGGCGTGAGCGCATCGGCACCGAGCTGACCGCCATCGAGCGCATCACTCAGTCGCCTGAGAAGGAGGCCGCCCGGCCATGACGGACGCGATGAGTACGACACGAATGACTGAGATGACACAGAAGACGAAGGTGACGGACATGCTGAGCACGCTGCGCGCCATCCCCGGGCTGCGCCGGGCCTGGCCCGGCAGCCGGGACTCGGGCCCCGCGAGCGTGAGCATCGAGTGCGTCGACGGCCAGGGCCGTCTGCGCGCAGGGCACGTCACTGTGGGGGGCGCCCCCGATCTGCTGCCCTATGCCGTCGATCCGGCTCTTCCGGCCCTGTCCACGCAGCTGACTGGGGCTCTCGTCGTCCACCGCGCCGGCCGCCGCGCCGTCGTGATGGAGGATTCCCGAGTCCGCAAGATCGTGCGGCCCCACAAGGCCGCCTCCCTGGTGCGGGCCCACACGACCGCTGCCTCGGTGCTGCGGGTCACTGGCCTGCGCACCCCCAGGATCCTGGGCAACGAAGACGATGTCGTCGACCTCGAGCTGCTGCCCGGCCGCAGCCTCGACGAGCTCGGTGACGCGGGCCTGCCCGGGTGGCAGCGGCTCACGGACTCCTGGTCGCGCCTGGGCGATGGCGAGGCGGACCTGCCCCTCCACGGGCCGCGGCAGGAGACCGAGGTGCTGCGGCGTTGGTTCGCCTCCGCCCAACGCTACGACGTCATCGATCAGCAGGGTCCTCTGCATGAGCAGGTGGTGGATACCTGCCTGAGGCTGAGGGAGAGCAGCGAGGTGCACGTCATCACCCACCGCGACCTCCACGACGGCCAGCTCCTGTGGGACGGAACCGACCTGTCGCTGCTCGACCTGGACACCGCGGCCATGGCCGAGGCGTCCCTCGATCTGGGCAATCTCTGGGCCCACGCGGATCTCATGGCGGTTCGCGGCCGGCTCGGCCCTGAGGCTCACGCCCAGGTCCGAGGACTGCTCGATGACCTGGCCCGCACGCTGCCCATGACGGCGCACCGTCTGGAGACCTACTACCGCTCCTCGGCACTGCGGCTCGTCTTCGTCCACGCCTTCCGTCCCGCCGCCCACCAGTGGCTGCCCGTCTGGGTGCGCCACTGCCTGGGACACGCCTCCCCCTTCATGCCCCTGGACCTCACCAACGATTGGAACAACTCATGACCCCTCTCAAGCTCACCGTCATCGGCTGCGGATACCTCGGTGCCGTTCACGCCGCCGCCATGGCCCACCTGGGACACCACGTCCTGGGGATCGACACCCGCCCCGAGCAGGTCGAGGCCCTTGCTCAGGGCCGAGCCCCCTTCTATGAGCCGGGACTGCCCGAGCTGCTGGTCACCGGGGCTCAGCAGGGCGACCTGCGCTTCACCTCAGCGCCGACACCGGCCGAGCTGGCCGAGGCCGATGTCCACTTCATCGCCGTGGGGACCCCGCAGTCCGCCACCGGCGGTGAGGCCGACCTGAGCCAGCTGTGGAGCGTGGTCGACATGCTTCACGGCGCCCTGCCCGAGGGCGGGCGCAGCCTGGTGGTGGGCAAGTCGACCGTTCCGGTGGGCACCGCCCAGCAGGTGGCCGAGCGCCTGGCCGGTCGCGCCCTGGTGCTGTGGAACCCCGAGTTCCTGCGCGAGGGCTTCGCCGTGGCCGACACCCTCCACCCCGACCGCATCGTCTACGGGGTCCCCGCCGACCCCAATGACGCCCTGGAGGCACAGGCCGCGCTCGACGCCGTCTACCAGGACCTGCTGGAGGAGGGCATCCCCCGGATCGTCACCGACTACCCCACCGCCGAGCTGGTCAAGACCGCGGCGAACTCCTTCCTGGCGACCAAGATCAGCTTCATCAACGCCATGGCCCACCTGTGCGACACGGCCGGGGCCGACGTCACCGTCCTGGCCGACGCCATCGGCCATGACCCGCGCATCGGCCGGCGCTTCCTCCAGGCCGGCGTCGGTTTCGGCGGAGGCTGCCTTCCCAAGGACATCCGGGCGTTGCAGGCCAGCGCCGACCTTCACGGCGCCGTGCACCTGGCCGACCTGCTGGGCCGGGTCGACTCCATCAACCGTGAGCAGCGCGACCGGATCGTCGAGCTGGCCCGTACCCACGTGGGCGGTGACCTGTCCGGTAGGTCGATCACCATCCTGGGAGCGGCCTTCAAGCCCCTGAGCGACGACGTGCGTGACTCCCCCGCTCTGGATGTCGCCTCCCGCCTGGCCGACCTCGGGGCGGAGGTCACTGTCTGCGACCCGCAGGCCCTGCCCGTCGTGGCCCGCTCCCACCCTCACCTCACCTTGGAGGACGACCCCCGAGCCGCGCTCAAGGGAGCCGAGCTCGTCCTGCTACTGACCGAGTGGGACCAGTTCGTCGCCCTCGACCCCGCTGATGCCGCCGCCGGCGTCGCCGAGCGTGTCATCATTGATGGACGCAATGCCCTGGACCCGGTGGCCTGGCGCGAGGCCGGGTGGACCTACGCGGGAGTAGGACGCTGAGTCGGGCCGCTGCCGGCTCCGCCCGTGCCCGGATCCATCGGGCGGAGCCCAGTGGATCCGGGCACAATGGCGACGTGACCTCACTGCTGCCCACTCGTACCGTCACCATCGGCACCCGTGTCATGTGGGCGATCGTGCTGGTGGCCGGCATCGCTCTGGTCACGTGCGGGGCGATCGTGTGGGCACTGGGGCACTCCAGCGTGTCGGCCGAGGCCACCAACCGGCTCGAGCACAGCCGTGACCGGATCCGCCAGCTGGCCGCCGAGAGGCGAGACCCTTCCAGCGGTCAGCCCCTGGAGGACGTCTCCGAGGTTCTTCGCACCCACATCCAGCGCACGGCCGAAGGGCGCGGTGAGGCCGAGCTAGGCTTCGTGGGCACCAGTGCCGGCGTGGAGCTGGCCTGGGTCTCCTCGGACAACGTCTCCTTCCGCCCCGAGGAGGACAAGCAGCTGCTCACACGGGTGACCTCCCAGGCAGCCGCCTCGGAGTCCGTCATCGAGACGGTGCGCACCCCCACATCGAGCTACCGAGTCCTCATCGTCCCGCTGCAGGGCGGCTCCCAGCACGGGGCGCTCGTGCACGTCATCGACCTCAAGGTCGCCGAGTCCCAGCTTCGGCGAACCATGGCCTTCTACGCGGCGGCGGCCGTGTTCACCGTCGCCCTGGTGACGGGTCTGGCCTGGTTCGCCGTCGAGCGGCTCCTTCGCCCCATCGAGCAGCTGCGCCGCGCCACCGAGTCCATCGGCGAGGACGACCTGACCACCCGGGTGCCGGTCAAGGGCCGAGACGACCTGACGGCCCTGGCCGAGGCCGTCAACCGGATGCTCGACCGGGTCCAGACCTCGGTGGAGGCCCAGCGCAACCTGCTCGACGACGTCGGCCACGAGCTGCGCACCCCGATCGCCGTGGTCCGCGGTCACCTCGAGCTCATCGACCCCTCAGACCCCGAGGACGTGCGCCAGACCCAGTTGCTGACCATGGACGAGCTCGACCGGATGGGGATGCTCGTGAACGACTTGATCCTGCTGGCCAAGAGTGTCCAGAGCGACTTCGTCACCCCGGTGGACACTGATGTCGCCGAGCTGACCGAGCTGGTCTTCGACAAGTCCCTCGCCCTGGGCGAGCGCCGCTGGAAGATGGAGTCGGCGGCCTTCACCCGGGCCATCATCGACCCCACCCGAATCACCCAGGCCTGGCTCCAGCTGGTGGCCAACGCGGTGAAGTACTCCGAGCACTGCAGCACCGTGTCCCTGGGCTCGGCCGTTCGCGACGGCCACCTGCAGATGTGGGTGCGAGACGAGGGCATCGGGATCGCCCCTGAGGACATCGACCTGGTGCGCCAGCGGTTCAAACGCACCACCGGGGCTCAGGAGCTCGCCTCAGGAGCAGGACTGGGGCTCAGCATCGTCGAGACGATCGTCGCAGCACACGGCGGACGACTGGACATACGCTCTGAGGTGGGCCGAGGCTCGGTGTTCACCATGGTGGTCCCTCTGAAGACCTCCACTCCGCTGTCCTCCTCCCGAGGCGGTGCCCTCGCACCTGCCGGGGCCTCAAGCCCTGATCAGCCCCCGACAGCCTCCCAAAGGAGTCACTCACCATGAGCAGCATCCTCATCGTTGAGGACGAGCCCCGCATCATCGCGTTCCTCACCAAGGGGCTCAAGGCGGCCGGCTTCACCACGCACACCACCGCCGCAGGCAGGCAGGCCGTGGCCCTGGCGGTCCAGGAGAGCTTCGACCTCATCATCCTGGATGTGGGCCTGCCCGACATCGATGGCTTCGAGGTGCTCCAGCAGCTGCGCGGCCAAGGCGTGGGAGTGCCGGTCATCATGCTCACGGCGCGCTCCTCAGTGGCCGACCGCGTCGCCGGTCTGGAGGGCGGCGCCGACGACTACATGCCCAAGCCCTTCTCCTTCGAGGAGCTCCTGGCCCGTATTCGGGTGCGGCTGCGCCCAGAAACCACCGGCCCCGATCAGATGCAGCTGACCCACCGCGACATGGTCCTGGATCTGCGTACCCGGACCCTGACGTTGGAGGGGCGAACCGTGGAGCTCTCCGCCAGGGAGTTCGCACTGGCCGAGGCCTTCATGCGCCACCCCGGCCAGGTCCTCAGCCGCGAGCAGCTCCTGAGCTCGGTGTGGGGGCTGGACTTCGACCCCGGTTCCAACGTGGTGGAGGTCTACGTCTCCTACCTGCGCAACAAGCTGGGCAGGCAGCGGGTGGAGACCGTACGCGGCATGGGTTACCGGCTCACCTGATCCGCCACCCCCTGCGACGCCGCGCACTGGCCGGTGACCGCGGCGTCAGCCATCCCGTCAGTCGTCCATTCAGTCATCGATGTCGCGGTCGTCGTCATCGGCTTCATTTTGCACACCGTTTCTGGCCGGCTTCCTGTCGTCGTCATCATTGTCGACCTCGGTGCGGGAGTCATCGGAGCGTCCGGGTGCGGCCGGAGCAGCCGATGCGGCCGGAGCCGGCTGACGGTTGCCCTGGTCGACGGCGACAGGCGGGTCGGGGTCGACCGCCTGAGGCGCGTGGCCCTGCGTCGAGGAGTCCGATGAGTCTGCGGCTCCCGCTTCGGCGCTGCCCGGCTCATGCTGGGTACTGCTGGCACCGCCGGCACCCCGGCTCGGCCTCGCCGTAGTCGAGGACTGGGATGACGTGACCTGTGGGGTTGCCGTCAGGACGATTCCCGGCTCCTTCGCCGACTCGGCGGGGTGGGAGAACACCATGCGGGTGACCGCGAGCAGGAGGCCCGCTGTCACAACGACGACCGTGGTGGCAACGACGCGGCCACGACCGAAACGACGCAGCAGACTCTCCACTCCAGTCTCCCCCTTCTCCCCCGGTTGTCCTGCACCCGTCCGACTTTCGTCGACCGTAACACGAATGAGATGACAAAGCACTGGAGCGCGGCACCGGGAGAATCACAGAACTGATCCGCACGCTTCTCAGAATCAGCACAACTCCAAGGCGTCCCAACGTTGCTCGGAGGTGCGAGAACTCAGGGGCGGATGTGGCCGTCGCCCTCGACGATCCAGGTCGTCGTCGTCAGCTCGCTCACACCCATGGGGCCGCGGGCGTGAAGCTTCTGAGTGGAGATGCCCAGCTCGGCCCCCAGCCCCAGCTGTCCGCCATCGGTGAATCGGGTCGAGGCGTTGACCATGACGGCCGCCGAGTCCATGCCCGCGATGAAGTCGTTGATGACGCCCACGTCCTGGGCGAGGACCGCCTCGGTGTGTCCGGTGGTGTGGGCCCGAATGTGGTCGATGGCCTCCTCCAGGCTCCCGACGACGCGCACGGCCAGGTCCAGTGAGCCGTACTCGGTGTCCCAGTCGGCTTCGGTGGCCTCGGTCAGGAGGGCAACACGCCCATCGGCCGTCGCCGCCTCGGTCAGGATCCGGTGGGCGGTGGGGTCGGTGTGCAGGACGGTGTCCTTGTCCCACAGGGCGCGGGCTGCGGCCGGTAGGTAGGTGGCGGCGACGTCGGCGTGGACCAGGAGCGTCTCGGCGGCATTGCACACACCGACGCGCTGGGTCTTGGCGTTGACAATGATGTCCACCGCGGCCTTGAGGTCGGCGCTGGCGTCGACGTAGACGTGGCAGTTTCCCGATCCAGTCTCGATGACAGGCACGGTGGACTGCTCGACGACGGTACGGATGAGTCCGGCCCCGCCTCGCGGCACCAGGGCGTCGACCAGACCGTGGGCGCGCATGAGGGCGCGGGCACCGTCCCGACCGGCGGCATCGACGCTCGTCACAAGGTCTGCGGGCAGTCCCTGCGCCTCCAGGGCGCTGCGCAGGGCCGCGACGATGGCGGCGTTGGAGTCCTGGGCGGCACTGCCCCCGCGCAGGATGATGGCGTTGCCGGACTTGACGGCAAGGGCGGCGGTGTCGACGGTGACGTTGGGACGGGCCTCGTAGATCATGCCGACGACGCCCAGTGGCACCCGTACCCGGCGCACTCGCAGCCCGTTGGGCATGACCGAGCCGTCAACGACCTGGCCCACGGGGTCGGGCAGGGCGGCCACCTCGTGCAGGGAGTCGGCGATGGCCGACAGGCGGTCGGAGTCCAGGGCCAGGCGGTCGAGGAGACCGGCCTTCATCCCTGCCTGGCGTTCGCGCTCCAGGTCGGCGGCGTTGGCCGCGAGGATCGCTTCGCCGTGCTCGGTGAGGCTGTGGGCCATGGCCTCCAGGGCGGCGTCCTTGACGGCGCGCGGGGTCCTGGCCAGGCTTCGTTGCGCCGCACGGGCTGAGCGGGCGGTTGCGGTGACGAGCTCGTGGGCGTCGACGTCGTTCATGGGGACACCATAGAAGACGGGGCCGATGGTGTCTCAGACTCCGGCGATGCGGGGCAGCTCGGCGAGATCGTCGCGGTGGATCACGGGAGCCACGTGATCGGGGGCAGCGGTGCCCTCGGCCTGGGCCGCCAGGACCTCGCGCAGTTCGGCGGCGGCGTAGCGGCATATCCCCCGGGCCAGGACACCGTCGGGGCCGACAACATCGACCACGGAGCCCGACTCGAAGTCGCCGTCGACGCCGGTCAGGCCTGGCAGCAGAAGCGACTTCTTCCCCACGGTCAGGGCCCTGGCAGCTCCGGCATCGATGAGAACACGTCCTTCGGGCTGGGAGGCGTGGGCCATCCACAGCCTGCGGCTGGGACGATGGGGCCCGGTGGGCTCGAACCAGGTGCCCAGGTCCGTGGGAACCTGTTCCTGGCCCAGGAGCCCTGTGGCGTCGTCGGCCCGGGCGATGAGAGTGGTGGTGCCCGAGGCGCAGGCGATGGTGGCGGCCTGGAGCTTGGTGGTCATGCCTCCGGTTCCCACGAAGGAGCCGCGCCCGGAGACGCTGACCCCCTCCAGGTCCGCTGAGGAGCGCACGTGGCGGATGGGCGTGGCGCCGGGGGTCCCGGGGCGCGCGGTCCACAGGCCGTCGACGTCGGTGAGCAGCACGAGGACGTCGGCGGTCACCAGGTGGGCCACGAGGGCGGCCAGGCGGTCGTTGTCGCCGAGGCTGAACTCGCTGGTGGCCACCGCGTCGTTCTCGTTGATGATGGGGACGGCTCCCAGTGAGAGCAGGGAGTCGAAGGTGGCGCGCACCGTGCGGTAGTGGCTGCGGATGGCGACGTCGTGGGCGGTCAGGAGGACCTGGGCGGTGACCAGCCCGTAGGCGCTCATCGCGGCCTCCCAGCGGGCGGCGAGCCGCCCCTGTCCCACGGAGGCGGCCGCCTGCAGGAGACTGAGCTCATCGGGGCGCCGGCTCAGTCCCAGGGGCACCAGGCCTGAGGCGACTGCTCCGGAGGAGACCAGGACGACGTCGTGACCACGCCGTCGCATGCCGGCGATGAGACCGGCGAGGATGTCGATGCGGTTGAGATCGAGCCCGCCGTCGGCGCGCGTCAGGGAGGAGGAGCCGACCTTGACCACCACGCGGGCGCCCTCGGGCAACCGTCCTGGACGTTCCTGCCCGTGGACCGAGCTGGTGCCGATCGCTGCTGGAGTCACTGGGCCCTCCTGTCAGTCCTCGTCGTCGCCGTGCCAGGAGGCGGCATCGGTCCACAGGCCCTCGGCGGCCTCGTCACGCAGCTGCTGGCGCGCGGCCTCCTTGGCATCCATCATCTCGTGGTACTGGCTGCGCCGTTCCACGTTGGTTCGACGCCGACTGCTCTCCAGGCGCAGGTCGGTGCCCCGGGCACCCAGCAGCTCGGGGCCGGTGGTCATCGAGGGTTCCCAGGTGAAGAGCACTCCCCCGTCGACCTCGCCGATGAGGACGGAGTCACCGGCGTGGGCACCGGCCTTGACGAGCTCGTCCTCGACCCCGGCCGCGGCCAGACGGTCGGCGAGGTAGCCCACGGCCTCGTCATTGGAGAAGTCGGTCTGACGCACCCAGCGCTCGGGGCGCTGACCGCGGACCTGGTAGACCTGCCCCTCACTGGGATGGGCCAGCAGACGCACCTGGGCGACGCTCTCCTTCTCTCGACGTCCAACCGCCGCGGGCCGGATGATGGGGCGCGACTCACCGGTCCCGTCGGCTCCACCGGAATCGCCGTCGCGCTGGGGGGCCGCCGGAGCTGTCTCGCGGGCCCGCTCGACCTCGCCGGCCAGGGCGAAGGACAGGGGTCGCAGCCCCGTGTGCGCAACCGCAGAGATGATGTGAACGGGCAGCCCGCGGGCCTCAATGTCGGCGCGCACGAACTCGGCGAGCTCGGCGGCGTCGGGGACGTCCACCTTGTTGAGCACCACGATGCGGGGGCGATCCATGAGCGGGACCCGGCCGGTGAGGGAGGGATCGTCCTCCTGCTCGCCGAGGCGCTCGGAGTAGGCGGCGAGCTCGGCCTCGATGGTGTCCAGATCGGACAGGGGGTCGCGCCCCGGCTCGAGGGTGGCGCAGTCAAGAACGTGGACGATGACGGCGCAGCGCTCGATGTGCCGCAGGAAGTCCAGTCCCAGCCCCTTGCCCTGGGAGGCGCCGGGGATGAGGCCGGGGACGTCGGCGATCGTGTAGCGCACATCACCCGCCTCGACAACCCCGAGGTTGGGCACGAGGGTCGTGAAGGGGTAGTCGGCGATCTTGGGGCGGGCCGCGCTCATGGCGGCGATGAGGGAGGACTTCCCGGCGCTGGGGTAGCCCACCAGGGCCACGTCGGCGATGGTCTTGAGCTCTAAGGTGATGTCCTCGGCCTGACCGGGCTCACCCAGGAGGTGGAAGCCGGGGGCCTTGCGCTTGGAGGAGGCCAGGGAGAAGTTGCCGCGCCCACCGGTGCCGCCCTCGGCGACGACGATACGGGTGCCCTCCCCCACGAGGTCGGCGATGACCTGACCGCGTGAGTCCTTGACCACTGTGCCCTCGGGAACGGGCAGGACGAGGTCCTTGCCGTCGGTACCGCGGCGCCAGTCCCCCATGCCGGGAGTACCGTTGCCGGCCCGCTGGTGCGGGGACCGGTGGTAGCTCAGCAGGGTCGTCACCCGCGGGTCAACGGTCAGGACGACATCGCCGCCATGACCACCGTCGCCGCCGTCGGGCCCCGCCAGGGGCTTGAACTTCTCACGGTGCACGGAGGTGCAGCCGTTGCCGCCGTCGCCGCCGGCCACGTGGAGGACCACTCGGTCAATGAAGCTGGGCATGGGGTCTCCTGTGAGTCCGGGATAGCGCGAGAGGGCGGACGGCAGCTGCCGTCCGCCCTCTCGCGACGCGTGATGTGCTCGGGGCTCAGGCCTCGGGGAGCACGACGTTGACGACCCGGCGACCGCGGAAGGTGCCGAACTCGACGTTACCGGCAGCGGTGGCGAACAGGGTGTCGTCGTTGCCGCGGCCGACGTTGCGGCCCGGGTGGAAGTGGGTGCCGCGCTGGCGGACGATGATCTCGCCGGCCTTGACGAACTGGCCGCCGAAGCGCTTGACGCCGAGGCGCTGCGCGTTGGAGTCGCGACCGTTACGGGAGGAACCAAGACCCTTCTTGTGTGCCATGGTTGAAGGCTTCTTTCTTCTCGAGCGTGTGCGTTCAGGATGCCCGCGTACTGGCTGACGCCGGGGCGGTCACTTAATGGCGGTGACCTTGACGGCCGTCAGCTGAGCGCGGTGGCCCTGGCGCTTGCGGAAGCCGGTCTTGTTCTTGAACTTGAGGATGTTGATCTTGGGGCCCTTCTCGTCGCCGATGATCTCGGCGGTGACGGAGGACTTGGCCAGATCGGCGGCAGAGGTGGTCACCTTGTCGCCGTCCACCAGCATGACGGGGGCGAGGGTGACCTCGTCGCCGATCTCACCAGCAAGCTTGTCGACAACCACGACGTCGCCGACGGAGACCTTCTCCTGACGGCCGCCGGCCTTGACGATCGCGTAGACCACTTGAATGCTCATCTCTGTAGATTCTTCGAAAGGCTCTCACACACTGCGAGACCTTGATCGGCCTCGCCGGGAGGGCCCTGTCTGGGCAATGGCGCAAGACGCACCGGCAGATAACTCTAGGCGATCATGTCGCCAGCACCAACCTCCGGTCCGCCCCACCCCCTGTGTTCTTGGGCACGGAGACCTCGTCAGGCCGACGCCTCCGGGATGTCTGAAGAATTCTCCGGCGAGGGCGCAGTGCTCGTCGCCGTGGCCCGCCTCCTTGTTCTCCTCACGGGCTTCTCATCCGCCGGACCCTGAGGCGCCTCGCCGGACTGCCGCTCAGCAGGTTCCTCAGACTTCTTGGCGACCTTCTTCTCAGTCTTCCTACCGGCCTTCTTCCCAGGCTTCTTATCGGCCTTGTCTCCGCTCTTCTCACCGGCCTTCTTGGACGACTTCTTATCAGTTGTCTTCCTTGACCGGGTCTTGACCGGCTCGTCCTCGACCGGGGGGACCTGAGCGTCCTGGCCGCTGGCAGGTCCCTCAGTCTCCACCACGTCATTGACACTGCCGCTCACGCCCGTGGCCGAGCCCTCAGCGTCCCCCTGCCGCTCATGGGAGTCCTGCCCCTCGAGCTGGGCGTCCTTGTGCGCCTGCTCGGCAGCGGCCGCGATCTGGGCCAGGGCGCCACGCACCGCCGCCCGGGCCTCATCATCGGCCCCGGACTCGGGTGATCCGGTGACGTCGCGCTCCACGGTTCCCTTGCCGCGACCGGACTTGGCGCTCTTGGAGCCCTTGGTCTCCTGGGAGTCCTTCTTGGCCTCCTTCTTACCGCCACCGGCGGCAGCCTGCTCCTCACGGTTCTTGCGTCCACGCGAGCGCCCGCCACCGCGTGAGGCGGAGGCCGACATATCGACCTGCTGGTTCTCCACGGGCTCATCGTGAACGATGAAGCCCCGGCCCTTGCAGTGCTCACAGGTGGTGGAGAAGGCCTCGACCAGGCCCTGCCCGACCCGCTTGCGGGTCATCTGGACCAGGCCGAGCGAGGTGACCTCGGTGACCTGGTGGCGCGTACGATCGCGTCCCAGGCACTCCACGAGCCGGCGCAGGACGAGGTCCCGGTTGGACTCCAGGACCATGTCGACGAAGTCGATGACGACCATGCCGCCGATGTCACGCAGGCGCAGCTGGCGGACGATCTCCTCGGCGGCCTCGAGGTTGTTGCGGGTGACGGTCTCCTCCAGGGTGCCTCCCGCACCGGTGAAGCGCCCGGTGTTGACGTCGATGACGGTCATCGCCTCGGTGCGGTCGATGACCAGGGTGCCGCCGCTGGGAAGCCAGACCTTGCGGTCGAAGCCCTTGGCGAGCTGCTCGTCGACGCGATGGGCGGTGAAGACGTCCTCGGGGCCGATCCAGTGCTCGAGGCGCTCGGACAGATCCGGACTGACGTCGTCGATGTACTGGGAGATCGTGGACCAGGTGTTGTCGCCGGAGACGATGAGCTTGCGGAAGTCCTCGTTGAAGACGTCGCGGATGACTCTCACGGCGAGCTCCGGCTCCCCCTTGAGCAGGACTGGGGCCTTGCCACTGCCCTTCATGACGGAGGACGCCTTCTTGTCGATGGCCTCCCACTGGGCCACAAGCCGCTCGACGTCAGCGGTCAGCTGCTCCTGAGTGGCCCCCTCCGCGGCGGTGCGCACGATGACTCCGGCCGAGTCGGGCACGATCCGCTTGAGGATCTTCTTCAGGCGGCTGCGCTCGGTGTCCGGAAGCTTGCGCGAGATCCCCGTCATGGTGCCTCCGGGAACCAGGACCAGGTAACGGCCCGCCAAGGTGATCTGGCTGGTGAGGCGCGCACCCTTGTGGCCGATGGGATCCTTGGTGACCTGGACCAGGACGGTGTCACCGCTGGAGAGGGCGTCCTCAATGCGGCGGGGCCTGCCCTCCAGACCGGCGGCGTCCCAGTTGACCTCTCCGGCGTAGAGCACGGCGTTGCGCCCCTTACCCAGGTCCACGAAGGCGGCCTCCATGGAGGGCAGGACGTTCTGAACCCGACCGACGTAGACGTTACCGACCATGGAGGTCTGCGTGTGCCGGGAGACGTAGTGCTCCACGAGGAGCCCGTCCTCCAGGACGGCGATCTGATTGAGGCCATCGGACTCGCGCACGATCATCTGCCGGTCCACGGACTCGCGACGAGCCAGGAACTCGGCCTCGGTGACGATGGGACGACGACGCCCGGCCGCCCTTCCCTCGCGGCGACGCTGGCGCTTGGCCTCCAAGCGGGTGGACCCCTTGAGGGCGGTCACCTCATCACGCAGGTCGCCACTGTCCGAGCGGGTACGGGACCGACGCCGCCGACGGCGCGATCCGGACACAGTGCTCGTGGCGGTCTCAGCGGAGGCCTCGGCGGAGGGCTCGCGCGAGGGCGCCGCATCGGCTCCGTCCTCCTCCACGGCCTGCGACTCATCGTCGGAGTCGTTGCGCGCCGAGTCGTCGCCTCGCGAACGCGAGCGACGACCGCGTCCGCCACGGCGGCGCTTGCGGCGAGCCCCGCCCTCGCGGGCGTCCTCCGACGAATCGGCCCGGGTCTCGTCGGCCCCGTCGGCACCGTCGGTCTCTGAGACCTCGGCATTCTCGGCATCGGGCGAGGAGTCCTCGCGGGCCTCCTGCGGAGCTCCGGTGTCGGCGACCGCTCGCCGGCGACGGCGGCCGCGGCCACCGCTTCGGTCGGCTCGGGGTGACTCGGCCTCATCATCTTCTTGCAGCCTGTCGGCGCCAGCCCGAGCGCCGACGCCCTCCCCCTCATCCGTCCAGTCCTTGGCGCCCTGGTGACGCGAGGCGGTCGGTGCCGCCTCGGGGGCGGCGGTCGCCGCGGTGACCCGCCGGCGGCGACGGGCCCGACTGGGATCGGGGGCCTGGAACAGGAGTGAGGCGGCGGGAAGGCGGGGGGCCTCGAGGTCCCCCTCATCCGACTCCGCCCCGGTGAGCTCGTCCTCCTCCTGCCGTGTGTCGGGCTCCTCGCCGTCGGTCTCGTCGGCCTCGATCTGCTCCTCGGCATCCTCCTGTGTGGCATCGGTGCTCGGTCCGTCATCCTTCGAGCGCGGCTCGTCGGACTCGCCCACCTCGGCGGTGGCGACACGGGGCTCAGCGACAGGAGCCGCCTCGGGGGCGGCGGAGGCCGCGACGGCCTTCCGGCGACGACGCGGCGGGGCCGACTCAGCAGCCGGGGCCTGCGGGATCTGCTGCGCGCCGGACTCTTCGGGCCCGGAGACGGTGATGGCATCCGAGACACCCACCGAAGCGGGTTGCTCGGCGACAGGAGCCTGGGCGGGGGCGGCCGCGGCCGCGGTGACCCTGCGGCGGCGGCGCGGAGCCGGGGTGCTCACGGCATCGCCGTCACCGCGCTCCTGCTCGTACGATTCTGTTGATTCTGATGTGGTGCGACGTGCCATGGGGCTTGCACTCTCCGAGGCCGACGCCGTCGTCGTACCCTCGACGCGCCAGCGCGGTTGTGCTCCCCAGCGGGAGCAGCGAAAAAGTCTTGAACGCGCCCGCTAGGGCGCACGCCTTGCCTCTCGTCCACACAGACCGGGCTCGCAGCGGCGCAGCTCAGGCGGCGCAAGGTCCTCGGACAGGGTCGGTCGGAAGGCGCGGCTCCAGGTACTGGTACGAGGCACCTGACGCCGGCTCGAAGTATCCCACACAAACGCCGATAAGCGCTTGTGCGACTCATGGTGTCCCCGATCTCTTCGCACGTTGCCCTCATCACCCACCCAGCGACCGCCCGCCCCTCGGCCAGACATGCGACAGCCCCACTCATTCTGTCACGGACTTTCGTCCCCATTCAGCGACAATCACGTCTTCAACATCTGCTCGACGAAGTGCCGCGACAACACCTCTCCGGCGATGTGCCCACAAGAAGAAAACCGGTCGGGTCGCACGCCGCAACACCTTCGAATCCCATACGTTTCACGACATCGTGTCACAGATGCTCTATAATACCCTTATTGACCTGTAGGACGCTCTGCAGAACCTCTTATCGATCTCATCGTCATCTCGAAAGGTGGCACGGATGGCCATCTCTCCTATGGCGCTGGACTCTCTGGATCTGGCGCGCTGGCAGTTCGGTATCACGACCGTCTACCACTTCATTCTGGTTCCGCTGACCATCGGGCTGTCCCCGCTGGTGGCTCTCATGGAGACGCTGTGGCGCAGGACCGGCAACAAGCAGTGGCTGGTGGCCACCAAGTTCTTCGGCAAGATTCTGCTGATCAACTTCGCGCTGGGTGTGGCCACCGGCATCGTTCAGGAGTTCCAGTTCGGCATGAACTGGTCGGAGTACTCGAGGTTCGTCGGCAACATCTTCGGCGCCCCCCTCGCCTTCGAGGCCCTGCTGGCCTTCTTCATGGAGTCCGTCTTCCTGGGCCTGTGGATCTTCGGATGGGACCGTCTGTCCCCCAGACTGCACAACCTGTGCATGTGGGCCGTGGCCGCCGGCACGAACTTCTCCGCCTTCTTCATCCTCACCGCCAACTCCTGGATGCAGCACCCGGTGGGCGCCGTCGTCAACCCCAAGACGGGGCGCGCCGAGCTCGACGGCGTGAGCGGTTTCCTCAAGCTCCTGTCCAATGAGCTGGTGTGGGCCACCGTGCTGCACGTCATTTCCTCAGCCCTGCTGGTGGCCGCCGCCGTCGTCATGGGCGTCTCCGTGTGGTGGATGGTCAAGGCCGCCCGTGCGAAGCAGGACTTCGAGGCCCGTGAGCTGTGGCGGCGGGTCGCCCGCTTCGGCGCCATCACCATGGTGGCCGCGGGCCTGGTCACCGCCGGTACCGGCCACATGCAGGGTCAGCTGGTCGCCGAGTACCAGCCGGCCAAGATGGCCGCCGCCGAGGGCCTGTGCCACACCGAGGCCGGAGCCCCCTTCACCGTGGCCGCCTTCGGGGACTGCAAGAATGAGGACGGCATGGTCCGATTCATCTCGGTTCCCGGTGTCTACTCCTTCATGGCCACCAATGACTTCAACGCCGAGCTCACCGGACTCAAGGAGTCCGGCGACACCTACGCGAAGCACTACGGCACCACCGATGCACGCGGCAACTCCGTCGACTACAGCCCCAACGTCATGGTCAACTTCTGGTCCTTCCGCCTCATGATCGGACTGGGCATGGCCTCGATGGGACTGGGGGTCCTGGCCCTGTGGCTGACCCGCTCCGACAGGCTCATCTCCCGTCCGATTCTGGGCAAGGCGGCGCTGGCCACCATGTGGCTGCCGTTCATCGCCTGCTCCTTCGGCTGGATCTTCCGTGAGATGGGCCGTCAGCCCTGGGTCATCGTCCCCAACCTGTCCGATCCGGTCTCCCAGGTCTACATGCTCACGGCCGACGGCGTCTCCTCCGTGGTCTCCTCGGGCACGGTGCTGGCCTCAATGGTCATCTTCACCCTGCTGTACGCCGCGCTCGGAGTGGTCTGGTTCGTGCTGCTGCGCCGGTACATCCGTGAAGGGGTGCGCACCCCGGTGCCGGACAAGACCGGGACGTCCAAGCAGACGGACCAGGACAGCAAGGACACGGACGCCGGCGACGACGACTCCGTTGACTCCTCCGAGGCCGCCCCGGCCCTGTCCTTCGCCTACTGAACCGAGGAAGGTAGAAAACCCATGACACTGAGCATCCTCTGGTTCATCCTCATCGCCGTCCTGTGGATCGGCTACCTCACCCTGGAGGGATTCGACTTCGGCGTCGGCATGATCCTGAAGATCCTGGGCCGCGATGAGCGCGAACGGCGTGCGACGCTGGCCACCATCGGTCCCCACTGGGACGGTAACGAGGTGTGGCTGCTGACCGCCGGCGGGGCGACCTTCGCCGCCTTCCCCGAGTGGTACTCCACCCTGTTCTCCGGGGCCTACATCGTCCTGTTCATCATTCTGCTGTGCCTCATCGTGCGTGTCTGCGCCATCGAGTGGCGTCCCAAGGTCAACTGCCAGACCTGGCGCGACCGCTGGGACTGGGTCCACACGATCAGCGCCTGGCTGCCCTCCATCCTGTGGGGCGTGGCCTTCGCGAACCTGGTTCAGGGCATGCACATCGAGGTCGTCCAGATCTCCAACGGCGCCGCCGTCCCGGCCGACCAGGTACCGGCTGACTCCCTGGTGGCCGGCGCCGCCCACCAGATCACCGGAGGCCTGCTCACCATGGTGACTCCCTTCACCCTGCTGGGTGGCGCCGTCACCTGCCTGCTCTTCCTCAACCACGGCGCACTCTTCGTAGCCCTCAAGACCACTGGTGATCTGTCGCAACGAGCGCTGCAGATGTCGCGCCGGCTCGCTCCCGCGGCCACTGCGGTCACCGCCGCCTGGGCCCTGTGGGCACAGCTGGCCTACTCCAACAGCGCCCTGTCCTGGATTCCGTTGGTCATCGCCGCTGCCGGGCTCATCGGCTCCCTGCTCATGGGACGCACCGGGAGCGAAGGACGGGCCTTCGCCCTGCACTTCGTGGGAATCGCCTTCGCCGTCGTCTTCATCTTCGCCGCGATGGCCCCCAATGTCATGCGCTCGTCAGTGGACCCGGCCTACTCGCTGACGATCCAGCAGGCCGCGAGCTCCGACACGACCCTGCTCATCATGACCGTCGCCGCGGCCGTGTTCGTGCCCGGGGTCCTGGCCTACACGATCTGGAGCTACAAGGTCTTCGCCTCACGCATCAGCGTCGAGAGCATCGACCCCGACCAGGGCGGCCTGCACCCCACGCTGGTGCGCGACTCCGCCCAGCCCGAGGCGCACTTCGGGTACTGACCGACGGCTCGACGCATCGGCCGGGGGTTCCAGGCCCTTGGACCTACTCCCTTATCCTTGAGCAGGTGAAGCCCCTCGATCCCCGGCTGATGCGTTACGCCCGCTCCGCCCGCCGATACATCGCCGCCACCGCTGTCACCGGAATGGTGACCGCCGTGCTGGTAGTGGTTCAGGCCTTCCTCATCTCGAGTGCGGTCTCATCGGTCATCTCCGAGGGGACAGGGCCGTCGGCCGTCAGGACGCTCGTGGTGGCTCTGGGCGGGGTCATGGCGGCCAGGGCACTGGTGGTCCTGCTCCAGGAGATTCATGCCCACCGGTCCGCCACGGAGACGATCGTTGAGCTGCGTCGGTTGGTTCTGGAGCACGCTTCCCGGTTGGGCCCCCGGTGGCAGGCGCTTCACGGGACGCAGACCGCCACTCTTCTGACTCGCGCGCTGGACGACCTCGAGCCCTACTTCACCCGCTACCTGCCCCAGCTGGTGCTGGCCTCCACGGTGACACCGGCCACAGCGCTGGTTCTCCTCACTCAGGACTGGTCGGCCGCAGTGGCCGTGGCGTGCACCCTGCCCCTCATCCCGATCTTCATGATTCTCATCGGGAGAATGACCCAGTCCGTGTCCCAGGAGCGTCTCAAGACCATGCAGATCCTGGGTGATCAGGTGCTTGATCTCATCTCGGGGCTGCCCACCCTCAAGGCGCTCGGGCGCGAGCAGGGGCCGGCTGAGCAGGTGCGTTCCCTGAGTCGCTCCTACCGGCGCACCACCATGTCGACCTTGCGGGTCGCCTTCCTGTCGGGAGCGGTCCTGGAGTTCATCACGACGTTGTCGGTGGCGATCATCGCCGTCCAGATCGGGTTCCGGCTCGTGGCAGGACGCATGGATCTGTTCACCGGTCTGCTCGTCCTCATGGTGGCCCCTGAGGTCTATCAGCCGCTACGGCAGGTGGGTTTCCAGTTCCATGCCTCGGCCAACGGGGTGGCGGCGGCGAACGCGGTCTTCGAGGTTCTTCAGACCCCGGTGCCCGAGCACGGCGACCTGCCGGCCCCCGACCTGCGTTCATCGACGATCGAGCTCGATGCGGTGTCGGTCGCCTCCCGGGGCGCGTGGGCCCCCGCTGGCCTCAGTGCCACGATCCCTCCCGGCAGCCTGGTGGCGCTGACCGGTCCGTCGGGTGCGGGTAAGACCACGACGACTCTGGTCCTCCTCGGTCTGCTGCCCCCCGACCGGGGGCGGGTGAGGGTCGTGCCCGACGGCGGTGATCCCGGCGGCGCCGTCGACCTCGCCGAGATCGATCCGGCCACCTGGTGGGAGCAGATCGCCTGGGTGCCCCAGCGCCCCACCATCACCCCGGGCACTGTGCTGGACAACGTCCTGGATCGTGCCGAGCCGGACGCCTCCACAGCAGGGCCCGTGCCCGACGTGCTGGTCAAGGCGGCCCGGGCCACCGGCTTCGATGAGGTGGTGGAGGGCCTGCCACAGGGGTGGCAGACCAGGGTGGGCAGCGCTGGAGTCGGATTGTCCGTGGGGCAGCGTCAGCGTCTTGCCCTGACCAGGGCCCTGTGCTCAACGGCACCTCTGGTGGTCATGGACGAGCCGACGGCGCACCTCGACGCCGCCAGTGAGGCCCATGTCCTCGCCGGAGTCCGTGCGCTGCACGCCTCGGGGCGCACGGTGGTGGTCATCGCGCATCGCCCCGCGCTCATGGCCCTGGCCGAGCAGACCATTGCCGTGACGAGCGAACCGGTGGCACCGACGTCACCGGCAGGTGCCTCACCTGACCGGGCACCCATCCGTGAGGCAGCGGCGTCGCAGAAGGAGGCCTTGTGAGTGCTGCGAACCAGGTGAGCCCCACGAGCCCGACGACGTCTGCCCTCTCCCCCGCACTGTCCGCCGATGAGCGACGCTCTCTGCGTCGGGCGGTGGGTCTGCTGAACCTGGACCGATCACGCTTCGCCCTGGCCGTACTCGCCGGCACCGCGGCCATGGCCTCGGCCGTGGCCCTGTCGGGGGTGGCGGCCTGGCTCATCGCACGGGCCTCCCAGATGCCCGACGTCGTCGCGCTGGGGGTGGCGCCGGTGGCGGTGCGGCTCTTCGGCATCTCGCGCTCCGTGCTGCGCTACTGCGAGCGGCTCGTCTCCCACGACACCGCTTTGAGGGGCATGGGTGCTCTGCGTACCCGCCTCTACGTGTCTCTGGCCTCGGCCCGCACGGACACGGTTGCGGGACTTCGCCGCGGCGATGTCCTGGCCCGAGTGGGTAGCGACATCGACGCGGTCGGGGACCTCATCGTGCGCGCCTACCTGCCTGCGGCGGTCGCAGCCGTCCTGGGGGCGGTCACCTGTCTCGGCGTCGCCATGGTCTACTGGCCGGCGGGCCTCATCCTGCTGGCCTGCCTGCTGCTGTCGGGACTGGTGGCCCCGCTGGCCACTATCCGCTCCGCAAGAATCGCCGAGCAGGCCCGCCAGAGGCAGGCCACCGAGCTGTCCGCGGAGGTCCTGGCGGTCCTGGAGGGGGCGCCTGAGCTGACCGTCAGCGGGCGTCTGGCCGGCTCGATGCGCCAGGTCGCCTCCCGGGAGGAGAGCCTGAGCCGTCTGCGGGACCGGGCCGCGGTGCCGGCCGCGATCGCGGCGGCCGTGGACGCGGCAGCCATGGGGATCGCGGTCGTGGGCAACCTGGTCGTCGGGGTGAGCGCCGTGTCCGCCGGGCGGCTGGCCCCCGTCTGGTTGGCAGTCATCGTCCTGGTTCCGCTGGCGGCCTTCGAGGCTGTCTCCGCGCTCGGCCCGGCCAGCGTGCAGCTGGTGAGGTCGGCCGGTGCCGCCTGCCGCATCGTGGAGCTCATCGAGGCGGCTGAGGCCAGTACCGGCACCGGTGACACGCCGTCCTGTGCGCCTCGGGAACTGCCCGAGCCCTGCGCCCAGGGCCCGTGTCTCAGGGCGAGGGGCCTGGCGGTGGGCTGGCCGGGCGGTCCGGTTGTGGCCGAGGGCATCGACCTGGATCTGAGGGTCGGTCACCGGGTGGCGATCGTGGGGCCGTCGGGGATCGGCAAGTCGACGCTGCTGGCCACGCTGGCGGGACTGCTGGAGCCTCGGGGCGGCACGCTGACGCTCGACGGCGTCCCCCCGTGGCAGGCCGCGCGCTCCGAGGTGGCGGCCAGGGTGTGCCTGACCGCGGAGGACGCGCACGTCTTCCACACCAGCGTCCTGGAGAACCTGCGCGTGGCGCGGGGGGACATCACCCCCTCCGAGGCCGGCGCACTGCTGAGGCGGGCCGGCCTCGGGGACTGGCTCGAGGCCCTTCCTGAGGGGGTTGAGACCGTCATCGGCACGGATGCCACGACGCTGTCGGGTGGGGAGCGGCGTCGGCTCCTTCTGGCCCGGGCCCTGGCGGCTCCAGCCCCTCTGATGCTGCTGGACGAGCCCGGTGAGCATCTTGATGCCGCCACTGCGGACCGGCTCGTGACCGACCTGCTGACAGCGGGTGACCGGGGCCTCGGCACTCTCCTGGTCACTCATCGCCTCAGCGCCCTGGGGCACGCCGACGAGGTCCTCGTCATGGGACACCGGCCGCAGGCCTCCGGCGAGCAGGTGCCGGCGACTATCCTGCACCGAGGCAGCCACCGTGAGCTCCAGGACGTCTCCGAGACCTACCGGTGGTCGCTCTCCCAGGAGGATCAGGACAGGCAGCAGGACCACGTATCCGGTATGAGCTGGACGAGCTGAGCACGATGACGACACACGACCCGCAGTACGCAGCAGATGCCTTCCCCGACGGCCTTGGGTTTCCCGGTATGCCCGAGGACGCGTCGGAGGAGCTCGACGCTTCCGCACCGAGGAGTGAGGAGGCGGTGGCGCCTCCTTCGGAGGAGACCGCCGCAGCGGGGCGTCTGGCCTACGCCGTCCACGCCGACCAGCTCGTCTCCACCCGTGGCCGCCAGGCGTCGGCCCTTCAACCGAGCCTGGACGAGGCGACAGTCGCCCTCATCCAGGCGGCCCTGAGACTCACCAGCTCCCTGCGGGTCCCCGACGCGCTGCGCCGTCTGGTGGAGTCGGCCTGTTCCATCACGGGCGCCTCCTGGGGCACCATCGCCGTGCTCAACCACGCGGACATGGACGTTGATCCGACCGGGGCGCTCTCGCCCGATCACTCCCGCGCGGGCTCGGGCACGGGGCTGTGCAGCGGAGTGCCCACGGCGACCCTCGATGAGCTCGCCCAGATGGCCCGCGCCCCCGATACCACCACCGCTTCGCACGCCCGCACCGAGGCCTTGCTCAGCGGGCTCGAGGGCACCGGACTGCTGATCGACAACGACCTGGGCAGGACCTCAGCCTTCACGGGGGCCATTGAGGGTGAGGAGACCGGCAGCCTGCTATCGGCCCCGCTGCGCCTTCACGGCCAGGTCTACGGGCATCTTTACCTGTGCGACAAGCCCGGGGGCTTCACCCGGTCGGATGCCGACGCCGTGCTGACCCTGGCCCAGGCCGCAGCCGTCGCCGTGGAGAACGCCCGTTTGTACCGCGAGGCCCGCGACCGCGAGCAATGGATGGTCGTCTCCCAGGAGCTGACGACGCTGCTGCTCTCCGGCGCCGAGGAGGACGACGCGTTGACGCTCATCGCTCACCGCGTCCGCCAGGTTGCTCACGCCGACACGGCCGCCCTCATCCTGCCCAGCATCGGGAAGCGCTGGATCTGCGAGATCGCCGACGGCGAGCACGCCAAGGAGCTGATCGGCACCTTCTTCCCACCCGAGGGTCGAGCCCTGACCACCCTGGCCCATCAGACCGGTCTGGTCGTGGACTCCCTCGAGGACGCCTGGAGCGACGGCGATCTTCTGGTCCCCCAGCTGGCCCAGTTCGGCCCGGCCCTCTACGCCCCCATGATCCACCGGGGGCGGGGCGTGGGTGTCATGCTGCTGCTGCGCTCCCCGGGGGCGGCGCCGTTCACTGCCCAGGACCTGGAGATCGCCGAGCTCGTGGCGGGGCAGGCCACGATGGCCTTCGAGCTGGCCGACGCCCAGCATGCTGAGGAGATGGCCACCCTGCTCGATGAGCGGGCCAGGATCGGCCGGGATCTGCACGACCTGGCCATCCAGCAGCTCTTCGCCACCGGCATGCAGATCTCCGCGGCCCGGGAGCGGCTGGCCTCCAGCACACAGGCGGATCTGGAGACGGTGTGCTCCGTCCTGAGCACCGCTCTGGAGGCGGTGGACGACTCCGTGGGCCAGATCCGTTCCATCGTGCGCTCCCTGCGCGATCGCGACGAGGAGGTCGGTGTGGTGGAGCGGCTGCGGCGCGAGGCCTCCCTGGCCCGTAACGCCCTGGGCTACGCCCCCTCGCTGCTGCTGAGCGTCGACGGCCGGGGCCTGGCCCAGGTGGACCGCGACGAGGAGGACCGACTCATCGCCTCGGTCGACGCCGTCGTAGAACCGGATATCGCCGACGACATGGTGGCCGTCGTGCGTGAGGGACTGAGTAACGTGGCCCGTCACGCCCACGCCTCCTCGGTAACGGTCGACGTCAAGATCGAGGGGGTGCAGCCGGGCTCGGAGCGCTGCTGCGGTCCGGGGGACGATGAGGGCCACGCATCGGGAGACGCCGAGCCCTTCCGGGGCAGCCCGGTGGTGGAGATCGTCTGCCGTGACGACGGTGTCGGGGTGAATCCCTCGGTGACGCGACGCTCGGGCACGGCCAACATGGCCGAACGGGCCCGTCGCCACGGTGGCAGCTTCGCCATCGGCCCGAGGGCCCGCTCCGACGGTGAGCGACGAGGCACCTGCTTCACCTGGCGGGTGCCGTTGAACGAGGACGGTCGGGGGCGCTGAGCCCGCTGCGGCGGGTTCCCGCGTCAGGAGTGTCCGTCAGCTGTTGCGCCAACCCGAGGCGCGCTGGCCGGCGACCCAGGCGGCGACCTGGGTGCGTCGCTGTAGACCCATCTTTGCCAGCAGGGAGGTGATGTGGTTCTTGACCGTCTTCTCTGCGACTCCGAGCCGCTCACCGATCTCCCGGTTGGACAGGCCGTCACCGATGAGGTCGAGCACCTTGCGCTCGGCGTTGGTCAGGTCGGCGGTGGGGTCGTCGTGGTCCGCCCGGCGGCGCGTCACGGTGCGCTCGTCGAGCAGGATGCGCCCGGAGGCGACGGCCCGCACGACGTCGCTGATCTCGGCGCCGTGGACCGTCTTGAGCAGATAGGCCCGAGCACCTGCCGCCAGGGCCTCGGCCAGGGCCTCGTCGTCATCGAAGGAGGTCAGCACGATCGGCAGGGCCTGGGGCACGGAGTCTCGCAGCTCCTGCATGAGCTCGATGCCGGTGCCGTCAGGCAGCTGGAGGTCCACGAGGATGACGTCGGGGCGGACCAGCTCGGCCCGGCGCACTGCCTCGGCCCGAGAGCCCGCCTCGGCGACGACGTCGAGCCCATCGGCGCGGTCAATGATCTCGGCGATGCCGCGACGGACGATCTCGTGGTCGTCCACGATCATGACGCGGACGATCTCCGAGGAGGGGGTGTGTGCCATAGTCATGACATTACCAGGGGCTGGAAACCTACGTCACACTCCTGGCGACGCTATGGCGTTGCTGTTGTGGAGGCTCCCTGGTGCGCACCGGCGGCTACCTACCGGCGCCGGCGCGGACGGGGCTGGCAGCGGGGGCAGTAGGTGTGTGAACGCCCTCCCAGAGCCTCACGCTGCATGGTGGCTCCGCAGCGGCGGCATCCCAGGCCCTGACGCCCGTAGGCGCCGAGCTCTCGGGCGAAGAATCCGGCGGCGCCCTCGACATCGACGTAGAGGGCGTCGAAGCTCGTACCGCCAACCTCCAGTGCTCGCCGCATGACCTCTGCGGTGGACTCAAGAATCCTGGCCACCACCCGTGGACCGAGCCCCGTTCCCGGGCGCAGGCCGTGCACCCCGGCCTCCCACAGGCCCTCATCCGCGTAGATGTTGCCGATGCCCGAGACGAGCCCCTGGTCGAGCAGCAGGGTCTTGATGGCGCGCCTCGAGGAGCGTGCCCGGGCGACGACGCCGGTGGGGCCGCTCAGTTCCAGGGCCGGGTCGAGCAGGTCGCGGGCGATATGGGTGGCGTCGGCGGGCAGCAGCGGTTGCGGGTCTCCCACCCCGCCGGGAGCGCCGTCGGAGGTGGGGGTCAGGTCGACGACGTGCAGGCCGCCGAGCATGCGCTGGTCGACCAGGTCGAGCACCGCCCCACCGGTGCCGGCGCTCAGATGGAGACGGACTCGCAGGTGGCGGGCAGAGGTGGAGATGTCCCGCACATAGCGGGGCTGCTCGGTGGCGCTCAGGTCCACCGGACGCCCGCCGGGGCGGGTGTCCGTGTCGGCCAGGAAGGCCGCGGCACTGGCCGGCTCCGGGGCGGCGTCACGAGCGGTCGGGGTGGTGCCGCGCACGAGCAGCTGTCCGCTCATGCCCAGGTGGGCGGACAGGGCGCGTCCGTCGTCCAGGGTCAGCCACAGGAACTTCCCCCGGCGGACAGCCGCGGTGAGGGTGCGCCCGGTGAGCTGGTCGACGAAGGCCTGGGCACCACCGTCCTGGCGGCGCAGAGGACGAGGATCGAGGACCTCGACGCGGGTCACGGTGCGTCCGGTCACGTGCCGGGCGAGGCCGGCGCGCACCACCTCGACCTCGGGAAGCTCGGGCATCAGCTCTTCTGGGAGGCCTGCCGCGTGAGCAGGTCAGCGCGCAGGGCCTCGTTGACACCGGGCAGGTCCAGCCCGCCGTCACCCCGGGCGGCGAGGATGGCTGCGTAGGCGGCCTCGGCGGCGTCGTGCTCGGCAACCTTCTTCGAGCTTCCCGTCCCCTGTCCCAGCACCTCGCCGTCGACGATGGCGTTGGCGGTGAAGACCCGCTGGTGGTCGGGGCCGGTACCGGCCACCTCGTAGGCGGGGTTGCCGAGCTGGTGGGCTGCGGTGAGCTCCTGGAGGCTCGTCTTCCAGTCCAGACCCGCACCGCGGGTTCGGGCCGAGTCCAGGAAGCGTGAGACGAGACGGGTGACGACTGTGCGGGTCTCCTCCAGCCCGTCAGTGAGGTAGGTGGCACCGATGAGGGCCTCGACCGTGTCGGACAGGATGGAGTCCTTGTCCCGTCCACCCGAGAGCGCCTCACCCTTGCCGAGCTTGATGAACTCCCCCAGTCCCAGGTCACGAGCGACGGCGGCCAGTGCCGGCTCGGAGACGGTGGCGGCGCGCATCTTGGCGAGCTGACCCTCGGGGACCTCCGGGTGGGTACGGTAGAGGTACTCGGTGACGATGATCCCCAGGACGGAGTCACCCAGGAACTCCAGACGCTCGTTGGTGGGCAGGCCGCCGTTCTCATGGGCGTAGGAGCGGTGGGTCAGAGCCAGGTCGAGGAGCTCACCGTCAATGCTGGGACCCCAGCGGTAGACGAGGGCCTCGGTGTCAGTGCGCGCGGGTGGGGCGCTGCGGCGCTTGGCCATCAGGCCCGCTCCTGCCCACTCGTGGGTGCGTCCGGGTCGCTCTCCTGCCCGGTCCCGGCATCCAGTAGGCCGGCCAGCGCCGACCAACGCGGATCGAGGACCTCATGGTGGTGGTCGGCGGGCAGGTCCTCGAGCCGCTTCCCGCAGTCGGGGCACAGCCCGGGGCAGTCGGGACGGCACAGGGGCTGGAAGGGCAGCGTGGGCACCAGGGCGTCGCGCAGCGCCGGTTCGAGATCCAGGGTGGTCTCCCCCACGGCCAGGAGGTCCTCGGCCTCCTCATCGCCTTCGGCCCGCTGGGCCTGGATGACCTCCGGGAAGAGATAGAGCTCGTCGATCCTCACGCTGCGGTCCTCGTCGAGGTCGCGCAGGCAGCGTACGCACTCGCCGTGGACGTGCAGGTCGGCGTCGGCGTGTGCCAGGACGCCGTCGTCCATGGAGGTCAGGGTGACGTCGAGGGCGAGGTCGCTTCCCTCGGGCACGCCGATGACCTCGGTCCCCAGGTCGGCGGGGGCGGGGGTACGGATCTGCAGGTTCTTGACCGAGCCGGCGGCTCGGGGCAGGTCGACGATATCGACGACGAGTCCTGACATGGGTTCCTCCACAGCGGGTTGACCGCGCCGCATCCAGCGATGACCGAGGGCCCGAGCGGTATCACGTGGTGTCCACGTGATGTCCACGGTGCTGGGTGACTGGTGGGCGAGGTGATGGACGAGGTGTCTGGCGTGAGCGTACCCGGTGGGGCTGCGACGCCAATGGTTCAGTGGGCGGAGGGGTCCACGGACCAGGCCGAGCGGCGGCGGACGGGCTCCTGGATCTCCACCGATTGGCCCGCGCCGTCTCCCAGACGACCGGCCAGGACCTCCCGACCGGCGCGGATCTGCTCGGCGACCTTGGCGACCTCGGCCTCCAGGGAGGCCAGGGCCCGGTCGGAGTACTCATCGGCCCCGTGACGCAGTGAGGCGGCCTTGTCCTCCGCTGCGGCCACGATGCTGTCGGCCCGGTCGTTGGCCATGCGCACGATGTTCTCCCCCGCCACGAGGCGCTCGGACTCCTCCTGGGCGTACTGGACGAGCCGTTCGGACTCGGCCCGTCCCTCAGCCAGGACGGCATCGGCATCGGCGACGATCTTCTCAGCGCGGCGGACGGCGGTCGGGACCGCGTCACGAGCCCGATCGATGAGGTGCTGTGCGGCCTCCCGGTTGACGATTGCGGAGGCGCTCATCGGCATGGAGCGGGCATGAGTGATGAGGTCGTCGAGCTCATCGAGGATGCGCAGCAGGTCGTCTCCGGCATCGCGGCTGGTCGTCACGGTAGGTCCTCTCGAGTGTGGTCGGCGCCGACGAAGCGGCTTGGCGGGGTCCCGGGTGGGACGAGTCCTGGTTCGACGCCGTCGCGGGCCGCTGACCTGGGGGCCTCGGTCAGCCGGGCCTCCAGGGCGTGGGCGACGGCGGGCGGGACGAGGGCGGAGACGTCCCGGCCGTAGCCGGCGACGTCCTTGACGAGGGAGGAGGAGATGTGCGCGTGTACGGCAGAAGCCGGCAGGAAGACCGTCTCGGGCGCCCCCAGGTCGCGGTTGAGCAGCGCCATGGGCAATTCGGCGTCCAGGTCACTGCCGTTGCGCAGGCCCTTGATGATGGCGTTCGCGCCGCGCCGGCTGCAGTAGTCGGCCAGGAGCCCGGGAACGATGTCCACCTCGATGCCGGGCAGGTGGGAGGTGGCCTCCTTGGTCAGGCGGAGGCGTTCGTGGACGTCGAGCAGGTGGCGCCCGGCCTTGGCGGCGTTGTGGGCGATCCCGATGACGACGACGTCGAAGAGCGTGGTCGCGCGGACGGCGATGTCGACGTGCCCCAGGGTGAGGGGATCGAAGCTTCCGGGGTAAACGGCCAGGCTCATACGGTCACGCTACTGGCTGGGCCTGCCGCTGTGCGGGACGCGCGCCGCACCTCCGGCGGCAGCAGGCCGTCGCAGCGCCCCGCTGTGCGCCTGGCGTCCCGGATCCCTGTGGTGGCGCTGGTATATTTCCCTTGTGTCCACACGCGTGACCCTTAGTGACGTGGCCGAGGCAGTCGGAGTCTCGGCTCAGACCGTCTCCCGCGTGCTCAACAACCACCCGTCGGTTCGTCCCGAGACGCGTCAGAAGGTTCTGGCGGCCGTCCAGGCACTGGGTTACGAGCCGAACCTCGCCGCCCGCTCATTGGCCTCGGGCTCCTCCGGGGGCGTGGGAATTCTGCTGACCGCCGGACTGTCGCACGGGATGGCCTCCATCTTCTCCGCGATCGCCAGGGCGGTGCGCGAGCGGGGGGACACATTCGTCCTGGCCACCGCTGACGGCCACGCGCCGGAGTCGGTCAAGGAGGCACTCGCCCACCTGCACGGCCACCGCGTCACGACCGTCGTGGTCCTCGCCCAACGCGCCGACGTCCTGGCCGTCCTCTCGTCTCAACGCGACCGCGGTCCGGTCGTGGCCATCATCTCGGGTCAGCACGAGTTCTCCGAGCTGTCCACCGTCTCCATCGACCAGGCCCTGGGAGCCAGGCTGGCAACGGAGCACCTTCTGGCTCAGGGACGCAGCCGCCTGCTGCATGTCACCGGAGACCTCTCCTGGCAGGATGCCTCGGAGCGCCTGGCCGCCTACGAGTCGGTCTGCGCGCAGGCCGGAGTTCCCGGCCGCTGGGTGGGCACGGACGCCTGGACAGGAGAAGCAGGGGCCAAGGTCGCCAGACGTCTGCTCGATAGCGGCCTGCCCGACGCCGTCTTCGCCGCCAACGATGACATCGCCCTGGGGCTGTGCCACGAGCTTCTCGCCGCCGGCGTGAGGATACCCGACGATGTCGCCGTCGTCGGCTTCGACGACATTCCCCTGGCGCGTTGGGCGACTCCGTCGCTGTCGAGCGTGATTCAGGACTTCGACGCCCTGGGGCAGGCCTCACTGAGGCTGTCTGACGAGCTCGTCGAGGGCGCCCCTGCCCACAGCATCTGCCTGAAGCCTCAGCTCGTCGTCAGGGCGTCAACGACCAAGGCCTAGCACCTGCGACCACCTCTCCGAGTGAGCGGTTCTCGACGACCGCCCCACCTGGAGGGCGACTGCCGTCCCCCGAGCACCCGACACTGCCCCCACCCAGTGCACGCCCCAACCAGCAGCAGTCTCCAGCAAAGGGCAACGGCAACCTACATGTCAGCGCTCACTCAACCCTCCTCAATCCACAGGCCACTCCTCCGTGACCCGCACCTCCCGACACCTCGACACACCCACTATTTCGCTTCATTTCAGGGCATTCAGCAAGCCACAACGGTTGACACCCTTTTGTGACCAAGTTAATGTTACCGCCATCATCCGCTGCTTCCGACATCGCCGTCGGACCCCAGCGGCTGCAACGAGGCACCCCTACGCACTCACTGAAGAGAGAAGACCATGACCCCACCTTCATTTCCCCGCCGCACCTTCATCTCGGCATCGCTCTTGAGTGGGACGGCAGCAGCACTGCTGTCAGCATGCTCATCAGGGAAGAGCAAGAACAATAACGCCCCGACCCAGATGTTCACGTGGGTGTCCAGCGAGTCGGACCGCGCCCAGTGGCAGGCCTTCGTCGACGCAGTCAAAGAAACTGACTCCAGCTTCAAGCTCGACTTCTCAGGTCCCAGCTACAACGACTACTACACCAAGGCCAAAACCCGAATGACGGCAGCCGACGCTCCAGGGATCCTGACCACACAGGCAGCCCGAACCAAGGAACTCGTCGGCATCATGGAACCGCTGAACGATCTCATCAAGAAGCACGGGGTCGACACGTCAGTCTTCAACAAGGCCATGATTGAAGGTATGACGGTGGACGGAAAAATCTACGCACTGCCGTACGACGCAGAGCCCTGCGTCATGTTCTACAACCGGCAATCCTTCAAGGCAGCGGGGTTGAAGGAGCCGACAACCAAGTACACCTACGCACAGTTCCTGTCGGACATGAAGGCCCTGACTACTGGCGGGAAGGTCGGCATGGCCATCAAACCAAATCTTATGGACAACGCTCCTGGAGCATTCGCATACGCCAATGGCGCCACTGCCCTCGACGACAAGGGAAACCTTTCGTTGACCTCCAGCGCCTTCGTCTCATCCGTGCAGAAGGCGTTTGACCTTGCCGCAGTCAACGGCTACGCCAAGGCTCCTTCCGCTTCAGACGGCGACGAGGTCGCACAAGGCGCATTCACCTCTGGTCAGGCTGCCGCCATCATTGACGGCCCGTGGATGTACGCGACCTTCGCCGAGCAGCTCAACGACAACCTGGGTGTGTGCGTCATCCCCAGTGACTCCGGACAGGCCATCGGAGTCATTCAGGGATCGGGCTTCGGAATCGGCAAAAACTGTCCGGACAAAGATGCCGCGTTTAAAAACATCATGAAGCTGGTCAGCCCTGAGGTCATCGGCAAGGTGGCACGCACCCGCGGGACGGTACCATCCATCGGCTCCCAAATCGACGGATGGGCAGAAGGTAAACCGACCGGAAATGTTGAAGCCATCAAATTCCTCCTGGATCACGGGACCGCTCTGGTAACCCCAGCAAACTGGAATCAGATCGTGACGTCCTTCACCCAGTACTGCCCAGAAGGCTACCGGGGCTCACGTACCGCGGCAGACATCCTCAAGGACCTGCAAGAGAGTGCAGGATGATGGGAGCCGCAACCACCGCTGAGAGTCGAAGGCGCCACAGAGCTCCCCGAGACACACTACGCATCATCGCTTACCTGACACCCGGCATGACAGGGTTTCTGGTTTTCATCATCATCCCCCTGATCGCGTCACTGATCATCTCGTTGTTTTCATGGTCGCTTCTGGGAACATCAGAGTTCGTCGGCCTTGACAACTATCGACGAATGATTTCCGGGGAGGACCCAGCGTTCTACACCATCCTTAAGAACACCGTGGTGTTCGCCCTTCTGTACACAGGTGCCAACCTCATCATCTCCACTGGTATCTCATACTGGTTGCAGCACCTCCCCAACAGGTTCTCTCGAGTGCTGCGAATCATCTTCTTCATCCCCGTCGTCACCCCAATGGCAGGGAATGCGTTGATCTGGCGCCTCCTCCTCAATGACGAAGGGGTGGTGAACTCTGCCCTCAACAGCATAGGGCTCCCCTCGCTGCCCTGGCTGAACAACCCCAGCCTTGCCATGGGGTCGCTCGTCATCATGAGCTTATGGCAGGGTCTTGGCTACAACATCGTGGTCCTTACTGCCGGTCTCAACGGCATCAACCCGTCCATACTGGAGGCCAGCGAGCTCGACGGCGCAACTGGATTCAGACGATTCTTCCAGGTCGTCTTCCCCATCCTGTCTCCGACTTTCTTCTTCTGCACCGTCATGACCGTCATCGGAGCATTCAAGGTGTTCGCACAACCATTCTTTCTCACAAAAGGAGGACCAGGTGAGTCGACAAACACCATTGTGCTTGCACTGTACCGCAACGGCTTCTCCTTCGACAAGCTGGGCTACGCCTCCGCCCTGGCCTGGATACTATTCGTCATCGTTATGCTGCTGACGGCCCTTCAATTCAGCCAGCAGAAGAGGTGGGTAAACTATGACTCTTGAACATCGATCCAAAATTGGTAAATTTCTCTCCTACTCGCTACTCACACTGATAGCGATAGCATTCCTCTTCCCATTCGCCTGGATGCTGGCTTCTTCCCTCAAGCCGACATCTGAGGTGTTTTCCTCAGGAGCCTCACTCACAGGCACCCGTCTTGCATGGGACAACTACACCGAGGCGACTCAGCAGATTCCTCTGGGGCGCATCATCTTGAACTCTATTCTTGTCTCGACCTGCGGAGCAGCCCTGACCATGGCAGTCTCACTGCTGAGCGCCTACGCCTTCGCCAGACTTCGATTCCGATTCCGAGACCACTTGTTCATGCTGTTTCTGGGAACTCTGGTGCTTCCCCAGGAGGTGCTTGTCATCCCTCTATACATCGGATTCCAGTACCTCGGACTGGTCAACAGCTACACGGCCCTCATTCTTCCCTTTGCCTTCGGAGCCTTCGGGGCGTTCCTCATCCGACAGTTCATCCTGAGCCTGCCCCTTGAGTTCGAGGAGGCAGCCAGAATCGATGGGGCCGGCGACCTCAAGATCCTCTGGCACATCCTCATCCCACTGCTCAAGGCTCCGATACTCGTCGTTGGCGTCTTCTCCTTCATCGATTATTGGTCAACATTCCTGTGGCCTCTGATCGTCGTCAATGATGCGGACCTGGCCACAATCTCGCTGGGACTTCAGATGTTCTCAGGAGAGAGAGGCACGGACTGGGGACCCATGATGGCCGCCGTGTCCATGTCGGTCATCCCTTCCTTTTTCATCGTCGCCTTCTTGCAGAGTCAGCTGGAGAAGGGTGTCACTCTCGGCGCCTTTGGAGGTCGCTGAGTGATGAATCGACCACCTGTATCGCAGCACCGAGATCGCCTGGGAACCCATCAGCCTGAGTGGCTGGACCACACCCCCCTTGGGATCTTCATTCACTGGGGAGTGTATTCGGTACCAAGTTGGGCAGAACCTCACGGAGAGCTCGGCACCGAACCCGATGAGAGGACGTGGTTTACTCATAACTCCTACGCAGAGTGGTACTTCAATACCATACGAATTCCGGGTAGCCGCGCCTCCCAGTACCACCACGAGACCTACGGCTCCTTGCCGTATGACGGTTTTCTGGACATGTGGCATGCTGAAAAATTCGACCCTGACGACTGGGCAGCGCTGTTCAAAGAAGCCGGAGCAGGACTGGTTGTCCTAACGACCAAGCACCACGACGGCATCACCCTATGGGAGGCCCCCGAGACCTATGGCCGCAACACGGTTCAACGCGGCCCCCGACAAGACCTCGTTGGAAAAATCTCACGGGCAACACGTCGGGCAGGATTACGTTTCGGCGCATACTATTCGGGCGGAGTGGACTGGCATTACAGACCTTTTCCTGTCATCCTGAGCGAAGAGGATCTTGAACGGCTCGCCAGATCTGTGGACCCTGAGTACGGGCGCTACATCTTCAATCACTGTCTTGACCTGTTTCAGAGGTATCACCCCGATATTTTCTGGAACGACATCGAATGGCCGGATTGCGCGAAGAATTTCGATGCCCACGGACTGGGAACACTGCTTGAGCACTACTACAAATTGTGTCCGGAGGGCGTCGTCAATGACCGCTTCGGTGGGTTCCACTCCGATTACGAGACTAGTGAATATCAGGCAATGCGCGACTCGGAGGCTGCGGACCGGTGGGAGAACTGTCGCGGCATCGGATTATCCTTCGGCTACAACCGGATGGAGGGCGATGAGCAGTACCTCACCGGCCCGTCCGCAGCTCGACACCTGGTCGACGTCGTCTCACGGGGAGGACGTCTCCTGCTCAACGTCGGCCCGCACGCCGACGGAACCATTCCTGATCCTCAACGCGCCTGCCTGAGGGGACTAGGCGCGTGGATGCGAGCAGCGAGATCGGAACTGTCTCGCCCCTCTGCGGAGCTACTGGAGCAGGCTTGTTCACTACCGGGTGCGCGACTCATGTCTCACGGAGACCATGCGGTTCTCTTTGCCCTGGAGAATGTCGCAGTCCCGCTTGACCGCCTGCCTGCGGAGTTCGACTGGAGATCGTCGAGGCCGGGAGATGGACAGACACAGGTGAGTCATGACCATGGAGTCCTCACGACCGCTCCCACTCAACTGGGACCTGGAATCATCCTTGCCAAGCGGATCCACTGAGCATTCTCTCCGCCCACTCGGTACGACGTGGGCGGAGAGAATGGTGTGAGTGCCTTCCGTCAGGCCGCACTGATGGGCCTGGGCGTGCGCAGTGTGTAGACCCCGTAGGCGGCCACCACCAGGAAGCACCCGGCAACCGTGACGTAGGACACCGCAGGAGACGTGTAGTCCATGATGGCGCTCTGCACCAGGGGCATGGTGGCTCCACCGATGATGGCCATGACCAGGCCGGCGGCCCCGTACTTGGTGTCCTCCCCCAGCCCCATCAGGGCCTCGCCGTAGATGGTGGGGAACAGCAGGGAGATGCAGGCGGACAGGGAGATAATGGCCAGCACCCCCAGAATGTTCACGCTCACCATGGCGAACAGGGACAGAGCGACCCCGAGGGAGCACATGAACAGAAGCAGCTTGCGTGCGTCAAACCGTCCCATGAGCCCCACCATGAGGAAACGGAAGACCAGGAAGACGATGAGACTCGCCTGCAACCAGTATCCGGCGACCTTGTCCGACACTCCCAAGGCACTCGTGACGTAGTGCAGGGTGTAGGTCCAGATGCAGGTCTGAGCAGACACGTTGAAGTACTGCGCCACCACCCCGAAGCTGTAGCGCTTATTCCGCAGCAGGCGCATGAGCCTGCCCGGCCCGCCACTGTCACCCGCAGCGGCTTCCATCTGCCGCTCCACGACCTTGACCCGACCGATCATGAAGGCCAGCAGGAGGTAGAGGAGCCCGAGGGCAACATAGGGGCCCATGACCGCCTTGAGCTCCTCGCTCTGGGTGGCCAGCAGCGTCTCCTGGCTCATGGCCGCACGCTGCTCGGCAGTGGCCGGGTTCACCTTAGGCAGGATCAGCAGGGCGGCCAGCAGCACCCCGAGATTGGAACCGATGGGATTGAAGGCCTGCGCGAAGTTGAGGCGCCGCGTGGCGTTGTGCTCCGGCCCCATGGACATGACGAAGGGGTTGGCACTGGTCTCCAGAATGGACAGGCCGGCGGCCAGGGTGAACAGGGCGGTCAGGAACACCGAGTAGGTCATGACGTAGGCCGCGGGGATGAACAGCAGCCCGCCGGTTCCCGCCAGCACCAGCCCGATGAGGACACCGCCCTTGTAGCCCAGGCGGCTGTTGATGAAGGCCGCCGGGATCGCCAGGCAGAAGTAGGCCCCGTAGTAGGCCGACTGCACCAGCGAGGACTGCAGGTTCGTCATAGAGAACACGGAGCGGAAGACCTTGACCAAGGGATCCGTCATGTTTCCGGCCAGGCCCCAGGCGGCGAAGCAGGAGACCAGCAGACAGAAGGGCAGCACCATGCCGGGATACAGGAAGCCCCGCTTGGCCGTCCCCTCCTGGACGGGGGCCTCCTCAGTCACGGAGTCGCGGATCGCAGTCATCACAGGACGCCCTTCTTGAGGATGAGGTTGCCGTACAGGGCGGTCTCGCCAGTGAGGACGACGGCGTAGACGCTGGGGGTGTAGTCGTAGAAGGCCATGCGCTCAATCGTCTTGACGCTCACCGGTCCGGCATCCTTCTCGGCCTCGTTCCAGATCTGCTCGTAGACGTCCCACACCGGAGGCCGAGGGTCGTCGCCAACCGTTTCCATGAGGGCCACCTGGTAGCTGCTGTAGCGGTCCAGGGGCATGAGCGTGAGGATAGACCTCAGCAGGTCGGGGATCCCCAGGCCGTCGGCCCGCACCGTGGTGGGGTGGAGGTGGTGCCCGGGGAAGTTCGCGTCGGCCAGGAGAATCTCATCCCCATGGCCCATCTCGAGCAGGATCTTGACGAGTTCGGGTGACAGGTTGGCGGGAATGTTGCGGAGCATCGTTGCTCCTTTCATGTGGTTGGTGTTGAGTTGAATGTCGTGGTTGTGGTCGATGTGGCTGATGGTCAGTCGGCGGTGGCGTTGTCCAGCCGTTCCCGCATGGCGTCGAAGGCACCGGGATCGGCAATGGCCCCGGAGGCGTCGACCTCCACGGAGCTGATGCTGCGGCGCAGCACCTCACCGCGCGCACTGGGGTCGAGGACGTCGGCCGCCTCGAGCTGGGCGAGGATATTGCCCAGGGCACTGGCCTCCGGTGTGCCTACGACCACCCGACGGTGGCAGGCCGCCGCCGTCATGGCCGGCAGGAGGCTGTTGCGCGCCCCGCCTCCCACCAGGTGTATCGGTGCCGCCGGGTCCAGCTGGTCGCCGACGACGTCCTGCAGCCCCTGGGCGTAGGCGGCATGGGCGCAGGCGAGCGACTCGAGGATGAGCCGGACCATCTGCGCCGGTCCCTCGGGAGCCACCTTGTAGTGGAGGCGGCACCAGTCGGCGATCTTGTCCGGCATGTCGCCGGGACTGGCGAAGAGCTCGTCGTCGGGATCGATGACGACCCCGAGGGAGGCGCACTCCCCCGCCGCCTCGACCAGCGCGCCGGTATCGGGCTCGTTCCAGGAGCGCTGGCACTCCTGGAGCAGCCAGAAGCCGGTGAGATTGCGCAGCAGCCGGATACCTCCGTCGGTACGGACCTCGTTGGTCAGTCCGGCCCGCAGCGCCGCTCCGTCCAGGATGGGGCTGGGAACAGCGGCACCGATGAGGCTCCAGGATCCTGAGGAGATGAACAGGCGCACCTCGTCACCGGCCAGACCGAGTGCATGGACGGCGCAGGCGGTGTCGTGCCCGCCGGGACGCACGATGCTGATCCCCTCCGACGTCGTCCCGGCCACTGTGGCGTCGTCGACGAGCGGGGGCGTCCATCCCTCGGGGATCCCAGCGGCCTGAAGCACATGTGCCGACCAGTCGCGCGCCCCGGGGGAGGCGAGTCCGGTGGTCGAGGCGATCGCGCGCCCTGACTGTGCGGGGGCCCCGAGCAGGTGGGCCACGAGGTCGGGCAGGGGCAGGAAGCGATCCACCCGCTCGATGAGGTCGGGCTCCTGCCTCAGGTCCGCGTAGAGCTGGTAGACCGTGTTGATCTGCTGGGGCAGGATGCCGGTCTCCTGCCAGGCCGTCTCCGCAGGGAGGGCCCGGTCCAGGTCCGCGGCCCAGCGGGCCATGCGCCGGTCCCGGTAGGCGCGCGGGGCGCGCAGCAACTCTCCTTGGGCGTCGAGCAGGCCGTAGTCGACTCCCCAGGTGTCGATGCCGATGCTGTCGGGGGCCCGTCCCAGGCGCTGCGTCGCCATGGCGATGCTCCGACGAACACCATCCATGATGCGCTCGAGGTCCCAGGTGAGGGTGCCGTGGTCGTCCACCGCCTGGTGGTGGAGGCGGAAGACCTCCTCGGTGCTGATGACCCCCTGCCGGTAGATTCCCAGGACCGCTCGCACGGAACTGGAGCCGAGGTCGAGGGCAAGGGCGTGGTGCTCGTCGGTGCTCGTCATGGCGGCGACCCGTCAGCGGTAGAGAGGACCGAAGGTGGCGCAGGCCCTGAAGTCGGCGCTCTCGGGCTCGGCGGTACCGAAGGGCACCCAGGCCTTGGGACGCAGGATCCTCTCGCGCTCGACGTTGTGCATGTAGACGGGGATGCGCAGCATCGAGGCCAGGGTGATGAGGTCGGCGCCGAAGTGTCCGTATCCGGTGGCCGTGTGGTTGGCTCCCCAGTTGGCCATCCAGTCGTAGACGGAGGTGAAGGCGCCCTGGCCGGTCAGGCGCGGGACGAAGAAGGTCGTCGGCCACGTCGGGTCGGTACGGTAGACGATCTGGTCGCGCACGTCGTCGGGCAGCTCCACGGTCCAACCCTCGGAGATCTGGAGGACTGGTCCCTGGCCGGCCACGAAGTTCAGGCGGGTCGCGGTGACGGGCATCCCGCCGGCGGTGGTGAAGTGTGTGGAGAAGCCGCCTCCGGGGAAGTACTCGCGGGTGGCGGCATGGAAGGTGGAGGCCTTCAGATCCGCCTCGATGTCCGCCTCGGTGATCTCCCACCAGTGCTTGATGATGGGGTTGCCCTCGGCGTCCTTCTCCTCGCCGGTGGCGTTGAGGGTGGTGGCCCCAGAGTTGCGCAGGTCGATAAAGCCGTTCTCGGCGCGCCCCTCGAGCTTGTAGCCGGTGACCCGTTCAACGGCCTCGGGGCTCCAGTAGGTGCGCACGTCGCTGAAGAGCTGGGGACGGTGGGTCAGGACGGAGTTGAAGAGCATGGCGACGGCGTTGCCGGCGTCGCCCTCCGTGGCGAAGACCTTCTCGGGCCGCTTGCCGTTCCAGTCGAAGGTGGTGTTGAGGAAGGTCTCGAGGATGTCGCCGTTGGGCTTGTAGTCCGTCCACTGACGCTGTCCCTGGAAGCCCGCCGCGATGGCGTCGTGGCCCTCGGCCTCCTCGACGAAGCCCAGCTCGGCCAGAGCGGGGTTGCCCTCCATGAGGTCGCGGCCGATGAGGAGCATCTTGATACAGTAGTCGAACTGCTCGTCGTACTCCTCCTGGGTGAAGCGGTTGGCCTCGGGGTTGCGGTTCTCCCCGATGGTGAGGTTCTCCCGGGCCCAGGCCAGGGCGGTCTCGTACTCCTTGTGGTCGTAGATGCCGTGGGCGATGCGGCGGTCGATCTCGATCATGTCGATGTACTCGGCCCGCATGCCCAGGTAGTCGACGAAGAACTGCTCGGGAACGCGGCAGCCGGCGATTCCCATGGAGACCGTCCCGATCGAGAGGTAGCTGCGCCCCTTCATGAGGCCGACACCCAGGGCGGCGCGCACGTAACGCAGGATGTTGTCAACGACGTCGTCGGTCAGACCCGAGTCATCGGCGTCCTGCACGTCGTGGCCATAGATGCCGAAGCAGGGGATGCCCAGCATGTTGTAGGCGGCGGCCGCGGCGGCCAGGGTCACGGCCCCCGGTCGCTCGGTGCCGTTGAAGCCCCAGATGGCGTGCGGGATCGAGGGGTCGAGGTCGAGGACCTCGGTGATGTAGTTCCAGGAGGCGGTGACGGTCAGGTCGGCGCACACGTTCTCGGTGCGGAACTGCTCCTTGCAGCGGTTGGCCTCGGCCACGCCTCCGATCGCGGTCTCAGCGACGACGCAGCGCACCGGGCTCCCGTCGGGGTAGGTCAGGCGGGAGGAGATGAGCTCGGCGACATCCTTGGCCAGCTGAGCGGTCTTGTCCTCGAGGGACTCCCTCACACCACGACGGCGTCCGTCAATGAGGGGGCGGATTCCGATGGCGGGATAGGACGCGGTGGGCATGACAGGTTTCCTTTCACTGGGCGACGATGACCAGGACCCACATCAATGTGAGCGCAAACATAGGATGACCCCAACCGAACGGTCATGTCAAGTATGAAAACAAAAGGGCGCAACGATAGACATGAGAGCGCCAACATGAGACGATGCCTCGGTACCACTTCTGACGCAACGGGGCGCGCAGCGGTACGCCCCGGGGAAAGAGCCCACCATGCTTCTCAACGATGCTCGACAGCAGATCGCCGATGCCTGCTCCCACCTGTCCGACGACGGCCTGGTCGTCGGAACCGCGGGCAACCTGTCCGTTCGGGAGGGGGACCTGGTCGCCATCACCCCCTCGGGACTGCCCTACCAGGAGATGCGCCCCGACCTGGTCGCCGTGGTCGAGTACGCCACCGGTAAGCAGGTCGAGGGACCGCTCAAGCCCGCCAGCGAGCTGGACCTGCACCTGACCGCGCTGCGGGCGACCGGACAAATGGCGGTCGTGCACACCCACTCCTACGCGGCCACCGCCGTGGCCAGCCTCGAGGGCGTGAGCGCGCTTCCGGCCGTGCACTACTACATCTGCATGTTCGGCGGCAGCAACGTGCGAGTGGCCGACTACGCCATCTACGGCTCCCCCGAGCTGGCCGCCAATGTCGCCAAGGCCCTTGAGGGGCGTACCGCGGCCCTCATGAGCAACCACGGATCCGTGGTGACCGGCCCGGACCTGGCCGCCACCTACGTCCTGGCCCAGGAGCTGGAGTGGGTCTGCGAGCTCTACCTGCGCACCCTCGCCGTCGGCAGCCCCAAGATCCTCTCCGATGAGCAGATCGCGGCGGTCGCACGCAAGATCCGGGACACCGGCTACGGTCAGCACGCCCCGGCCGAGGAGGGCTGAGCTCCGCGCCCACAGGAGACGCGGACTGCGGGCCGGGTAGGGTCTGCCCCATGACGAGGATCGTGGCCGGAACCGTGGGCGGACGCAGGATCGAGGTGCCCCGGTCCGGGACGCGCCCCACCTCTGAGCGCGTCCGCGAGGCTCTTTTCGCCCGCCTGGACCACTACGGGGTGCTCGACGGCGCCCGGGTGCTGGACCTGTGCGCAGGCTCCGGGGCCCTGGGGCTGGAGGCCGCGAGCCGAGGAGCCCGTGACGTCACGCTCGTGGACTCCTCGCACGGTGCGTCGCAGACCTGCCGTCGCAACATCCGGGCGCTGGGCCTGGGCGGGGTATCGGCGGTGACCGCGAAGGCGGCCGCCTTCCTGGCCGGCCCGGCAGGTGCCCCGGCGGACCTGGTGCTGATCGACCCTCCCTACGAGCTGAGCGAGGAGGAGCTCACGGCGATCCTCACCCCCCTGGCCCGCAGCGAGGACCCGTGGCTGGCGCCGCGCGCCGTCGTCGTCGTCGAGCGTTCGACACGCTCACCGGAACCGACCTGGCCGGCGGGGCTGGAGCACTTCGCGGACAAGCGGTACGGCGAGACCACGATCTGGTTCGCCGAGCCGGCCTGAGCCGGGGACGCTCCTCGGCCCGCGCCCTGATGCTTCACGCTCTTTCGAGGAAGGCCTGAGACTCCTCATCGAGGCGCTCGACGATCGCCGCGGCCAGGGCCCGGTGCTCGCTCAGCTGCGGATCGGCGGCCACGATCCGCTCGGCCTGACGCCTCGCGGTGGCGATGAGGTGGGCATCGCGGGTCACGCGCAGCAGGTCCAGCCCGGAGGTACGACCCGACTGGGAGGCCCCCAGGACATCGCCCTCGCTGCGCAGCTCGAGGTCGGCCTCGGCCAGCGCGAATCCGTCCGTGGTGGAGGCGAAGGCCTTGAGCCGGTGGAAGGCGGTGGAGCCGACCTCTGCTCCGGTGACCGCCACGCAGAGGGACGGTCTGCTGCCGCGCCCGACCCGTCCACGCAGCTGGTGGAGCTGGGACAGGCCGAAACGGTCGGCGTCCAGGATGACCATCATGGAGGCCTCAGGCACGTCCACCCCCACCTCGATGACGGTGGTGGACACCAGGACCGGAGTGGCACCCGAGGCGAAGTCCGCCATGGAGGCGGCCTTGTCCTCGCTGCTCATGCGTCCGGTGAGGACTCCGACGCCGATGCCCTCCAGGGCGGGCTCGTCGCCCAGTCGCTGCCTCCACTCCTCGACGGCGGCCAGCGGGCGGTCGGGCTGCGAGCCGTCCCCTTCACCCGTCAGCGGCTCCGGTGCCCGCTCGTCATCGGTCTCGAAAGCCGGCGTGCCCTCCACCTGCGTCTGTCGGGTCTCGTCGTCGACCGCGATCCGTGGGCAGACGACGTAGACCCGCCCTCCGGCGGCGACCTCCTTGGCTGCGCGCCGCCAGATGCCCTCCACCCAGGAGGTGCGCGACCACGGAACGAGGTGGGTGGGAACGGCGCTGCGTCCGGCGGGCAGCTCGTCGAGGACGGAGGTGGCCAGGTCGCCGAAGACCGTCATGGCAATGGTGCGCGGAATCGGGGTGGCGGTCATGACCAGCAGGTGGGGCGTGCGGCTCTGGCCGGTGACCGGGTCGGTGAGACCGCCGCGCTCACGCAGGGCGTCACGCTGGGCGACACCGAAGCGGTGCTGCTCGTCGACAACGACCAGGCCGAGGAAGGGAATCTGCACCGTGTCGGACAGCAGGGCGTGGGTACCCACGACGATCGCCGGCTCGCCGGCGGCCAGGTCGGCGAGGATCTGACGGCGCTGAGCGGTGGGGGTGGAGCCGGTCAGCAGGTGGACGCGGGTGGCGCGTTCGGCGCCACCGAGCATCCCGAGTCGGGCCATGGGGCCGAGAACCGCTTCCAGCGAGGAGTGGTGCTGGGCGGCGAGAACCTCGGTGGGGGCCAGGAGGGCGGCCTGCCCTCCCCCTCCGATCACCTGGAGCATGGCGCGCAGAGCCACGAGGGTCTTGCCGCTTCCCACGTCTCCTTGAAGAAGCCGCTGCATGGGAACCGTGCGGGCCAGGTCGGCGGAGATCTCCTGACCGACCCGTTCCTGTCCGGCGGTGAGGTCGTAGGGCAGGCGGGCGTCGAGGTCCGCCCTCAGGGAGCCCTCTGTCTCCGGTACAGGCCAGGCAACCGCGGTGCGGGTCGCCTCATGATGGGCTCGGCGCTGAGCCAGGGCGACCTGCAGGATCAGGGCCTCCTCGTGGCGCAGTCGGCTTCGGGCGGCCTTCCACTGGTGGGAGTCCTCGGGCCGGTGCACCCAGCGGTAGGCGGTGTAGGCGTCAACCAGCCCCGCCTCACGCCGTAGCTCCTCGGGGAGAGGGTCGGCGACGTCGCCCGGCTCCAGCTGGTCCAGGACGATCCGCACCGCCTTGGCCACCAGCCAGGACGGGAGGGCCTCCGTGCCCGGGTAGATGGGCACGGGGCGGGCCAGCAGAGCCTCGCGCTCGGCCTCATCGAGCTCGTCGAGGACGTACAGGCGAGGGTTGGACAGCTGCTTGCGTCCACGGTGAAGTCCCACCTTGCCGCTCAGCAGGACGGTGGTTCCGGGGGCCAGCTGGGTGGCACGGGCACGCATCTGGCCCGCCGCACCGAACTGGACGAGGTCCATGGTGGAGGCGCCGTCGGTGACGGTGGCCTCCATGAGAGCCGGCACCCGGCCGGAGCGGGTACGCCGGGAGGAAGCGCGCACGACCTGGGCCTGGATGGTGGCCTGCTCACCCTCGACGAGCGTACGCATGTCGGTCAGATCCCCCCAGGTGTCGTAACGCCGGGGCAGCAGGCGCAGCAGATCCGCCCCGGTCTCCACCCCCTGCTTGGCGAGCTGGGAGGCCGTGCGCTTGCCCAGGAGGCGGGTCACAGGACGCTCGAGCAGACCGACGCTGCCGGGGCGGGGCGTACGGGTTGAGCGATCAGACGAGCCGGGCACGACCCCACCCTATGACGAAGGAGCCTCGGAGCCGTTCATGACCCGACGCCGTGATCCGACCGTGTGGCCACTCACCGGGCCTGAAGACGGCTACTCGATGGCGATGAGGACGTCCGGGTGCTCCTGGCCGCCCGCATGAACGGCGACCTCCACGTCCTCACCGACCACGTGCCCTCGGGCTCCTACCGCCGCACTGGCGGCCAGGGCACCGACATCGCGGCCGGCATTGCGGCCGGTGATGACGGTGAGCAGCTCATCGGAGGGCCGCAGCGCCGAGGCCACGGCGCGAGCCACGGCCTCGGCATCGGCCTGGGCTCCGTTGAGGGCGATGGTGCGCAGCCCCGCGGCGGCGCTCCAGGCTCGGCGGGCCAGCTCGGCCAGCTCGGTCTCCTCGCCCCTGCCGGCCAGGGCGACTGCTGCTGCCAGGACCCGGGCCTCGTCGTCGGTATCGCACACGAGGAGCTGAATGCCCTCGGCCGCGTAACGCTCCGACTGGCCCCTTGTCTGCACCCCGGCGCGGGCGGTCTCGCGAGCGACTCCCACCTTCCGGGTCCCCGCAGGCGGGCGGACGGTGGAGACGGCAGAGCGAGCCGCCAGGAAGCGCGCGGCGTCGTGGGCGGCCTCGGTGCAGGCGGCGTCACAGGGCAGCACGATGACCTGGGAGGCCCCCAGATCCGCGGCGGCGCGGGCGATGCCCTCCCGGTCGGGATTGAGGACAACGGCGGCGTCGGAGCGCGCGAGCTGCTCGATGAGCCCGGGAGCGCGGGTGCAGGCAATGACACCGACACCGGACTGTCGCGAACGCACGGCCAGGCGTGGGGCCTCCGCCGGTGCGGGGTGGGGCACGGCCGCCTGGGAGGGGTGCATGCGCACCGACTTCGCCTTGCGCTCGGCCCGGCGTGCGGCCAGGCGCTCGAAGGAGACCACATGCCCCGTGGGGTCGGAGTCGAGCGCCCCCCACGGGGACGGAGGCTCGTCTGTGGAGCTCACCAGGGCGGTGGGGTGGAGATGGTGGATGCAGATCTGCCGGGCGCGACCCGCGTGCGGCAGGGCGGCACGCGGCGTGTCGGTATGGACGTGAACCTGGTAGAGCCCCACCCCCAGGGCGTCCGGGGTGCCGACGACACCCACGGAGTCACCGACGAGCTCCAGATCTCGGCGCAGCTGACCCGCCTGGACCGCGGTCGCCTCCAGCAGGTACATCACCTCGAACTCACCGGTGGACATGCCCAGGGGCTCGGGACCGACGCTGTGCGGCACCCCGCCCGCAGCCAGATCGGTGAGCATCTGCCGGGCGACGGCGGTGTAGGGGGCGTGCTCGTCGGCGTCCTGGTGGCCCTGGCGCAGCTCTGGAGCCTCAGCCGTCCCGCCGCCGGCGTCCTGAATCGCGTCGATGGTGTCCGACAGGCAGGTCAGCAGCAACATGAAAGCCGCTCCCCCGGCATCCACCGGACCGTGCCCGAGGCCCGCTGTCTCCACAACGGACTCCTGGGCACCGAAGGCGGCAGCAGCGGCGATGAGACTCAGGGTCGCGGGCGAGCTCGCCGTCGCCTCCTCCAGCGCGGAGCGGGCGGCCGTGGCCGCGTCCCGAGCCACCGACAGCAGGGTCCCCGAGACCGGACGGGAGACCGCGGCCCAGGTGGTGTCCGCCATGGCCTCATAGACGTGCACGAGCTCAACGGGGCGCAGGCCGGTGGGATCGGGGGCCTCGGAGCAGACATCGGCGAAGGCCGCCAGCGCCTGGGAGACCAGAAGACCCGAGTTCCCCCGGGCGCCTCGAACGGCGCCATCGGCTGCGGCACGGGCCACCTGGGCGACATCAGCGGCCCGCCCCAGACGGTGGAGGGCGTCGGAGGCCGAGCGCAGAGTGAGCAGGACGTTGGTTCCGGTATCCGCATCCGGCACGGGGAACACGTTGAGGACATCCACGAGGTCCCGGGTCTGATCGGCGACGATCTCCGCCAGCGCGATCCAGCGCCGCACTGCGGCCCCCTGCAGCACATGAATCCCTGAGACAGGGGTAACGGGGCGGTGTCCTTGCGACTGCGCCATCTTCGCCTCCCCTGGGTCCTGGCTACGACCGGCACACCATGTGTTTCACGCTGCGAACACCTTTTGTTCCATTGCATGATCTGCATATGTGCAGGCGTTCAGCGAGCCTGGTTCATGGCTGGGCCGAGCCTTTGGATTGATATGTGGTTTCAGGGTACCTGCCCGGGCACATTCCTCCCACCGGAGCGGGACGCCCGCACACGGACCTCTCTCAGCGCGCTGGAGAACCGATGGGTATCCGGGACACCAGCACGCTGGTCAGACCAGCTACCACCGCACCAACCTGGAGCACACACCCTTCAGGTAGTGAGATACAACACACCACCAACCCTATCCACACCCCTCCCCCAGGCTTCACGCAGGACGGCATGTGCCCGAACGCACGCCACCGCGGCTTGGGGGGCCACACAGAGGTCCGCTATTGTGTTCGGGTTGCCCAGCGCCCCACGCCTGGGCGGTAAGACCTGACGCCGGGCATCGGCCTGAGCGTTGAAGCATTGAAGATCAGGAGTGAGACCGTGGCTGCTGTGTGCGACGTTTGCGGCAAGGGCCCCATCTTCGGCAAGAGCGTCTCGCACTCCCACGTGCGGACCAACCGCCGGTGGAACCCCAATATCCAGCGTGTGCGTGCTCTCGTCAACGGCGCCCCCAAGCGCCTCAACGTGTGCACGTCCTGCCTCAAGGCCGGGAAGGTGACGCGCAACATCTGAGCGCATCATCTCGAGTCCTTCGAGCACGAGGCCGCCGCTGCGCAAAGCAGTCGGCGGCCTTTGTCGTGCCCCGTTTCTCTTCAACCGGGTACAGGCCCGTCAGGCGTGAGAGAAGTGGTCCCAGCCGGTGTGCTCCTGCGCGAATTCTCCTGCGAGGAGGATGCCCGGCCGGTGCCCCAGCACTCGGGCCGGTGAGGACTGCGGGCTCAGGACCCGGCCGATCACTCTGGCCCCGGCGGGTAGCCGCTCGAGGGCGTCTGCCGGGACGGTGGCGAGCAGTCCGTGATCCTCTCCCCCGGTGAGCAGCCAGCTGCGGGCCAGGGCGCGAGCCGTTGATTCGTCGTGGCCGCTCACGAGCGCTGCCACCGGCTCGAGGAAGGATACGTCCGGCAGGTCTGCTGGATCGTCGAGATCGATGACGACGCCGCTGGCTCGGGCGATCCGACCGGCGTCGCGCAGCAGCCCGTCCGAGACATCCAGCATGGAGGTGGCACCGGCCAGCGCCAGATCGCGGCCTGCTGCCAGGGGCGGGGTGGGGGCCCGGAATGCCTCGATGCAGGCCTGGGCCCGAGCCTGCTCCTGGCCGCCGAAGACGGAGGCGTGCGAACCCGACGCATAGTCAGTGCCGGCGCCGAGTAGGGCGAGTCCCCCCGCACTGCGCCCCAGGGTTCCAACATGGACGACGACGTCACCGGGCCGGGCGCCGCTTCGCAGAACCGGTGCGCGGCCCTCGAGGTCACCCAGGACCGTGACGGCCACGACCAGTGAGTCACCGGCGCTGAGGTCGCCGCCCACGACACCCGCCCCGCAGGGCTCGCATCCCTGGGCCAGTCCGCGGGCGAAGTCCCGCACCCAGCCGACCGATGTGGCCGCAGGCATGACCAGGCCGACGACGAGTGCAACCGGCCTGGCACCCATGGCGGCGGCGTCGGCGAGGTTCTGGGCCGCGGCCCTCGCTCCGACGTCACGGCCGGTGGACCACTCGGTACGGAAGTGGCGGCCCTCGACCAGGACATCGGTGCTCACCACCGTGTGCGAGTCGGGGAAGGACAGCACCGCACAGTCGTCCCCCGTGCCGACGGGTGTCTGAGGACCACGGGGCAGGAGGGGGGTGATGACGGCGAGAAGCTCCTCCTCGCTGAGGTCACCGACCCGCACGTCCTCACCCGCGTCCCCGTTGCCGGGTGGGTCCTTCTCAGCGGTTGACATCAGTGGAGCGGGCCACGGCCAGCTCGATGAGCTCGGAGACCAGCTCGGTGTAGCCCAGACCGGAGACCTGCCACATATAGGGGTACATGGAGAAGGGTGTGAAACCGGGCATCGTGTTGATCTCGTTGACGACCGCCTCGCCGCTGTCGGTGAGGAAGAAGTCCACCCGGGCCAGCCCCTCGCAGCCGACCGCCTCGAAGGCCCGTGCGGCGGTGTCCATGATGAGTGCGCGCGCCTCGGGGCCGATGCGCGCCGGGCAGACCATGGCGACGGCGTCGTGGGCCAGGTACTTGGTCTCGTAGTCGTAGAACTCGCCGGCGCCATGGGAGGCATCCATGGCGATCTCACCGGGCTCGGCCACCCTGGGGGCGTCATCGTCGCGGCCCTGAAGGACGGCGACCTCGACCTCGCGTCCCACGATGCCGCTCTCCACGAGGACCTTGGGATCGACCGCGCGGGCCGCCTCGATGGCCCCCGGGAGATCCTCAGGGCGGTCGACCTTGCTGATGCCCAGGGAGGAGCCGGCACGGGCGGGCTTGACGAACAGAGGGTAGGTCAGGGACCGGCATGCCTCCAGAATCGCCTCGGGGTCGCGTTTCCAGGCGTGTGGGCCGACGACGACGTGCGGCGCCGTGGCAATGCCCGCGGCCCCCAGGAGCACCTTGGTGACCTGCTTGTCCATGCCCGCGGCGCTGGCCAGCACCCCGCAGCCGACGTAGGGAAGGCCCATCATCTCCAGCATGCCCTGGATGGTTCCGTCCTCGCCGTAGGGCCCGTGCAGCAGTGGCAGAACGACGTCGACCCGCCCCAGGACCTCGGGCCCCGCGGAGCCGAGCACTGTGAGCTCGCCGCCCCCCAGGGGTGCGGTGAGCGTCCCCCGCCCCAGACCGTCGGCGGTGATCGTCACCGGAGGCCGGCTGTCGCTGAGCTCGAGGGCGGCAGGATCGTCCTCGACGAGCAACCACTGGCCCTCGGGGGTGATACCCACGGGAAGGACCTCGTAACGGTCGCGGTCGATGGCTGACAGGACGCCGGCGGCGGTGGCGCAGGAAATCGTGTGCTCACCGCTGCGTCCGCCGAAGACGACGGCAACACGCACTTTGGAGTTGTCAGAACTGGGGACGGAGGGGCCGGTTTCCTGGAGGGCTGTCATAGGTCCCACGCTACCGCGCGGCGCCCCACATGCTGATAACGCACAAGAAACCCGGATTAAAGCCGACTTTCACTGGGCGTGGAGCGCGCTAGGCCTGAGACGGTGCCGCGTGGACGCCCTCGGCCTTGCGAGGACGGGCCAACAGTGCGTCAGTCACCTGGGCGACGCTGGCGGCCCCCTCGACGACGGTGACGACTCCGGCGGTGATCGGCATGTCCACGCCGTGAGCCCGGGCCAGGTCGAGAACGGCGCGGGCCGACTTGGCTCCCTCGGCCACGCCTCGGGAGGCCGCAGCGGCCTCGGCCACGCTCATCCCTTCGCCGAGGTGGCGGCCGAAGGTCTGGTTACGGCTCAGGGGCGAGGAGCAGGTGGCCACCAGGTCCCCCATGCCGGCCAGCCCGGAGAAGGTCTCCGGGCTGGCCCCGAGCTTCAGTCCCAGGCGGGTGATCTCCACCAGGCCCCGGGTGATGATCGTGGCCTTGGAGTTGTCCCCCAGGCCCCGGCCGGCGGCCGCGCCGACGGCCAGGGCGATGACGTTCTTGACCGCCCCGCACAGTTCGACGCCCAGGACGTCGGTGTTGGTGTAGGGACGGAAGGTGCCGGTGGCGCACAGGGAGGCGATCCGGGCGGCGACCCGCTCGTCGTCGGCGGCCACCACGGTGGCGGTGGGTTGGCCCGCGGCGATCTCGTCGGCCAGGTTGGGGCCGGAGACGACCACGACGCGGGAGGCGTCGATGCCCAGGGCCTCGGCCAGGACCTCGCTCATCCGCAGCCCGGTGCCCAGCTCGATGCCCTTCATGAGGGAGACGGCCACGGCGTCGTCGGCCAGGGTGCCCCGGAGGGGTTCCAGGACTCCTCGGGCCTCCTGGGAGGGCACGGCCACGACGACGATGCCCGCCCCCTCGACGGCTCCGGCCAGATCGGTGGTCGCCTTCAGGCCCGGCGGCAGACGATGACCGGGGACATAGCGCTCGTTGGTGCCGGCATTGATCTCCTCGGCCACCTCCCGACGCCGGGCCCAGATCGTCGTCGGAGTACCGGCCTGGGCCAGGAGGCCGGCAAAGGTGGTGCCCCAGGCGCCTGAGCCGATGACGGCCGCGGTCTGCTGCACCGGTGCACTCGTTGCGCGTTCGACGCCGTTCACTGGCCGTCCTCCTGAGTGTCCGCCTCGGGCAGCGGGTCGGGGCGGCGCACGCCGATCCTTCCCTTGCCGGGGTCGCCGTCATAGTGCATGTCGAAGGGGCGGGGGGCCTTCTCGCCGCGGAGCTCCTCCACCAGGGAGGTGATGGCCCGCATGATCTCGGCGGTACAGGCGCGCACGGCCTCGCGGTCCTGGGTGTCCTGCCCGAAGCGGGATAGGTCCATGAGCTCACCGATGGTGACGCGCACGTCCTTGCGGGGGAAGGGGTGGAAGGAACGCCCGTAGGTGTCCAGGATCTCATGCGCGCCCCACTGCCCCATGGGCAGGACGGGGGCGCCACTGGTCATGGCCAGCCGGGCCGCCCCGGTCTTGGCCACCATCGGCCACTTGAGGGGGTCCCGAGAGAGCGTGCCCTCGGGGAAGATCATGATGGCGCCGCCGTCAGCCAGGACCTCACTGGCGGCCTTGAGGGCCGTGGCCGCATTCTGGGTGCCCCGCTGGACCGGGATCTGGCCGCCGGCCCGCAGGATGGACCCGAGCACCGGCACCTTGAACAGGGTGGACTTGGCCAGTGAGTAGACGGGAACATCGGCGTCAACCAGGGCTCGCATGGCCGTGAGCGAGTCGAGGTCGGTCAGGTGGTTGGCCACGGCGATAAAGCCGCCCTCGCGGGGGATGTTCTCCAGACCGGTCACCTTCTGCCGGGAGACCATCTTGAGGAACGGGATGATCGCCCCGCGCGCGGCGAAGCGGTAGAACGGAGTCATGGGGCGTGTTGCAGGCACAGGTGAACTCTATCCGCTTCAGCGCGCTGAACGAGGTTCTCCGAGCCGAGCCCGAGTCCTGCCCGTGCGCTCCGCCGACCTCGCTGAGAGCGCCGGCTGAGCGGTTCCGCATCAGGCCAGGCGGGTGACGGCGGCGTTGAGGGACTCCAGCTTGGACATGAAGTGCTCGTAGCCGCGATCGATGAGGTTGACGCCTTCGACGCGGCTGGTGCCCTCGGCGGTCAGGGCCGCGATGAGGTGGGAGAAGCCACCGCGCAGGTCAGGGACGACGATGTCGGCACCGGTCAGCGGGGTAGGCCCGGAGATGACCGCCGAGTGGTAGAAGTTGCGCTGGCCGAAACGGCACTCGGTACCGCCCAGGCACTCTCGGTAGACCTGGATGGTGGCCCCCATCTTGCGAAGGGCACCGGTGAACCCAAAGCGGTTCTCGTAGACGGTCTCGTGGACGATGGACAGGCCCTGGGCCTGGGTGAGCGCCACGACGAGAGGCTGCTGCCAGTCGGTCATGAAGCCGGGGTGGACGTTGGTCTCCACCACGATCGACTTCAGGTCCCCACCGAGGTGGTAGAAGCGGATGCCTTCATCAGTGACGTCGAAGGCGCCCCCCACCTTGCGGAAGGTGTTGAGGAAGGTGGTCATGTGGCTCTGGTGGGCTCCGCGCACGAACACGTCCCCACGAGTGGCCAGGGCGGCAGAGGCCCAGGAGGCCGCCTCAATACGGTCGGGCAGGGCCGAGTGGGTGTAACCGCACAGCTCGTTGACGCCCTCGACGTGGATGGTGCGATCGGTGTCCACCGAGATGATGGCGCCCATCTTCTGCAGGACGTCGACCAGGTCCATGATCTCGGGCTCGACGGCGGCGTTGCGCAGCTCGGTCAGCCCGTTGGCGCGCACAGCAGTGAGCAGGGTCTGCTCGGTGGCTCCGACTGAGGGGTAGGGAAGCTCGATGACGGTTCCGTTGAGACCGTGAGGCGCGGTCAGCCGGATGCCCTGCGCCTGCTTGTCGACCACGGCGCCGAACTGACGCAGGATCTCCAGGTGGAAGTCGATGGGGCGATCACCGATACGGCACCCGCCCAGGTCAGGGATGAAGGCCTCCCCCAGGCGGTGCAGGAGCGGACCGCAGAAGAGGATAGGAATGCGCGAGGAGCCGGCGTGCGCGTCAATGTCCGCCATATGAGCCGACTCGACCTTGGACGGGTCCAGCTGGAGGACGCCCTCCTGCTGGTCGTAGTCGATGCTCACGCCGTGCAGGCTCAACAGCCCTGAGACCACGTCGACGTCACGAATGAGCGGGACATTGCGCAGCACCGAGGGAGACGACCCCAGCAGCGCCGCCACCATCGCCTTGGGAACCAGGTTCTTGGCTCCGCGGACGGTGATCTCACCAGTCAGCGGGCGACCGCCCTCGACCTGGAGCAGACCGTCGACCATGCACACCTCCATGACGTCATCTGGGCGTGCCGCGCGCGTGAGCCGCTCACCCATCCCCGCGCAGGCGCGCGAGGCCGTCCCAGCATAAGCGCACCGGAGGGGCTCCCAGGACCTTTTTCAGGGCTGTATCAGGTGGCCTTCGACTCACAGAGAATCCCGATTATTCCTATCCAACACCGTTCCAATGCGGATGAAATTCGGAGGAGGAACTCTTTGAGCGGGCAGGATCCGAACCGCCCAGGTCCCGCTCAGGGCCGGGGCATGTCCGCGGCCCGGGCCGAGACGACCTCCTGGGTCGGCAAGTGCTTGGCCGGCAGGGTACGCGGCTTGAAGGCCGGGCGGGCCTCCTCGTAGGCGCGGATGGCGTCCTCCTGAGTGAGGGTCAGGGAGATGTCGTCGAGCCCCTCCATGAGAATCCAGCGCACGTAGTCATCGATGGCGAAGGCGCAGCGGAACGATCCGGCCTCAACCGTACGGTTCTCCAGGTCCACCGTCACCTCGGTGCCCGGCTCGGTCTCGAGGATCTTCCACAGCTGCTCGCAGTCCTCCTGGGAGACCACTCCGGCCACCAGCCCCTGCTTGCCGGCGTTGCCGCGGAAGATGTCGGCGAAGCGAGGCGCCAGGACGACCTTGAACCCGTAGTCCTTGAGCGCCCACACTGCGTGCTCCCGCGAGGAGCCCGTGCCGAAATCAGGGCCGGCGACGAGCACGGAAGCTCGTTTGTAAGCGTCCTGATTGAGGATGAAGTCGGGCTCACCGGCCCGCCAGGAGGCGAACAGGGCGTCGTCGAAGCCCGTGCGGGTGATGCGTTTGAGATACACCGCCGGGATGATCTGGTCGGTATCGACGGCGCTGCGCCGCAACGGGGCACCGATGCCCGTGTGTCGGATGAACTTGTCCACAGTCTTTGAGCTCCTTGCCTCAACTCGGCCTCTACTGGGCCTCTACTCGCCTGTATGCCTTCGTCTCCCGATCGGCAACGTCCTCTACAGGACGGTCGCAGGAGGCGCGGTGGAGACCGGCGCAACCGCCGTGACCGTTGGGATGTCGCCCGCATCCGGAGCGGAGCCGGCGGAGGTGCCCGCATCCAGCGAGGCGGCAGGCCGTGGCGGCAGATCCCCTGGCGCCGACAGCGCCCCCCGCACGGCGGTGGCCGCGGCGACGACGGGCGAGACGAGGTGGGTCCGTCCACCTTTTCCTTGACGTCCCTCGAAGTTGCGGTTGGAGGTGGAGGCCGCGCGCTCCCCGGAGGAGAGCTTGTCGGGGTTCATGGCCAAGCACATGGAGCAGCCGGCGTTGCGCCACTCGGCACCGAAGCTCGTGAAGACCCGGTCCAGCCCCTCGGCCTCGGCCTGCAGACGCACCCGGGCGGAGGCCGGCACCACGAGCATGCGCAGCCCTTCGGCCTTCTTGCGCCCACGCACCACCTCGGCGGCGGCCCGCAGGTCCTCGATACGGCCGTTGGTGCACGATCCGATGAAGACGGTGTCGACCTTGATGTCACGCAAGGGCGTTCCCGGAACGAGGTCCATGTACTCCAGGGCTCGTTCGGCGGCGAGCCGCTCAGTGGCGTCGGCGATGTCCTCGGGGTCGGGGACGCGCGCCGACAGCGGCAGGCCCTGCCCGGGATTGGTGCCCCAGGTGACGAAGGGCTCGATGTCCTCGGCCTGAAGAACCACCTCGGTGTCGAAGACGGCATCGGGATCGGTGCGCAGGCTGGACCAGTACTCCACGGCGGCGTCCCAGTCCTCGCCGACAGGTGCGTGAGGACGGTCCTTGAGGTAGTCGAAGGTGGTCTGGTCCGGGGCGATCATGCCGGCCCGGGCCCCGCCCTCGATGCTCATGTTGCAGATCGTCATCCGGGCCTCCATCGAGAGCTGCTCAATGGCCCGGCCACGATACTCAATGACATGCCCCTGCGCCCCGTTGGTGCCGATCTTGGCGATGATGGCCAGGATGATGTCCTTGGCCCCGCTGCCCGAGGGCAGGTCTCCGTCGATGGTGACGCTCATCGTCTTGAAGGGGGCGATGGGCAGGGTCTGAGTGGCCAGGACGTGCTCGACCTGGGAGGTGCCGATGCCGAAGGCGAGCGCCCCGAAGGCGCCGTGGGTGGAGGTGTGGGAGTCGCCGCAGACCACGGTCATGGCGGGTTGAGTCAACCCCAGCTGCGGGCCGACGGCGTGGACGATCCCCTGGTCGGAGTCCCCCAGGGAGTGCAGACGCACCCCGAACTCGGCGCAGTTGGCGCGCAGGGTCTCGATCTGGGCGCGGCTGGTGACGTCGGCGATCGGTAGATCAATGTCCACGGTGGGGGTGTTGTGGTCCTCCGTGGCGATGGTCAGGTCGGTGCGACGGACCTTGCGTCCGGCCAGGCGCAGCCCCTCGAAGGCCTGGGGGCTGGTGACCTCATGGACCAGGTGAAGGTCGATGTACAGCAGGTCTGGTGCACCGTCGGTACCCTTGGACACCACATGATCGCGCCAGACCTTCTCGGCGAGAGTCATTCCCATCGACTTCATCCTCTCAGCAACAGGTGTTCCCGATCCGCCCCGCACTCAGGAGCGCCCGGAGACGCTGCTGGCCCGCACAGACCGCACGAGGCGGCCGCGCCGCATCCGAGGCCACCGAGCACCGCCTTGACCCCAGGATGCTGACACTGCGCCGCTTCCCGGGACGACCCTAACTTGAAATCTCATACCTTGAAATGACAGTATCAGATTATGGACAGCCCCTTAGAGAACTCCCCGGAGAACGACAGCAGCGGCGTCGGCGTGATCGACAAGGCGGCCCTGGTGATGAGCGCGCTGGAGTCGGGACCGGCGACTCTGGCCCAGCTCGTGTCCACCACGCACCTGGCCCGCCCCACGGCGCACCGCATCGCGGTCGCCCTGGAGTTCCACCGCCTGGTCACCCGCGACTCACAGGGACGCTTCATCCTGGGCCCCAGGCTCACCGAGCTGGCCAGCGCCGCGGGCGAGGACCATCTCCTGTCCGCCGCCGGACCGGTGCTGGCGGCCCTGCGCGACAAGACCCACGAGTCGGCGCAGCTCTACCGCCGCCAAGGTGACGTGCGCATCTGTGTGGCCAATGCCGAGCGCCCGATCGGACTGCGTGACTCCATCCCTGTGGGCGCCACCATGTCCATGCAGGGCGGCTCGGCGGCCCAGGTGCTCCTCGCCTGGGAGGAGCCAGACCGCCTGCACCGCGGCCTGGTGGGAGCCCGCTTCACCGCCACCATGCTCTCGGCGGTCCGACGTCGGGGATGGGCTCAGTCGGTTGGCGAGCGCGAGCCCGGAGTCGCCTCCGTCTCGGCGCCGGTACGCGGCCCCGGAGGCAAGGTGGTGGCCGCGATCTCGATCTCCGGCCCCATTGAGCGCATGGGGCGCCAGCCCGGCCGGGTCCATGGACACGTGGTCATGGCCGCAGCGCGTCGGCTCTCCGAGGTGCTCAGCGACACAGGCACCGTCTGACGGGGCCGATCACCCCCTCGCCCCGGCGCCGGCTCGCGCGCCCAGCCGGGCTCACGCACCTGCCAGGTCGATGGCTCGCCGGTACGCCTCGACGTTCATCTGCACCACGGAGCCCCACTCAGGCAAGGGGACGTTCTCGTAGTTGTGGGCCTTGATGCGCTCGAGCAGCTCGTCATCCCCCAGAAGAGTGGCGAGCTCGCGGGCCAGGCCGGACTCGTCGTCGGCCAGGAGACCATCAACACCATCGGTGACGAAGTCGCTGACTCCGCTGGAGCGCAGAGCGACGACCGCCAGTCCTGCACTGCGGGCCTCAAGGGTGGAGATGCCGAAGGAGTCGGCGGGCGAGGTCTGCAGGTAGATGTCCGCACGCGTGAAGGCCTGGGCGAGCTCAGTGCGCTCAACGCGCCCCACGAGCGTGATGCGGTCGGGCAGGCCGGATTCGGCGACCTCACGGGCGAGCCTGTCGCGCAGCGGGCCGTCCCCGTAGATCCTGAGGAGCGCATCGCTCCCGGGGGTGCTCCTGACCGCCTGGGCGAAGGCGCGCACGACCTGTAGAGGGCGCTTGCGCTCGACCCACCGCAGGGAGGCCACGACCGTGACCGGTCGGTGAGGCTGTCGTCCCTGGGGACCGGGGCGTTCCAGGCGCCAGTCCTCGACGGTGATGCCGTTGGGCAGAACGGTGACGGGATCCTGAGCGCCGGCGCGCTTGACCTCGGAGGCGAGCATGGAGGACACGGCTGTCAGGTCGGCACCGCCGCGCTGCCACAGGCGCACGGGACTGGCGGGCCCCAGCACCCCGGCCACTGACGCCCAGGGCCCCAGGACGCAGTGGAAGGTGACGGACAGGGGGAGCCCCACCCGCCGGGCCGCGGCGATGCCGGACCAGGCGAAGGGCGAGACGATGCCGACATGGGCGTGAACGACGTCAGGACGCAGACGGGACAGGAGGTCATCGAGCTCGCGCCCGGCTCGGGGATGAACGGGCAGCTCACTGGGCAGGTGCGCGGTGGTTCGGTAGACGGGGAAGCCATCGGCTCTCTCAACGCTGCGGCCACGACCACCACCCACCGGCGTTGCGGTGACGACGGCGGGCTCATGGCCGGCCCGCTTCAGGTTGCGGGCGAGATCCCGCACCTGAGTCTCGATGCCGCCCAGTCGCGGCGGGTAGCAGTCGGAGACGATGAGGACGCGCATAATCTCAGTTTGCCACGTCCTTCTTCGACAGAGGCCCCTGACGGACTCCTCACGCCGCGCAGGCCCTCATCGGCCACTGACGCTAGGAGACCGCCTCGGCGTTGCGCAGCCCGGCAATGGCCTTCTCGAAGTCCTCCAGGGAGTCGAAGGAGGAGTAGACCGAGGCGAAGCGCAGGTAGGCGATCTGGTCCAGCTCACGCAAGGGGCCCAGGATCGCCAGCCCGACGTCGTGGGAGTCGACGAGCGCCTGACCTCCTGCGCGAATGGCCTCCTCAACCTGGTGCGCCAGAAGCGCGAGCTGATCGTCGGAGACGGGACGCCCCTGACAGGCGCGCCTGACCCCGACCACGACCTTGTCCCGACTGAAGGGCTCGACGACACCGGAGCGTTTCCGGACCGACAGGCTGGCGGTCTCCAGAGTGGTGAAGCGGCGCCCACACTGCTGACACTCACGACGACGACGGATCGAGGTGCCGTCCTCCGCGGTCCGGGAGTCGACAACGCGCGAGCCGTCATGACGGCAGAAGGGGCAGTGCACGCCTGCGACCTCCGATCTCACTGGACTACGTGTCAGTCCATCGGAGAGTAAACGCCCGGCGGGCCGCCCCGCAAGCCCGCCTCAAGGTGCGATCCGCGCACCAGTTCTCACGCCGTAGGCACCTCAAGCGTCTGCCCGGCACGGACGGCGGTTCCCTGGAGATCGTTGAGCTCGACGATCCGGGCCACCATCCCCGGGACGTCCGAGGTCCCGCTCGACTCGGCGATGTCCCACAGGGACTGTCCGGGACGAACAACTGTGGTGGTCGTGTCCGCCGATACGTGAGCAACGGCCGTAGCGGGGACCGGTGAGACCAGGCCCGCCAGGGCTCCGATGGTCAGTCCGCAGCAGGCGAGCACGAAGGCCGCGACAATGACTGCGGAGCCGCTGCGAAGAAGTCGCAGCCCCTCCCGGGAACGCGCCTCTCCCCCAGCCGCCTCCCTCGAGCTGGACGGGCTGGATTCATTCCCCCCAGCGTCCTGAGCGGCGTTGTTCTGCCGCCCCTGCTCCTGCTGAGCGCCACGTCGCAGCCCGGCGGCTCGCACTGCCGGGTGCTGAGGGGCCAGCCTCTCCAGCTCCGCGCGACGATCACGCAGAGCCGCGGGTGTGGCGGGGCGACGCATCGCCGGCGCCGCCGGGACGCAGACGGATGCGGGCATGGGGCGCAGCGGACCGCCGACGCTGCGCCGCACGGGAACCTCGGGGACGAAGTCGTCGGTGACCAGCCTCAGCCGAGGCCGACGGGAGGACTGCCCGGCACCCCGGCCATGGGCCGATCCCGCGACAGGCTCATCAGTCCGAGCCCGAGAAGCCTGGCGGGACGGCAGTGGGATGGCGATGACGCTCACAGCAACCTCCTGAACACATGTTCGACGAACGCTTGTTCGACACATTAGCGCCTGAAGGGCGACACGTCCAGCACCTCTTCGAACATGTGTTTGAATCGTGGTCGTCTCGCCGGTAGGCTGGTCGTGTCCAAGACGATCACGGACCACCGACATCTATTCCGCGCCCTTGACGCCCCCGGGCCTGAGGGCCGTCCGGCAGGGAGGGCAAGGACCATGAGCACCACAGCAGACCGGGGCGCCTCACCGGCTCCAGGGCCGCACGCCGGAACCGGCGGTTCTGAGGCGACCAGCGCAGCGACGGTCACGGAGGCCGTCAGCGGCCTCGACACGCGCGCCCGTGCGGTCTATGAAGCTGTCCGCGAGGCCATCGCCGCCCACGGGTACCCGCCCTCACTGCGTGAGATCGGCGAGCAGGTGGGACTGACCAGCCCCTCCTCCGTCAAGCACCAGCTGGACAAGCTCGAGCGCCTGGGCCTGGTGCGCCGAGACCCCAATCGCCCTCGGGCGATGGAGGTCGTCACCGCCGACAGCAGTCCCAGTGGCCGCGCAGCCGCCTCCGGCGGCACCGCTCACATCTCCTCACTCGACTCCCCCAGCATCCCCGGCGTCGAGGACGGGGACGCGGTCGCCGTTCCGCTGGTGGGACGGATCGCCGCCGGAACCCCGATCCTGGCAGAGCAGGACGTCACCGACGTCATGGCCCTGCCCCGCCGCCTGACCGGTGAGGGCGAGCTCTTCATGCTGGAGGTGCACGGGGACTCGATGATCGATGCGGCCATCTGCGACGGTGACTGGGTGGTGGTGCGCTCCCAGCCAGACGCGGCCAACGGCGAGATCGTGGCGGCCATGATCGAGGATGTCGACGGCGCCTCGGCAACGGTCAAGGTGCTCTCGCGTCGCGACGGCCACCAGTGGCTGCTCCCCCGCAACTCCAGCTACCCCCCGATCGACGGAGACCATGCCACGATCTTGGGCAAGGTGGTCACGGTGCTGCGTGCCCTGTAGTCACGCACGGCAGCCTGCATGAGAGAAGGACCGCCCCGGTCAGCGGGGCGGTCCTTCAGTGGTTCAGACCGACGGCTCAGTAGCCCAGGCCGCGTGCGACCTCACGCAGGTGGTCGGCGGAGGCGATCAGGCGCTCCCTCTCATCCGAGGTCAGGGGCAGCTCGAGGCGACGCCCGGCGCCCTCACGTCCCACGATCGTGGGTACGGCCATGCACACGTCGGAGATGCCGTGCCAGTCGTCCAGCAGCGGGGAGATGGTCAGCACCCGCTGCTCGTCGTTGAGGACGGCACCGATGATGCGCTGTACGGCCAGGCCGACGGCGTAGTTGGTGGCGCCCTTGCCCTCGATGATGCGGTAGGCGGAGCGGACCACGTCGTGGGCGATGCGCTCGCGCTTGGACTCGTCGAACGCGCCGCCGTCGAGGGTGGTGCCCCACTGGGTGATCGGCACGCCACCGATCTCGGTGGAGGACCACAGGGGCACCTCGGAGTCGCCGTGCTCACCGGCGATGTAGCCGTGGATGTTCTGAACGGCCGTTCCGGTCTCCAGGGAGATGAGGTAACGCATCCGGGCCGTGTCCAGCACTGTGCCGGAGCCGAAGACCTGGTTCTCGGGCAGGCCGGTGATCTTCTTGGCGCAGTAGGTCACCACGTCCACCGGGTTGGCCACGAGCACGAAGATGGCGTTGGGGGCGACCTCGACGAGCTTGGGAAGGATCTTCTCCATGATGCCGACGGTGGCGCCGGCGAGCTCGAGGCGGGACTGGCCGGGCTTCTGCTTGGCACCGGCAGTGATGGCGATGACATCCGCATCGCGGCAGATCTCGGGGTCGTCGGATCCCGAGACGGAGCCGGCGGAGGTGAACTGGATTCCCTGGGCGATGTCGAGGGCCTCGGCCTCGACCTTCTCCTTGACGATGTCCTGCAGCACGACCTCGCGGGCAACACCCTTGGTCACACAGGCGTAGGCGAGGGTGGAACCAACGGCCCCAGCACCAATGACAGCGACTTTGGAGGGGCGGCCGGAACGGTTGGTGGGGTAGGAGCCTTCAGCGATAGTGGTGATGTGGTCTGACACGTTCTTCTCCTCAATGGGATCTGCTGGGCAGGACCGCAGGGGCGCGAGCACCCGCTCACGCCAAGCCTACGTGCAGTTCCTCCCGAGGGGCACATACCGAAAGGCCCAGCCGGCAGGTTCACTCCTCCCCCGGGGCATCGGGCCGCACGGCGAGACGCCTCAGGGCGGCACGGACCACATCGGGCTTCGTCGTCGGCCACAGGGCGGGCATGGAGCGGGTGAGAAAGCCCCCGTAACGCGCCGTGCGCAGACGCGAGTCCAGGACGGCGACGACACCGCGGTCCTGGCTGCGACGAATGAGGCGCCCCGCCCCCTGGGCCAGGAGCAGAGCCGCGTGGGTGGCCGACACGCTCATGAAGCCATTGCCTCCGGCGGCCACGACGGCGTCGGTGCGGGCCTGGGCGACCGGGTCGTCGGGGCGGGGGAAGGGGATGCGGTCGATGACGACGAGACGGCAGGTGCGTCCGGGCACGTCCACGCCCTGCCACAGCGAGAGGGTGCCCACCAGGCAGGCCGCCTCGTCGTCGGCGAAGGCCCGCACCAGGGTGGGCAGCTGGTCGTCGCCCTGGGCGTAGACGGGCAGGTCGGTGGCTCCGCGCAGTACCTCGGCGGCCTCCTGGGCCGCGCGCTTGGAGGAGAACAGGCCCAGCATGCCGCCTCCGGAGGCCTCGACCAGGGCGAGCATCTCATCCAGGGCTGCCTCCGAGATGCCGGCACCGGGGCGGGGCAGGTGGGCGGCCACGTAGAGGATGCCCTGGCGGGGGTAGTCGAAGGGGGAGCCGACGTCGACGCCTTTCCACGGCTGCTCCGCCAGGGTCAGCCCCAGGGAACGGGCCATGGGCTCAAAGCTGTCCCCCAGGGCGAGGGTCGCCGACGTCATGATGCCGGTGCGACCGTCAAGCAGGTGGTTCGCCACCGATCCGGCGACCTCGATGGGGGCCAGGAGGAGCCGCGGGGGCTCGGCCCCCATGCGGGGACGCTCGATCCAGGCGACATCGCGGCCCTGGGCCACCGAGTCGGAGGTCATGCGGTCCAGGGCGTCGACCAGATCTCCGACGGCGGTGCGGGCGACCGCCAGGCCTCCGGCGGCCTCACTGGAGCGGTCACGCCCCAGGGCGCGGGCATGGTCGCGCACGTCGGAGGCGACCTGGCGGGCGGCGCCGGCCAGGAGTACCAGCGCATCGTGCAGGGCTGTGGGCAGGGGCGCCTCCAGCCTGCCGTCGGGCAGCTCGGCCAGCGCGAGCTGGAGGGTCTGGCCGGCGGACTCCAGCTCGCTGACCAGTACGGAGGCGTGCTTGCGGGCGGTGGCGGCTGTGCGCGCCACGGCGACCGCCGACAGGGCGATGGTGCCCTGGGAGCGGATGCGGTCGGCCAGCTCGTGGGCCTCATCGACGATGAGGACCCGGTGGTCGGGAAGGACACCGGGGTTGCCGGCCACGACCACGCCGAGCATGGCGTGGTTGGTCACCACGAGATCGGCCCGGGAGGCGGCGGCGCGCGCCAGCTCGGGGAAGCACTCGGACTTCAGGGGGCAGGACTGCCCCAGGCACTCGGCCCGGGAGACGGAGACCTGGGCCCAGGCGCGCTGGGACACGCCGGGGACGAGGTCGTCGCGGTCACCGGTGTCCGTTCTGGCCGCCCACTCGCGCAGGCGGACCACCTGCTCCCCCAGGCTCGCGTCGGTCCCGTGCCCGGCGGCCGGTTGAGCGATGGCCTCCCCGACGCCGAAGAGCGCGGAGTCGTCCTCGTCCTGCGGGTAGCCGCCGTCCAGGCGGTGCCGGCACAAGTAGTTCTGCCAGCCCTTGAGCAGGGCCACCTCGGGGCGGGTGCCGGTGACCTGCTCGACGGCGTCGGCCGCCAGAGGCGCGTCCTTGGTGAGGACCTGCCGCTGAAGGGCCAGGGTGGCGGTGGAGACCACGACCCGATGACCGGCCTGCACCGCGTGGACCATGGCGGGGACCAGGTAGCCCAGCGACTTTCCCGTCCCGGTGCCGGCCTGCACCAGGAGGTGGGTGCCGTCCGCCAGGGACTGGGTCACCTCCCGGGCCATGGTGGCCTGCCCCTGGCGGGGGCTGCCGCCCATGGAGCGCACCGCGGTGTTCAGGACGTCCAGGACCCTGCGGTCACTGGCGCTGTCGGTGTCAGGCCGGTCCGTCTGGCACGGCTCGCTCGGGGCCACAGCGGGGCTCAGCCGACGGTGACGCCCGCGGCGGCGCCCTCGATCTCCGCAGCCAGGGCGGCGCCGACGCGTGCGACGACGTGAGTCCCCGTCTCGACATAGTCGACCGTGTCGATCTCTCCCTCGGCGTGGACCCGGGAGACGAGGTCTCCGCGGGAGTAGGGCACCACGACGTCGATGCTCACCTGCGGGTGGGGCAGCATCTGCTCGATGCGAGCGCGCAGCTCCTCGATCCCCTCACCGGTACGGGCTGAGACCGCGACCGCTCCGGGCAGACCGGTGCGCAGCGCGGCCAGGGTGACGGCGTCGGCGAGGTCGGTCTTGTTGAGGACGATGAGCTCGGGCACGTCCAGGGCGCCGGGGATCTCGGACAGGACGGTGCGCACGGCCGCCACCTGGCTGAGGGGGTCGGGGTGGGCGGCGTCGACGACGTGCAGCACGAGGTCGGCCCCGGCCACCTCCTCCAGGGTGGAGCGGAAGGCCTCAATGAGCTCGTGGGGCAGGTTGCGCACGAAACCGACGGTGTCGGTGAGGGTGTAGGTGCGCCCTTCGGAGGTCTCGGCCCGCCGCACGGTGGGGTCGAGGGTGGCGAACAGGGCGTCCTCGACCATGATGCCGGCCTCGGTGAGGCGGTTCATGAGGGAGGACTTGCCGGCGTTGGTGTAGCCGGCGATCGCCACCGAGGGGATGGCTCCGCGTCGGCGCGAGCCGCGCTTGGTCTCACGCGAGGGCGCCATGGCCTGGATCTCGCGGCGCAGGCGGGCCATGCGCTGGCGGATGCGGCGCCGGTCGAGCTCGATCTTTGTCTCTCCGGGGCCGCGCGAGCCGATGCCCTGACCGGCGGCCACACGGCCTCCGGCCTGTCGGGACATGGACTCTCCCCATCCGCGCAGGCGCGGCAGGAGGTACTCGAGCTGGGCGAGCTCGACCTGGGCCTTGCCCTCACGGGACTTGGCATGCTGGGCGAAGATGTCCAGGATGAGGGCGGTGCGGTCGACGACCTTGACGCCGACGACGTCCTCCAGGGCGCGGCGCTGGGAGGGGGCGAGCTCGCTGTCGACGATCACCGTGTCGGCGCCGGCCGCGGCCACCACCTCAGCCAGCTCGCGCGCCTTGCCGCTGCCCAGGTAGGTGGCGGGATCGGGGTGGTCGCGCCTCTGGATGAGGGCGTCGAGGACCTCGCTGCCGGCGGTCTGGGCCAGGGCGGCCAGCTCACGCAGGGAGGTGTCGGCGTCCTGGGTGTCGCGCACCTGAAGGCCGCTGCCGCCCGGTGCGCCGGTGGCCGAGCCGTGGGGCCGGGGCAGCTCCAGGCCGACCAGGACGACCTTCTCCAGGCGGACCTGGCGGTACTCGACCTCGCTGACGTCCTCGAGCTCGGTGGACAGGCCGGCCACACGGCGGCGGGCGGCGCGGGCCTCCCGCTCGAGGGCGCCGTCGTCGCCACCGTCCTCGTAGCCGTCAGCATGCTCGTGCTGGGCGGCGGTGGAGGCCAGGGCGGTCCCTGTTCGGGACAGGACCCGGGCGACGACGTCATGAACGTCACGGGTCTCATGAGCGTCACGGGCGTCGCGGAGGTCTGCTGCCTCGTCGGGGGTGGAGGGGGTGTTGGGGTGGTGATGGGTCACAAAAAGTCCTTCGTCGTATGCCTGCGCCCCTCCGATGGGGCGCGATGGTTCTGGCGGGGAGCGGCGCCGGCCGCCGTTTCAGCGCATACGAAGGATCCACATGGGGGCGATGCTACTGCCCGTGGGCGCGTGGGGCCACCCGCCGACTCGGGCGGCGCGTCGGGCCAGCAGCGGGGTGAGGAGGAGCCCCACGGCGAGCAAGATGATTGTCGGCCACAGCCGGTCCGTCTCGACACCGGATGCCGTGGGGGCGACGAAGGCCGTGGTGACCGTCCCCAGAACCGCACCGGCGATCGTCACGGCGGTGGCGGCCTGGACGTGGGTGATGCCATCGGGCTCTGCGGGATCGGTGACGATGCGGTTCATGGTGACCAGGTGGGTCAGGCCCATGCCGATGCCAGCCACGCCGTAGCCCACGGGCAGCCCCCACCAGCCCGGTCGGCCGAGAACCGTGGTGGTCATAAGCGCGGCGCCGAGGACGAAGAAGGCCGCGGCCAGCGTGGTGCGGCGGCGGTAGGCCTTCGGTTCCCACGCCGGATGGGCCCCGCAGACAAGCGCGACGACCGACCAGCCGATACCGCCTGCGGTGAGCGCCCAGCCGATCTGGGTCGGGGTCATGTCCAGGACATCGTGGGCGCTGGGAGCAACCAGGTAGTCCAGGGTCAGGAAAAAGGCGCACACCCACATCAGGGTGGCGATGCCCACGCGCCGGCCGACCGCCAGGCACAGGGTCCCTGGTGGTCCCGCCGGCGACTCCGGGCCAGAACCAGGGGCTGGAGGCGCGCAGCGCCCCGATGATCGCCACACCTGTGGCCATGGCCCCGGCGGGCAGCCATGGCACTGCCTCGTCACCCTCTGCCTCCTCATCCAGGCTGATAGCGCGGATCCGCCCGGCCATGACGGCACGTGCCGCGATGAGCAGCGGCAGGTGGGCCACGAGGGCCCAGCGCCAGCCCCCAGGAGGCGCTGACGCCGGAGGCGTAGACGGGTCCGACCAGGGCCGCCACGACACACATGCCCGATCCTCCCGCCAGGCACAGCCGCCTCCAGGCGTCGGGCAGGCCGGTGACCATGACCCCCATGGTCGCTGTCGCGAGCGCCCCGGCGGCCAGGCCCCGCAGGATCTCCCCGAGGACGTAGACCTCGATGTTCGGGGCGAGGGCTCCGACGACGGCGCCGGAGGCGCCTCCCGTTGGCTTCTCCGATGTGCTACCGGACCTTCCGACACGGGGTCGGATGGTAGCGGAGACATCGTCATCACATCAGGCTACCCGCCTCGATACAACCGCTGTGCGGCGTTCCAGCCACCGCCGCACCACCATGAAGACAGTTCCGGCAAGCGCAGCGTGCACAAGGCTGATCCCGGCCACCTCTGGCGTGGCGAACTCGATCCCGACCCCGGAGTCGATCCAGCCAAGACCACCCAGAAGCACGCGGTTGATGGTGAGAAACGTGAAATGGAAGGCGATCGCAGAGGTAAGCGCACCCGGTAGTGGGATCCGTCGGGCCGCAACCAGTGTGAGGCCGAAGACGAACAGCAAAACTATGTAGAAAAAGGGGTCGTTACCGCTCGGCGCCAGAGAGAAGCCCGTCATTCCACCCCCTAGAACGAGCGTTGACGTCATTCGAATCAGATTGCTGAACGCCGTGCTGAGGCAGAAGAGAACCGTGATCGTCATGGTGGCCGCGAGCGGGCCCCAACTTTCCCGTAGAGTCGACCACCCGTAGCCGCGCAGCGCGATCTCCTCCGGCAATGCCTCGTAAAGTAGCAGGACGACCGCGTTGACTGCGAGGAAGGTTGCGAGCGCCACCGGTTCGAGGTGATCGAACCGGGCCCAGCCGATCAAGAACACGGGTGTCCACACAACAGCCCCGGTCAAGACACCGACGGCCACCCCGGTCGCGGCCGCGGCGGGCCAGTGACGTGATAGGCCCATCCCGGCGAGAGTCCTGCGGTCAAGGAGACGACGACAAGCCACGATCGCGGGAACAACGAACAATGTGACCAGAACTGCCTGAGACACGCGAATGAATGCAGGTCCGGTCTCAGTCCTGGATCCGACAGCCTGTGCGATCGCTATCGAAAGAGTCACCCCCAACGTCAAGATTGCCCAGCCGCTGAGCGCCTTTGCGAGAGCCCTGTATCGGCTCATGACAACATCCCTCTCCTACCGCCCGCACCCCTATGGAGACACGATCGTATTATCATAAAGCCGCGTCTCGCAAAATCGGCACTCCTCGCCTGGTAAGGGGGCAGCGGACTGATGACCGCCTTGGTTTCCTCCCTCTGTCGACGAGCAGAGCTTGGGTAGCCTGGCCCGCGTGAGCGAGCACTACTTCACCGCGTCCCCCGCCGTCGAGGCCGAGGAGCGCACCCACCGCTTCTCGATCCGCGGTGTCGAACGCACGGTGGTCACGGCCTCGGGCGTCTTCAGCGCCGACCGCCTCGACAAGGGCACCCAGGTCCTCCTCGATCACGTTCCCGATCCGTCCGAGACCGGCACGTTCCTCGACCTGGGCTGCGGCTGGGGGCCGATCACGCTGGCCCTGGCGGAGGCTGCCCCGAGGGCGAGGGTCCTGGCCACCGATGTCAACGAGCGCTCGCTGAGGCTGACCGCTCGCAACGCCGCTGCCGCAGGCCTGGACAACGTGCGTGTCTCCCCGGCCGACACACTGCTGGCCGAGCTGCGCGAGAGCTCGACGCCGGTGGATCTCATCTGGTCCAATCCTCCGGTGCGCATCGGTAAGGACGCCCTGCACGCTCTGCTGCTGGACTGGCTGTCGCTGCTGTCCGATGACGGTGAGGCCTGGCTGGTGGTGCTCAAGAACCTGGGTGCCGACTCCCTGGCGGCCTGGCTGAGGGACCAGGGCTGGGACGTGAGCCGGATGGCCTCGTCGAAGGGCTTCAGGATGCTGCGGGTACGCCGCTGACACACGACGGGGCGACGCCCGGCGCACGGTGCCGTCCAAGGTCTTGGCGGCGGTCCTGACCGGCTACCGGCGTCGTCGCTTCGCCACGCGCAGGTCGATGACGGCGACCCCGGCGGACACGGCGATGGCGGCAACGACGGCCAGCAGCCCTGCTTGGGCGGCGGCCTCCCAGCCCGAGGAGTGCGAGACGCGGAAGGTCAGGCCCATGACGGCGGCGATGCCGATGGAGGCGCCGATGCGCTCACCGGTCTGGAGGATGCCGCCTGCGGCCCCGGCGTACTCCAGGGGGACGTCGGCCAGGGAGAGGGCCTGGTTCGGGGAGACCACGAGGCCCTGCCCCACTCCGAGCACCAGCAGCGTGAGGGTCAGCCACCAGGGGCTCCACCCTGCGCGCGCGTGCATGTGGATGATGCCGATACTCGCAAGCAGTCCGGCCATGCCCAGCACCATGCCGCCGAGCACCATGACCCGCCCCACCCGGATCACCCGGCGGCCGGCGACAGCCGCGGTGATCGATGCCGCCAGGGCGGCCGGGACTCCGATGAGGCCGCTGGCCAGCGCGGTGGATCCCAGGCCGGCCTGGATGTACTGGGCCACGATGACCCACACGCAGGTGTAGCCCAGGAAGTACACGGCGATGGCCAGGCTGCCGTAGGCGAAGGAGGGGATGGTCAGCAGGCTGAGGTCCACCATGGGGGCGCCGCCTCTGGCCCGGTAGCGCTTCTCCCAGGCCACCCAGGCACCGACGACGCCGATGCCGGCGGCCTCCAGGCCCCAGATCCAGGCGCCGACCGAGGCCTCCATGAAGGGGATCATGATCAGCAGCGTGCCTGCGGCGAGCAGCCCCATCCCCACCGGGTCGAGATCGACCCCGCTGCGGTGGGCGGCCCCGGTCGCATGGGCACGGCCCGTCTGGTCCGTGCCGCTCCCCCGGCGCCAGGCGGAGGCCGGCAGGTACCGGTGCGCTGCCCAGATGCCGGCCAGGGCGAGGGGGACGTTGATGAGGAAGGAGGCGCGCCAGCCCCAGTCGTCCCCGAGCCAGCCGATGAACCCGCCACTGAGCACCGGCCCCAGCGCCACCGAGACCCCGATGACGGCTCCGAAGAGCCCGAAGGCGCGCCCTCGGGCCTCACCGGAGTAGTACTGCTGGATCATGCCGGTCACCTGAGGATTGAGCAGCCCTGAGCCGACTCCCATGACGACACGGGCCAGGTTGAGGGTGACGACGTCAGGAGCCAGGCCCGAGGCGAGGGCTCCGACCCCGAACAGGAGCATGCCGATGACGAAGAGCCGACCCCGCCCCATGACGTCGCCGGCGCGGCCGGCCGGGACGAGGGCGACCCCAAAGACGAGGGCGTAGCCGGAGACGACGAGCTGGAGGCCTGTGGTACCGGCACTCAGGCTGTGAGAGACCGCCGGCAGGATGACGTTGACCGAGGAGACGGCCAGCAGCGTGACGAAGGCGGGGATGAGCAGTGTCGGCAGAAGCCGCTCATGGTCCGGACACGGCGTCTCGGGTGGGACACTGGGGCGAGGCTTGGGCACGTCGAGAGGCTACCGCGAGCCGGGCGGCTCACAGCTGTGAGGCGGCGGCGTGCTCGACGTCGTGCTGGACCTGGCTGGGGGGTTCCCCAGGCGCAGGCATGGACCAGGCCCCTGAGCGGACGTCCAGAACGATCCCGATCCCCAAGGCGAGGAGTGCCGGCAGGATCCATCCGGTGGAGTCGCTCCACAGCCCGGTGCGCGCGAGCAGCTTGCTGGGGCCGTCCCAGCCGGCGGCGGTGATGGCGGAGACGGATCCGAGGATCCCGGCTGTGGTCACGCACCATCGGTAGGCGGCCCTGAGCCGTCCCGGTGCCAGGGCGTCGACCAGTGTCACGGCAACCAGGGCGATGGCGAAGGGGTAGAGCAGGAACAGCAATGGCCCCGCGATCTTGAGGATGGCGCTCAGCCCCAGGTTGGCCAGGGTGAAGGAGACGATCGCGCAGGCGGCGAGCTGTCGGTTGAAGGAGACGGCCGGCCAGGCGGTGTAGGCGTAGCCGGCCCAGGAGGCCAGCAGCCCCACGGCTGTGGTCAGGCAGGCCAGGATGACGATGGCGGCGAAGATGACGACGCCCGAGGTCCCCAGCGTGGAGGAGGCCGCGTTGCGCAGCAGCTCGGTGCCGTCCTTGGTGTCGGCGGTGATCTGCCCACGGGTGCGGGTTCCCAGGACGGCCAGGCCGATGTACACCAGCCCCAGGAGCGCGGCGGCGATACCACCGGACAGGATCGTGCCGCGCACCAGCGCCCGGGGAGAGGTCAGGCCGCGCTCGCGCAGGGAGGTGATGACCACGATGCCGAAGACGGTGGCCGCCAGGACGTCCATGGTGAGGTATCCCTGAGTCAGCCCAGTGGTCAGGGGATCACTCGCATAGGGTCCGATGGCCTCGCGCTCCACCCCGGGGGACATCAGGATGGTGACCCCGCACAGCAGGGCAAGCAGGGCCAGCAGGGCGGGGGTCAGCCAGCGGCCGACGCGGTCGGCCAGGCGGCTCGGGCTGCGGGCGATGCTGAAGGACACCCCCATGAACACCGTCACGTGCACCAGCAGGGCCAGGCGGGAGTCGTGGAAGCCCCACAGCTCAAGAACGGGGCGGGTCGCCAGCTCGTAGGCGACCGTGGTGACACGGGCAATGGCGTACAGCGGGCCGATCGCCAGGTAGACCGCCAGCGGCATGACTGTGCCGAATCGGGGTCCCACTCTGCGGGCCAGGCCGAGGATCCCCTCCCCGGAGGTCGAGACGGCCACGACGGTGATGAGCGGCATGAGCACCCCGGTGGCGATGAAGCCCGCCATGACCGGGATGAAGGACCTGCCCGAGGCGGCGCCCAGCAGGGGCGGGAAGATGAGGTTACCCGCCCCGAAGAACAGGGCGAAGAGCATCAGGCCGGTCGGCAGGATGGCGCCGACTGCGGTGCGTGTGGATGGCTGGGTCATAGCGGTAGTCGGTTTCTCTATCTCGGATGCGGCGTCGGTGCGACGTCCGGGAGCAGTGTGGATGGCGGCGGGCCTGAAGGGCCTCAGGCGATGGTGACCCGTCCGGTGATCGCGGCCGGTCCGGTCAGCAGCACGCTGCTGTCCTCGCCCAGGGGGTCGGCGCCTACATGGACCCCGATCTCTCCGCCGGGAACGAGCAGCCGGTAGTCCTCGGGAGCACCCGGCCCGGTCCAGGTATGCAGGGCGACGGCGACGGCGCAGCACCCCGCTCCATAGGAGGGGGTCTCCCCCATGCCGCGCTCCAGGACGCGCATGCGGGCGATACCCACCGGTGACTGGCTGTCGGGGTCGATCTCCTCCCCCAGCGGCACGACGAGCTCGAGGTTGGTGCCGGCCTCGGGGACGGGGTCGTAGGCGACCGGGTCCGCGGAGTCGGTGAGTCCGGCGAAGGCGGCCGCCTCGAGCTCGTTCTCCTCCCCCAGGGCGACGACGGTGTGGGGGCCGGAGAGCTCGACACTCAGGGCGGCTCGTTCCCCGGCCAGGCCGGGGACGACGACGGCTGTGTCCCAGCCCTCGTCGTCGGCCTCCTCGGGGCTGGTGAGGCGGACCGGCCCCATGTCCACGGTCCACAGCTCGTCCAGGCGGGTGATGGTGCGAGCACCTCCACGTGTGCCGATGGTGACGGACTCGCCGTCGGCGATGGGACGCAGCCCCTCTCGGTCCAGGACGTGGGCGAACAGGCGTGCGGCGTTGCCGCTCATCTCGGCCACGGTTCCGTCGGCGCTGTAGTAGTCCATGAACCACTCGGCCTCGGGCACCGCCGCGGCGAAGGCCCCGGCGCCGGGCAGGGCGGTGGTCCGCACGACGCGCACGAAGCCGTCGGCGCCGATGCCGCTGTGGCGGTCGCAGACCGCTGCGATGTCGGCGCCGCTGATGGCGACCTCGCAGCTGGGGTCGACCAGCATGAGGAAGTCGTTGAGGGTCGCGTGGCCCTTGATGAGCTCACGACCGCGAAGACCTGTCGAGTCCGGCATGACTCCTAGCCTAAGCGACGCCGCAACGTGCGAGGACGAGCTCCCATGCCTGCCGGACCATCCGGGAGCGCTCGGAGTCGGTGCACTGCCCGGTCTCAGTGAGGGCGACGTCGATCCAGTGCAGCCGTGGGTCACGCCGGAACCACTTGATCTGGCGGGAGGCGAGCTGGCGGGTGGCCAGGGCGGTGGAGTCGACCGCCTCGGGCACGCTCATGGTCCCGTCGATGACCGCGAGAGCCTGGGCGTAGCCGATGGCGCGTGGGGCGGTCTGCCCCTCCCGGATGCCCTGGTCGATGAGGGTCTCGACCTCCTCGACCAGGCCGCGTTCGAACATGGCGCGGGCCCGGTCGTTGATGCGCAGGTCCAGGAGTCGGCGCTCGCAGCGCAGGGCGATGTGGACGGTGGGGGCGATGTCCTCGTAGCAGGGCAGGGAGGCGGAGAAGGGGCGGCCTGTGATCTCGATGACCTCGAGGGCCCGTACGATCCGGCGGGTGTTGGAGGCCTCGACGCGCTCGGCTGCGGCCGGGTCGAGGCGGGCCAGCTCGGCGTGGAGGGCGGCGGTCCCCTCCCTCTCGGCGCGCTCGCTCAGGCGGGTGCGGACGGTCGGGTCGGTGCCGGGGAAGTCGAGGTCGTCGGTCAGGGCCCGCACGTACAGGCCGGATCCTCCGGCGATGATCGGCAGGTGGCCCCGTGACTCGACGGCGTCGATGTCACCGCGGGCGCTGCGCTGGAAGGCGGCCACCGATGCCCGGTCCCTGACGGTGAGGACGTCGATCTGGTGGTGGGGGACGCGGGCCCGCTCGGCGGGGCTGGGTTTGGCGGTGCCGATGTCCATGCCCCGGTAGAGCAGGGAGGCGTCGGCGTTGATGATCTCGGCGCGTGCCGTCGGCTCATCGGCCTGTATCTTCTCGGCGAGGTCGAGGGCGAGGTCGGACTTGCCGGTGGCGGTGGGGCCCACAACGACGAGTCTCGGCAGGCGGGGGGCGCTGGTGGCCGCTGGGCTCATGGGCGCTCAGATCTCCGGCAGGAGGGGGCCCACGAGGCTGAGCGCCTGGGTGCAGGCGGAAAGCGCCGTGTCCAGGTGGAGTCGCAGCTGGGCGTCGGTGACCCCCGCGGACAGGTCGGTGAGGTAGGTGGCGCGTACCAGCGGGCCGATGGGGGTGTCGACGACACCGACGGTGGGGAAGAACTTGTCCCGGTTCCAGTCGTTGACGCTGGCGGCGATCTCGTCGCGCTGGGAGGCGGGAGCGGCCTCCTCCCAGTCCCCGGAGACCAGGAGCCAGCCCTCGTGCCCCTCAGGAATCTCGATGACGAAGGGGAAGGAGTCCCAGGTGCCCAGGAGACAGGGGGGCTCGCGGTCGTCGGTCAGCTGAACGTTGTACTCCATGGGACCGGTGAGCATGGACTCGATCCTTGCCAGGGTCAGTGCCTGGGGCGCCTCATCGGTCGGCTCCAGATCCGCGGAGCGGTCGGTGCCCCCTCCTCCCGATGCTCGGTCCTCCTCCAACTGGCCTTGTCTGCTCGACCAGGTGTGTGAGGCGTCGGAGGTCTGTGCCGACTCAGCCGTGGGGGCCGACTCCGACGGGGCACCGGAGTCGGCCGGGTCGGACGAGTCGGCTGAGCCTGCAGGCCCCATATGATCGACGGAGTACGGTGAGACAGTCGGCGGCTCGTCGGGCCGGCCACGCGAGTCGCCCGGCTGGTTGGTGCGCTGATGGTCCAGCGCCCGCACGTCCCACTCCTTGCCCAGGAGGCGTGCGATGAAGTCGGTGAGGCGTTGCAGTCGCGGCATCACGGCTCCAGGCTTCCGCGCAGCTCGTCGGGGAACTGCTGCTCGGCCTCGTGCATGAGGGCGACGATGAGTCGGCAGCCGCCGAAGACGAAGTCCTCGAGCTGCCGGTCCGTCATCCCCGCCTCGAGGGGGTAGGTGTACTCGCCGTGAAGACGCACGACTCCGCCGTCGGCGACGGTGAGGTACGCCTTGGGACCGATACGGGTGGTGTTCCAGTCCTCGACCAGGGCGCGCAGCTGGGTCAGGTGCTCGGTATCGGCGATGCGGTGCCAGATCCCGCGCATCTGGACGGCCCTGGTGTCCTGAAAGATGGCGTGGACGGTGACGTAGCGCCAGGGGATGCCGATGTCGCCCTCGTCGTCGATGAAGTAGCGCAGTCCCAGTCGTTTGACGCACTCGTGGATACGGTCGACGTCCACGGGCCTGGGGACCGTGGCGGCGGCAGCAGAGCTGGCGTCGAAGCTGGGCATGCTTCCCAGCCTAGCGGGGCCTACGGGCTGCTCCCCAACGCAGCCCGGCCCGCTCCACCGTCAGCGCAAAACAGACGGGATTCTCAGACGGCTCCCCGTCCCTTTTCCCATCGCTCGCCGTCGGACGCGGAGGGTGCGGGCTGTGCGACCGGAATCGGCACTGAGCCCGCACCGCACCGCATCCAAGGCGCGGCACGAGTCAGAGCTGTTCACCGATCCTCTGGGAGAACTCCACGAGGCGGTTGGAGAAGCCCCACTCGTTGTCGTACCACCCGAAGACCTTGACCTGACCGTCGATCACCTCGGTAAGAGGCGCATCGAAGATCGAGGAGTGCGGGTTGCCAACGATGTCGTGGGAGACGATCGGCGCCTGGGAGTACTGCAGGTATCCGGCCAGCGGTCCGTGATCGGCAGCCTCACGGAAGGCCGCGTTGACGTCCTCGACCGTTACCGGGCGGGAGGTGACCACGGTGAGGTCGGTGATCGAGCCGACCGGGACCGGAACCCTCAGGGAAGCACCGGTCAGACGCCCGTCGAGCTCGGGGATGACCAGACCGATGGCCCGGGCGGCCCCTGAGGAGGTGGGAACGATGGAGGCGGCGGCAGCGCGCGCCCGACGCAGGTCCTTGTGAGGCGCATCGTGAAGCCGCTGGTCCCCGGTGTAGGCGTGGATCGTCGTCATGAGACCGCTCTCGATCCCGAAGGCGTCGTGGAGGACCCTGGCGAGCGGGGCCAGGGAGTTGGTGGTGCACGATCCGTTGGAGAACACGTCGGCGGCGGAGACATCCAGCTGGCTGTCGTTGACCCCCAGGACGAAGGTGGGGACGTCGCCCTTGGCGGGTGCGGAGACGATGACCTTCTTGGCGCCTCCCTTGAGGTGCTGGGCGGCCTTGTCCCGGTCAACGAAGAACCCGGTGGACTCGATGACGACGTCGGCCCCGACCTCACCCCAGGGAATCTTGGCCGGGTCCGGCTCGGAGAAGACCTTAATGGTCCGCCCTGCGACCTTGAGGTCCTCGCCGTCGGTGGCAACGCCGTCGAGGTGCCCGGCCACTGAGTCCCACTCCAAGAGCGTGGCCAGCGTTCCTGCGTCGGTCAGGTCGTTGACGGCAACGACCTCGACGTCCGCTGCGCCGGCCAGCGCGGCACGCAGGTACGTGCGTCCGATACGTCCGAAGCCGTTGATACCGATACGAATGGTCATGATCCTTCTCCTTCGGTGAATGGTGGCGCCGGCGGACACCGACGCCGACTTGTCAGGATCAGGAGGAGGCGGACCCGTCGCCGCCAGGAGCCGTACCGGCGGTCCCGGCCGCTACACGGAGCAACTCGAGGGCGCCTTGACAGGCCGCGTCATACGGGGCTCTGTCCTGCTCGGCCATGGCCAGGACGTAACCGCCCTGAACAACGGCGACCATCGTGCGAGCCAGGTGGTCCGGCTCAAGGTCTGCCGGCAGACGCCCCTGCGACCTGGCCACACCAATGACCGTGGCCAGCATCTCGCGAAGCCGGGCGAAGGTCTCGGCGACCGGCTCACGAAGACCGTCGTCAGCCACCACAGCCTTGTCCTGGGCCATCCGACCGACTCGGCAGCCTTTGAGCGGATCACGCGGGAGGGTGAGGTAGGCACTGAGGATCTCAAGCGGATCCTCAAGGCCCTTGAGCGTGGCCTTCCAGGAATCCAGCTGGACCTGGCAGTTGTGATTCAGGGCTGCCAGCCCGAGATCCCGCTTGGTCGGGAAGTAGTGATACATGCTCCCCTGGCCGACGCCGGAGAGCTCGCGAACCGCTCGCGGGCTCGTGGCGCTGTAACCACGCTCCCACATCAGCTCGGCCATCGCCTCAACTAGCTTCTCTCTCGAGTCCACGCCAGAACTGTACATACCTCACCATGACGAACCCCCGGGAGGCACGGCGGCCACCCGAGTCTGCTCCCTCCTGAAACTGATGCCAGAACTGTACATACCTCTAGGTACAGAACACAAGAGCACTCATCCACTGAAGAGAGCCCATGTGGGATTCAATCAGATGGGTGCGCCCACGCGCAGGGTGGGAAGGCCCAGGCTCACCGGGGCGGTGTCGGGCTCGGGCGTGGCGCAGGCCTCGGCCTGGCGGCGCTCCCAGGCGTCACCGGCGCGGGTGCGTCGCACCTGGAACAGGGCCGGGCCGTCGTCGAGCCAAAGGCGGTCGCCGGGCTTGAGGGCCTCATTGGCGGCCGCGGCGAACGGGTCCAGCTCCCGCCCGCAGCGGGCGGAGTCGGCGATGAGGTTGTGGGGGGCACCGTGCGTGACGCGCACGCTGACCATATCGCCGGGGCGCGGGGCACCGCCGGCGTAGTCGTCCTCGGCCAGCCCCTCGGGCAGGGCGACGTGAACGAGCCGGTTGTCGGCGGCGCGCCCGGAGATGCGGGCGGTGACCGAGTCCCGGCGCCCCTCGCCCTCGGCGACGAGCACCTCCACGACGCGCCCCTCCTGGCGCTCGTTCTCCTCGTGGGCGATGCGACGCACGAGCGCATCGAGCCGCCGGTAGCGGTCCTTGACGACCTCGGCGGGGACCTGGTCGTCGCGGTCGGCGGCGGGCGTGCCCGGGCGCGGGGAGTACTCGAAGGTGTAGGCCGAGGCGAAGCGGGCCTGCTCGACGACGTCCAGAGTGGCCTGGAAGTCCTCCTCGGTCTCGCCGGGGAAGCCGACGATGATGTCGGTGGTGATGGCGGCCTCGGGCATGACGTCCCTGACCTTGTCCAGGATGCCCAGGAAGCGCTGGGTGCGGTAGGAGCGGCGCATGGCGCGCAGCACCCGGTCCGAGCCGGACTGCAGGGGCATGTGCAGGCTGGGCATGACGGCCCCGGTGGTGGCCATGGCCTCGATGACGTCGTCGGTGAAGGCGGCGGGGTGGGGGCTGGTGAAGCGCACGCGCTCGATGCCCTCGACTGAGCCGGTCGCCCGCAGCAGCTTGGCGAAGGCGCCGCGGTCCCCGAAACCGACCCCGTAGGAGTTGACGTTCTGCCCCAGGAGGGTCACCTCGATGGCCCCCTGCGCGGCGACGGCCTCGACCTCGGCCAGGACGTCGCCGGGGCGGCGGTCACGCTGCTTACCGCGCAGGGAGGGCACGATGCAGAAGGTGCAGGTGTTGTTGCAGCCCACGGCGATGGAGACCCAGGCGGCGTAGGAGGACTCGCGGCGGGTGGGCAGGGTGGAGGGGAAGACCTTGAGGGACTCCTCGAGCTCGACGGCGGCCGCGGAGTTGTGCCGGGCGCGCTCGAGCAGGGCGGGCAGGACGTCGAGGTTGTGGGTGCCGAAGACGACGTCGACCCAGGGTGCCCGATCAACGATCCCCTCCCCCATCTGCTGGGCCAGGCACCCGGCCACGGCGATCTGCATGCCGGGGCGTTCGCGCTTGACGGCGGCGAGCTGGCCCAGGTTGCCGAAGAGCCGGGTGGCGGCGTTCTCACGTACGGAGCAGGTGTTGATGATGACGACGTCGGCCCCGCCGTCACCGGCGTCGGTGGCGCGGGCGGCGGCCTCGGGCACGTCCTCGACGCGCAGGTAGCCTGCCCTCTCCAGCAGTCCCGCCATGTGCTCGGAGTCGTGGACGTTCATCTGGCAGCCGAGCGTGCGCACGTGGTAGGTGCGCGGCCGGCCGCCTCGGGCATCGAGAACAGGGGCGGATGTGGTGAGCGTGGTCATCGCCGAGCAGTGTAGGTGGCGGCGGGGCCCCGCCCCAGCCCTGACGGACCGTCGTGACCAGATGCACGGCTGATGGTCCTCGACCTGAGCCTCACGGAGCCCCGCTTCCATTCTGCTGCGCGGATGCGGGCTCCTTCACTAGGATGTGACGCGCCACACGACGAGAGGGAGGGTCATGACGGCGCCCCACACACCCACGCGCTTCCTGGACCGGCACCTGGGCACGACGGGAGCGGACCTGGACACGGTCCTGACCAGCATCGGTGCTCGGAGCCTGGAGGACCTGGCCGTCCGGGTGGTCCCCGCCACCCTTCCCGTCCTCGACCTCCCGCAGCAGCCCGAGCGACCCGATGCCGTTGTCGGCGGGCTGAGCGAGGACGAGGCCGTCGGCGCGCTCAGGTCCCTGGCCGCCCTCAACGACCCGCACACCGAGATGATCGGGCGCGGCTACCACCCCACCATCACCCCCGCCGTCATCGTGCGCGACGTCCTGTCCAACCCCGCATGGACCACCGCCTACACCCCCTACCAGGCGGAGATCAGCCAAGGGCGCCTGGAGGCCCAGCTGCTGTTCCAGACCGTCGTGGCCGATCTCACCGGCCTGCCGGTGGCCTGCACCTCCCTGCTGGACGAGGCCACGGCCGTGGCAGAGGCCGTCCTGCTCATGACGCGCGCGCACCGCGGCCCCGGCGCCCCCGTGCTCCTCGACTCCGGCCTGCACCCCCAGCTCATTGAGGTGGCCTCGGCCCGGGCCGAGGCCCTGGGCATCGACGTCGAGGTCGTCTGCATCTCCTCGATCACCGACGACGGCGCACCCCTGACCGGGGCGGTCCTCGCCCACACCACCAGCCGCGGACTCGTCCAGGACCTCGCCGGTGCCGTCGCGGCCGTCCACGCCCGCGGCGGCCTGGTGGCAGTCGACGCCGACCCGCTGGCCCTGACGCTGCTGACCGAGCCGGGCGCCGTCGGCGCGGACATCGCCGTCGGCACCGCGCAGCGCCTGGGAGTGCCCCTGTTCTTCGGAGGCCCCCACCCGGGCTTCATGTCTGTCACCGAGGCGCTGCGGCGCCAGCTGCCGGGACGCGTCGTCGGCGTCTCCCGGGACACCGAGGGCCGTGAGGCCTACCGCCTGGCCCTGCAGACCCGCGAGCAGCACATCCGCCGGGAGAAGGCCACCTCGAATATCTGCACCGCGCAGGCCCTGCTGGCGGTCGTCGCGGCCTTCTACGCGGTCTACCACGGTCCCGAGGGCCTGGTGTCCATCGCCGAGCACGTGCACCGCCAGGCCGAGCACCTGGCCGTCGGCGCCTGCGCGCTCGGGCTCGCCCTCGAGCACGAGGAGTTCTTCGACACGGTGAGCGTGCGCCTGCCCGGCGCCGCCCGCCACGCCATCGAGCGCGCTGAGGCGCTGGGCTACAACCTGCGCCTGCTCGACACCGACCACGTGGGGGTGAGCGTCAACGAGACCACCACCGACGACGACGTCACCACGGTCCTGCGGGCGTTCGCCGATGCCCTCCCCCACGCCGCGCAGGATCCCGCCCCGGGCAACGACGGCGCCCCCCGGTTCCCTCTGCCCGCGTCACTGGCGCGCTCGAGCACCTTCCTGACCCACCCGAGCTTCCACCGCCACCGCAGCGAGACCGCCCTCGTGCGCTACATCCGGCGGCTGGCGGACCGCGACCTCGCCCTCGACCGAACGATGATCCCGCTGGGCTCGTGCACCCTCAAGCTCAACGCGGCCGCGCAGTCGGCCGTGTGGCTCAGCCCCGGGCTCGCCGGCATCCACCCCTACGCCCCCGCGACCCAGACACGTGGCTGGCGCCTGCTGCTGGACGGTCTCGCCGACCGGCTGGCGCAGCTGACCGGCTACGACCGGTGCAGCCTGCAGCCGGCCTCCGGCGCCCAGGGCGAGCTCGCCGGCCTGCTGGCGGTGCGCGGCTACCTCAGGGCCACCGGGCAGCAGCAGCGCGACCTCGTCCTGGTACCCGCCAGCGCCCACGGCACGAACGCCGCCTCGGCCGCCGGCGCCGGCTTCAGCGTCAAGGTGGTCGCCACCGCCGAGGACGGCTCCATCGACGTCGACCACCTGCGCGGGCTCCTGGCCGAGTACGGTGAACACGTCGCGGCCATCATGCTCACGTACCCGTCCACCCACGGCGTCTTCGAGCCGCAGGTCACTGAGGTCACCGCCCTCGTCCACGACGCCGGCGGCCAGGTCTACATCGACGGCGCCAACCTCAACGCCCTCACGGGGCTGCTGCGCCCGGGTGACCTCGGTGGCGATGTGTCCCACCTCAACCTGCACAAGACCTTCGCCATCCCTCACGGCGGCGGCGGTCCGGGCGTGGGCCCCGTCGTCGTCAAGGAGCACCTGGCCCCCTACCTTCCGGCCGGTCCCGTCGGATCGGCCGTCCCGACGGACGAGGACCATGACCGGGGCTTCGGCGGGGCAGCGGCCATGGGGGCCCGCTTCGGCTCGGCGGGGGTCATGCCGCTGGCCTGGACGTACCTGGCCACGCTCACCGACGCCGATCTGCGCCGGGTCACCCTCACGGCGCTGGCCCACGCGAGCTACCTCTCACAGGCGCTCGCCGACGTCTTCCCCACCCTGTACACCCACCGCGGGCACGTAGCGCACGAGTGCGTCCTCGACCTGCGTGCGCTCACCGCGGCCACGGGCGTGACCGCCGAGGACGTGGCCAAGAGGCTCATCGACTACGGGTTCCACGCACCGACCCTCTCCTTCCCCGTGGCCGGCACGCTCATGGTCGAGCCCACCGAGTCCGAGCCCCTGGCCGAGCTGGACCGATTCATCGCGGCCATGCGCTCGATCCGTGCCGAGATCGACGAGGTCGCCTCGGGGGCCGTGGCACTGGAGGACTCGGTGCTGCGCCGCTCGCCGCACACGCTGGCGGCCGTCACGGCCGAGCCGTGGCAGCGGCCCTACTCGCGCGCCACCGCTGCCTTCCCGCTGGCGGGCATGGAGACGGACAAGTACTTCCCCCCGGTCTCGCGGGTGGACAACGCGTGGGGCGACCGCCACCTGATGTGCACCTGCCCGCCACCCGATGCCTTCGAGGCGCACGAGGCCTGAGCCGGGACCACGTCTGACGAGGAGACAGCGATGAGCAAGCACACCGAGACCAGCGCAGCCGTCCTGCGCACCACGCCCCTGCACCGCGTGCACACGGCCCTGGGCGCGTCCTTCACCGACTTCGGCGGCTGGCAGATGCCGTTGCGCTACACCTCTGACCTGGCCGAGCACCACGCGGTGCGCCGCAGCGCGGGGATCTTCGACCTGTCCCACATGGGTGAGGTCAAGGTCACCGGCCCCGAGGCGGGGGCCGCCCTGGACCACGCGCTCGTGGGGGCCCTGTCGGCCGTGGCGGTGGGGCGCGCCCGCTACACGATGATGGTCTCGCCCTCCGGCGGGGTCATCGACGACCTCATCGTCTACCACGTGGGCGACGAGGAGTACCTCGTGGTGCCCAACGCCGGCAACCGCGAGCGCGTCGCCGCCGAGCTGGTCGCCCGCTGCGCGGGATTCGACTGCACGGTCGAGGACATCTCCCTGGCCACCTGTCTCATCGCCGTCCAGGGGCCGCGGGCGCAGGAGGTGCTGGTCGGCGTCGTCGAGTCCGGTGCCGCCATGCCCGGCGCTCTCAGGCCCCTTGAGGGCTCGGAGGAGGACGACTGCGGACCGGACGTGCTGTGCGGTCCCACGCTCTTGGAGCGCCTGCGCTTCTACGCGGCCGTCAGGGCGACGGCGGCGGGGCACCCGGTGCTGCTGGCCCGTACCGGCTACACGGGTGAGGACGGCTTCGAGCTGTTCTGCGGCGCGGAGGACGCCGTGGACCTGTGGACGGTCATCACCAGTGCCGCAGCGGCCTTGGAGCCCACCGTCATCGACGGCGAGCCGGTGCCGGCGCTGACTCCTTGCGGACTGGCAGCGCGCGACTCCCTGCGGCTGGAGGCCGGGATGCCCCTGTACGGGCACGAGCTCCACGAGGGGATGACGCCTTACGACGCCGGCCTGGGCGCGGTGGTGCGGCTCAACAAGGGCGCTTTCGTCGGACGTGACGCCCTGGCCGCCCGGGCCGAGCAGGAGGGCACCGAGGGCACCTCGGTGCTGGTCGCCCTGAGCGCTGAGGGTCGGCGTGCGGCCCGGGCCGGTGCGCCGGTGCTGGGCGACGACGGCGAGGTGCTCGGTGCGGTGGCCTCCGGCCTGCTGTCACCCACGCTGGGTCATCCCGTGGCCCTGGCTCTCCTGCGTCCCTGGCGTGAGGACGCCCCCGCCTGGCCCGTGGGCACGGCGCTCGTCGCCGACGTGCGCGGCAGGCCGCTGGAGGTCACGGTCGTCGACTCCCCCTTCTACAAGCGGACCCGATAAGGCGTCCCGCACCATCCACCACCTCCTGACAGGAAGGACCCCATCATGGCTCAGAGCGTGCGCGCTCACCTGCGCTACAGCATCGACCACGAGTGGCTGGAGGACGGTGAGCCCGCACGCGTGGGCATCACCACCGTCGCCGCCGACGCTCTCGGTGAGGTCGTCTTCGTCGACCTGCCCGAGGTCGGCGCCCAGGTCGAGGCGGGCGAGCCCTGCGGCGAGCTCGAGTCGACCAAGTCCGTCTCGGACCTCGTCTCGCCCGTGAGCGGCACCGTCGTCGACGTCAATGAGGCGGTCGTCGACGAGCCGGGCACCATCAACGAGGACCCCTACGGTGCCGGCTGGCTGTTCACGGTGACGGTGAGCGCCGAGGGAGATCTGCTCAGCGCCCAGGACTACGCAGGCAGGTTCGACGCCGTGGTCGACGGCTGAGCGCTCAGGACCCGCTCTCGGCGGCCTTACGGCGGGCGGCGAGGTCGGCGTCGTGACGGGCCGCCGTGGCGAAGGCCGCGCCGGGCTCGGCGATGGAGCCGAAGGAGGCCAGGTCGCGACGGAAGACGACGGCGGCCAGCCAGTCCATCATGATGCGCACCTTCCGGTTGAAGGTCGGCATGGCGTAGACATGGTAGCCACGGTGAGCGGTCCAGGCGGTGAAGCCGCGCAGGTTCTGCCCCATGATGCGGGCCACGCCCTTGCCGATCCCCAGGGAGGCCACGGTACCGAGGTTCTCGTGGGCGTAGGACTTCAGAGGCACACCGTTCTCGTCCCCGGTGGCGAGGACGGCCACGAGGTTGTCGGCCAGCAACTTGGCCTGACGCACCGCGTGCTGGGCGGTGGGGGCGCAGGTGGCCTCGGGGTCCTCGGAGGTCAGGTCCGGGACGGCGGCGCAGTCGCCGGCGGCCCAGGCTCCCTCGACCGGCGCGCCGTCGCGCGCCACCTGGAGGGTGGGTAGCGCGGTGACACGGCCGCGGGCGTCGATGGGCAGGTCGGAGGCGGTCTGCAGCACCGGGGCGGCCTTGACGCCGGCGGTCCACACGATGGTGTCGGCGTCGAACTCGGTGCCGTCGGACAGGACGACGTGGCCGTCGACGCAGGAGTTGAGGAAGGTGTTGAGCCGCACGTCGATGCCGCGCTCGCGCAGCTGCTGCAGCCCGTAGCCGGAGAGCTCCTCGGTGAGCTCGGGCAGGATGCGGCGCGAGCCCTCGACGAGGACGAAGCGGACGTCGCGCTGCTCGATGGAAGGGATGGTGCGCACGGTCGCGCGTGCCATGTCCTCGAGCTCGGCGATGGCCTCGACGCCCGCGAAGCCTCCTCCGACGAAGACGAAGGTGAGCAGGCGCCTGCGGCGCTCGGTGTCCCAGGTGGAGGCGGCGTCCTCGATGCGGGTGAGGACCCGGTTGCGCAGGGCGGTGGCCTCCTCGACCTGCTTGAAGCCCATGGCCTGCTCCGCCAGGCCGGGGATCGGCAGGGTGCGGGCCTCGGCGCCCAGGGCGATGACGAGGTGGTCGTAGGTCAGGGTGTAGGGCTCGACCCGCTCGTGCGTGGACTGGGGGGTCGGGGGACGCACGGTAACGGTGCGGCCCGCGTGGTCGATGGCGGTGACGGCGCCGGTGATGATGGTGACGCCGTCGAGGTTACGGCGGTGGGGGGCGACGACGTGGCGCGGCTGGATGGAGCCGGCCGCGACCTCCGGCAGGAAGGGCTGGTAGGTCATGTAAGCGCGCGAGTCGATGATGGCGATCTCGACCTGGTCGAGGTTGAGCTGGGCGCGCAGGGCCCGGGCGACGCAGAAGCCGACGTAGCCGCCACCGGCGATGACGACGCGGGGCGGACGGCGGCTGCCCGTGCCGGCGGCGACGTCGGGGACGTCGTGGCGGGCCGGACGTACGGCCAGGGCGAGGGCGGCTCCGGCGGCCAGGAGACCGGCGGTGGACAGCGCGATGGTAGTGCGGCGGATCATGCGCACAATCTAAGGGGACCCTTAGTTCAACACCACGCTGGGACCTAGTTCCTAGACATGGTTCCTGTCACAGTGCGCGCTTGCGCGGCGAGGATTCCCTTTCACCGATTGCCCGCCACCACCGTCCACTGCTCCAGGGCCAGAGCGGCCGCCCCCCGCGCCCACTCGTCGAACTCGAAGGGACGCAGCAGGACCGGCACTGGCGCCGCCGCCCAGTGCCGCAGGCCGCCCACCTCCTTCTCAAAGACCTCCCGGTAGGTCTCCACCACGGCGACGCCCTCCCCGGAGACAACGACGAGCTCGGGGTCGACGTAGGCGACGAGAGTCCCCACCACCCTTCCGACCGCCAGCGCCGCACGCCGCAGGACGTCGTCGACGCCGTTGTGACGACGCATATCGGGACTCAGGAGCAGATCGAGGCTCAGCTCCTGAGCCTCACATCCCAGGCGCTCGGCGGCCGCCCGCAGGATTCCGGAGGTCGATGCGAGAGCACGAGCGCACCCGCGGTGCCCGATCTCGCAGCTGGGTCCCGAAGGATCCACCGGCAGGTGTCCGACGCTGCCGGCCGCTCCCTGCGCACCGGAGACGACCTCACCGGCCACCACGATCCCACAGCCGATCCCGGCACCGAGGGTGACCATGGCGAAGGGATCCTTTCCACGACCGGCCCCGAACCAGGCCTCGGCATGGGCGAAGGCGCGCACGTCATTGGCCGCGACGCAGGGCAGCCCAGTGGCCTCGGTGACCATGGCGGCCAGAGGCACATCACGCCACCCCAGGAAGCTGGCCACCACCACGGTCCGCCTCCCGATGACAGCCGCCCCCAGGGAGATTCCGATCGCGTCGGGCCGTCGACCACTGCGCTCGGCCAGCTGCGCCACGACCGAGGCGATGAGGGCCGTCACGGAGCCGGCATCGGTTTGGGTCAGCGGCACGGAGTCGCCAATGAGAACCTCACCCAGCGGGTCGGTCAGAACGGCGTAGAGGCGGTCATCCGTGAGCTTGATGCCAGCAACCGTGGCACTGTTCGGGGCGACGGCCAGCAGGCGGGTGGGCCGCCCCGGTCCATCCACCTCCACCGGCGGCTGCTCCACGACGAACCCCGCCTCGATGAGGGGACGCACCGTGCGTGTCGTCGTCGCCGCGGACAGCCCCAGGCGCTCACCGAGGTCACCACGACTCATGGTGCCGGCGGAGATCAGGGCGAGCAGCGCCCTGGCGCCGAGGCTGCGTCCACCACCCATCGTCGGCTCCCGTTTCCATCGTCGTCAGCTGCCACAGGGGCCGCACGGCCTGTGACCTGGGACGACGCCCACCGCCGCCCACGTCGTACCGACACTGTAGAGCAAACCCTTGCGAAATCTAGCATCATCAATTATTTTCATCTTACAAGGAATCGCTCCCGATCCCTTCTCCCCTCCCCTGGAAGGACGATGATGACCCTCCATCTGCGCCGAGCCGACACCTCCGTAGTCCTCGACCTGCCCGACGACCGCTTCCCGGTGGTGCGCCACTGGGGCCCCGACCTGGGTGACGTCAGCGGTGATGACCTGACCGATGCGGCCCTGGCCGCAGCGACGTCCCTGGGAACCAACACCGCCTGGATCACCAACGACCTGCCGATCCTTCCCCTGGCCCACCTGGGCTGGAGCTCACGCCCCGCCGTGGCGCTCTCACGCACCGACGGCTCGGCCTTCTCACCCCATCCCACCGACTTCACCCACGAGGAGAGCTCCGAGGACACCCCGGCCGGCACCGCCCTCGTCGTGCGCTCCAGCGGAACCGACACCGTCCACGAGCTGACCCTGGGTACCGAGCTGCGCCTGGAACCCTGCGGCCTGGTACGCGTGCGCTCCTGGGTCCGCGACGACCGCCCCGAGTCCAAAGGCGAGCAGGGAGCCGATCTCGTCGTCGGCGAGCTCACTGCGGTGCTGCCGTTGCCAGACAGTGCCGACGAGCTGCTTGACACCACCGGCCACCACGTCCAGGAGCGCCGGCTCGTGCGCACCCCCTTCACCCCGGGCACCCGCCTGCGCGAGTCCTGGGAGGGGCGCCCGGGGCACGACGCCGTCACCTGGCTGGCCGCCGGAACCACCGGCTTCGGATGGCGCAGCGGGCGCGTCCACGGCGTTCACGCGGCATGGTCCGGCAACGTCCGCCACCTGGCGATGAACCCGGCCTCGGGCCGAAAGCTCTTGGGAGCCGGAGAGCTGCTCCTGCCGGGCGAGGTCTCGCTGGCCCCGGGGCAGACCTACACCTCTCCGTGGACGGTCTTCTCCTGGGGCGAGGGCCTGGACGCCCTGGCCCACCGCAGCCACGCCTGGCTGCGCTCGCGCCCGTCCCACCCCGACCGCCCCCGCCCGGTGCTGCTCAACACCTGGGAGGCCGTCTACTTCAACCACGATCTGGACAAGCTCAAGGCCCTGGCCGACGCCGCGGCCCAGGTCGGCATCGAGCGCTACGTCCTGGACGACGGCTGGTTCGGCTCCCGCCGCGACGACACCTCGGGACTGGGCGACTGGCAGGTCTCCCCCGAGGCCTGGCCGAACGGTCTGGAGCCGCTCGTGGAGCACGTCCACGCCCTGGGCATGGAGTTCGGCCTGTGGTTCGAGCCGGAGATGATCAACATCGACTCCGAGCTGTCCCGCGCCCACCCGGAGTGGATCCTGTCCGACGGCGCCGGCGGAGCGCCCGAGCACCGCCACCAGCGGGTCCTGGACCTGACCGCCCCCGGCGCCTGGGACTACCTGTTCGATGCCATCTCCACCCTCGTGGGGCGCCTCGGCATCGCCTACCTCAAGTGGGACCACAACTCCCCCCTGCTGGCCGCAGGGCATGAGGTCGCCGACCCCACCGCAGGACGCCAGGGAGCGGCCGCCGTCCACGACCAGACCCTGGCCGTCTACCGGCTCCTGGACGCGCTCCACGAGCGCTTCCCCGCCCTGGAGATCGAGTCCTGCGCCGGCGGCGGCGGCCGCATCGACCTGGGGATCATGGAGCGCACCCAGCGGGTGTGGGCCTCGGACTGCATCGACGCCCACGACCGCCAGAACATCCAGCGCGGCACCACATTGCTGCTTCCTCCCGAGCTGGTGGGAACCCACGTCGGCTCCGGGCGGGCCCACACCACCCTGCGCGACCTCGACCTCGACTTCCGGGCCGGGACCGCCCTGTGGGGCCACATGGGCGTGGAGTGGGACCTCACCGAGGCGGACGAGCCCACCCGCGAGCGCCTGGCCTCCATCATCGCGCTGCACAAGGAACTGCGTGGCCTGCTGCACTCGGGGGTGACGGTGCACGCGGACCTGCCCGACGACGACGTGCTGCGCATCGAGGGCGTCGTGGCCCCTGACGGCTCCGACGCCCTGTTCGAGATCGCCTCGCTGGGTCAGCTCCTGGCCTGGCCCACGGCGCCGCGCCCGCTGCCCGGCCTGGACCCCTCGCGCCGCTACCACGTGCGCCTGGCGGCGCCGACCTACCCCGAGCTGAGGCTCGCGGCGAGCTGGATGGCCGAGGGCGTCACCCTGCCGGGTTCCTACCTGACCACCACGGGTCTGGCACTACCGGTGCTGCACCCCGACCACCTCGTCCTGCTGCGCGTGAGCGCCGTCGACTGACGGCTCGGCGATCCTCCGAGCCGCTGCCCCGTTCACCCTCGCTTCCACCCGTTCCTGCCCCCATCCATTCGTCTTCGACCCGTTTTCCCACATCACCGTCGATTTGGAGACCCGATGTCAACCTCGACCCTGGTCGCACGACCATCGCGTCGGCAACGCAAGCCACGCTCCGACCTCAAGCTCGGCCTCGCCTTCATCCTCCCGGCGACGATCGGCCTCGTCGCCTTCTACATCTGGCCCCTCATCCGAGGCATCTGGTTGTCCTTCACCGAGTACAACCTCCTGACCCCCGAGGAGTTCACCGGCCTGGACAACTACAAACGCATGGTTCAGGACGACACCTTCTGGAACGCCGTCGTCGTCACCGTGGAGTACGTGGTCATCAATATCGGCCTGCAGACGATCCTGGCGCTCCTCATCGCCGTCCTCATGCAGCGCCTGACCCAGTCCACCTTCATACGATCCATCGTGCTGACGCCCTACCTGGTCTCCAACGTGGTCGCCGCCATGCTGTGGCTGTGGATCCTGGACAACACGTTGGGTATCACCAATCAGCTCCTGGAGTCCCTGACGGGCTCTGCCGTGGACTTCTTCTCCTCGTCGATGGCCATCCCCACCATCGCGATCATCAACGTGTGGCGGCACGTGGGCTACACGGCCCTGCTCATCTTCGCGGGCCTGCAGTCGATCCCGAGCACGGTCTACGAGGCCGGCAAGGTGGACGGCGCCAGCGAGTGGCGGATGTTCTGGAGGATCACCGTCCCGCTGCTGCGTCCCATCCTGGCACTCGTGCTCATCATGACGATGATCGGCTCCTTCCAGGTCTTCGACACCGTCTCGGTGGCCACCCAGGGCGGCCCCGTCAACGCCACCCGCGTGCTGCAGTACTACATCTACGACATGGCCTTCGGGCGCTTCCAGTTCGGATACGCCTCCGCCATGGCGGTGGGGCTGCTGCTCGTCCTGGCCGCGATCACGATCCTGCAGTACCGCATGACCCGTGCCGGCGAGACGGACCTGGACTGAGGAGGACCACCCATGACAACGACAACCGCATCCGTGTCCTCCGCAAAGTCCCCCAAGGCAGCTGCTGCGGCGTCCTCGGAGGCCCCCGGCCGCCGGCTCACCGTCGGCAAGGCCCTGGCCTGGGCGGCGATGATCCTCATCATGCTGTTCACGCTCCTGCCCTTCTACTGGGTCCTGCGTACGGCGCTGTCCTCCAACGCGGGCATCACGGCCCACCCCACCAGCCTGCTGCCGGTGGACATCAACCTGCGCGGCTTCGCCCGCGTCTTCGGCATGCAGTCCACCGAGGAGGCCCTGGCCGACGGCGGCAGCGGCGCAGCCATCAACTTCTGGCTCTACCTGCGCAACTCGGTCATCATCTCCACACTGGTCACCGTTGGGCAGGTCTTCTTCTCGGCGATGGCCGCCTACTCCTTCTCCCGCCTGCGCTGGAAGGGACGCGACACGGTCTTCGCCGTGTTCCTGGGAGCCCTCATGGTCCCCTCGATCTTCACGCTCCTGCCCAACTTCGTGCTGGTCAAGCAGCTCCACCTCATCGACACCTTCCTCGGGGTGGCGCTGCCGACCATGTTCATGACGCCCTTCGCGGTGTTCTTCCTCAAACAGTTCTTCATGAACATCCCGCGCGAGCTGGAGGAGGCCGCGCTGCTCGACGGAGCCTCCAAGGTACGGGTGTTCTTCACCCTCATCCTGCCCATGGCCAAGGCCCCGATCTCGACGCTGGCGATCCTGACCTACATCACGGCCTGGAACGACTACTTCTGGCCCCTGCTGGTCTCCTACACGGACTCCTCACGGGTCCTCACGGTGGCCCTGGCGGTCTTCCGCTCCCAGGCCCCGCAGACCGGTCCCGACTGGGCCGGGCTCATGGCCGCCACCCTGGTGGCAGCCCTCCCGATGCTCCTGCTGTTCATGGCCTTCGCCCGGCGCATCGTCAACTCCATCGGCTTTACCGGAATCAAGTGAGGCACCAGATGACGACTCAACCGATCAGCCCTCTTCGTTCCTCACTGTCGCGCCGCAGCCTCCTATGCGGCCTGGCCTCGGGCGCGGCCGCCCTGACCCTGGCCGCCTGCTCCGGCGGCTCAAGGAAGTCGGGATCCGGCGCCGTGGAGTACTGGATGTGGGACGCCAGCCAGCTGCCCGCCTATGAGGCCTGCGCCAAGGCCTTCGAGGCCAAGACCGGCATCAAGGTCAATATCACCCAGATCGCCTGGGGCGACTACTGGACCAAGCTGACGGCCGGTTTCATCGCCGGGACCGGACCGGACGCCTTCACCGACCACATCTCCAAGTTCGCCCAGTTCGTGGATCTGGAGGTCCTGGTCCCGCTGGAGAAGCAGGCCGCTTGGGCCGGTGTCGACGAGTCCGCCTTCCAGGAGGGCCTCATCGACCTGTGGAAGGGGGAGGACGGCCACCAGTACGGCTGCCCCAAGGACTGGGACACCGTGGCGGTCTTCTACAACCGGGACATGCTTACCCAGGCGGGCCTGACCGAGGCCGATCTGGCCGGCTGGTCCTGGAACCCCACTGACGGCGGAACCTTCGAGAAGATCCTCGCCCGCCTGACCGTGGACAAGAACGGCGTGCGAGGTGACGAGCCCGGTTTCGATAAGAATCGCGTGGCCGTCTACGGCCTGGGCATCCAGGACGCCGGCACCGGGGACGGCCAGACCCAGTGGAGTCCCTTCACCGGCTCGGCCGGCGACTGGTTCTATACGAACAAGGAAACGTGGGGGAACCACTACCGCTACGACGAGAAGGTCTTCCAGGACACGATGGACTGGTACTTCGGTCTGGTGGACAAGGGTTATATGCCTCCTCGTGGCGCCTTCTCCTCCACGACCAGCACCGATGTCCAACTCGGCAGCGGCAAGGTCGCCATGTGCTTCAACGGCTCGTGGATGTTCAGCACCTACGCCAAGCTCGACGTCAAGGTCGGGATCGCCGCGAACCCAGTGGGCCCCAGCGGCAAGTCGGTCTCCCTGTTCAACGGACTGGGCGACTCGATCTCCAAGCAGTCGGCCAACATCGACAATGCCTCCAAGTGGGTGGCCTTCCTGGGAACCGCCGAGGCGCAGGACATCGTGGCCTCTCACGGAATCGTCTTCCCGGCGATCGCCTCCTCCACTGACAAGGCAGTGAAGGTCTTCGAGGAAACTGGCCTGCCCACCAAGCCCTTCACCCAGCACCTGGAGGACAAGTCCACCTTCTTCTTCCCACTGACCTACTTCGGCGCGGACGTGGCCGCCATCATGAAGCCCGCGACGGACGACCTGTGGGCGAACCGGGTATCCGCCTCAACGCTGACGACGTACAACGAGCAGGTCAACCTCCTCTTCGAGACCTCCAAGCACGAGAAGAGCTGACAGCACGGTTGCTCCTGTCAAGTCACGGGCCGGGTCCGGCATATCGCCGGACCCGGCCCGTGACTTCTCAGCGCAGCCCCACGATCTCCCCGGTGACGACGTCGACGTCGATGCGCTCGGCGGCGGGGTGACTCGGTAGACCCGGCATGGTCGACAGGTTGCCGCAGATCGCGTAGACGTAGCCGGCCCCCGCGGCCAGACGCACCTCGCGCACCGGCAGGCGCCACCCGGTGGGCACGCCCTTGCGGCCGGGCTCGGCCGACAGGGACAGCGGGGTCTTGGCGACGACGACGGGCAGGTTCCCGAAGCCGTCACGCTCGTAGGCGTCCAGCAGCCTACCGGCGGCGGGGGTGTAGTCCACGCCGTCGGCGCCGTAGAGGTCGGCAACCTTGGCGATCTTGGTGCGCAGGTCGTCCTGTGGCTCGTAGGCAGGGTGGGTGGCGACCGGTTCGTCCGCCTCCTGACAGGCCTCGACGACGGCTCCGGCCAGGTCGAGGCACCCCTCGCCTCCCCTGGTGACGGGGTGACAGATCGCGACCCGGGCTCCGGCGTCGTGGGCGATGCGCCTCACCTCCTCGATCTCGCTGTCGTGGTCGGTGGGGAAGACGTTGACGGCCACGACCGGGGTGATACCGAAGCCCCGCACGATCTGCAGGTGCTTGAGCAGGTTGGCGGCGCCGGCGCGCACGTCCTCGATGTTCTCCTGGAGCATCTCCTCGGGAAGGTCCTTGCCGCTGACGAGGCGGTGGCGTCCGCTGTGGGCCTTGAGCGCCCTGATGGTGACCACGACGACGGCGGCACTCGGGTGCATACCGGAGACAGCACACTTGAGGTCGATGAAGCGCTCCAGGCCCATGTCGGATCCGAAGCCGGCCTCGGTGAGGATGTAGCCGCCGTCGTGGGCTCCTGCCGCGGCGACGCGGTCGGCGATGACCGAGGAGCATCCGGTGGCAATATTGCCGAAGGGGCCGGTGTGGACCAGGACGGGCGTGCCCTCACCGGTGCGCAGGAGGTTGGGCTCGAGCGCGTCGCGCAGGACGGCGCACATGACCCCTGCTGCCTTGAGGTCCTCGGCACTGATCCACTCCCCACTGCGATTGCGGCCGATGACGATGCGCCCCAGGCGATTGCGCAGGTCGGCCAGGTCCACAGCCAGAGACATGATGACCATGAGCTCGCTGGCCGGGGTGATGTCGAAGGAGGCCTGCCGGGTGACACCGTCGACTTTTGTCCCCAGGCCGGTCACGATATGGCGCAGGGCGCGGTCGTTGACGTCCAGGACCCGGGGCCAGGTGATGGTGCGCTCGTCGATGTCGAGCTCATTGCCGTGGTGCAGGTGGTTGTCGATCATCGCCGACAGGAGGTTGTGGGCGGCGGTGATGGCGTGAAAGTCGCCGGTCAGGTGCAGGTTCATCCGTTCGGCCGGCAGGATGCGGGCGCCCCCGGAGCCTCCGGCTCCGCCCTTGATGCCGAAGGTGGGTCCCATGGCCGACTGGCGCAGGGTGAGGACGGCCTGCTCTCCCAGACGGGTGAGCCCCTGGGCCAGTCCGATGGCCGTGGTCGTCTTGCCCTCGCCGAAAGGCGTCGGTGTGATCGCAGTGACGACGACGTAGTGGGCGGTACTCGCACCGCTGCTGCTCACGCGCTTGCTGGATTCCAGTACGCGCAGGTCGATCTTGGCCACATCACGGCCGTGGGGAATGACGTGCTCGGCGGCGATTCCCGCTGAGGCCGCCAACGTTTGGAGGTCAACCGGGACGTGGGGGCCGCCAGTAGCCGGAATCACCTGGGTCATGGGACAAGCCTAGTCGGCCGGAGAGAGCCTCGGGCTTCTCGAGGCCCGAACAGACCCGATTCTCAGTCCGGTTCCTCGGCATGAGCGGCAGCAATGGCCCGCATGGTCACTTCCCGGCTGTAACCCTTGCGCCCCAGCACGGCCGCGGTGCGGCGCCGGCGCACCTCCCAGGGCAGGTGGCGAGTGGCGGACAGCTTCTTGCGAGCCAGCGCCAGCGCCGCCGCGTCCTCGTCGTCGGAGCTGATCTGCCCGAGGGCCGCGGTGACGTCCCGCTCACCCAGTCCCTTGCGCCGCAGCTCCTCGGCGATGGCTCGTCTGGCCGCCCCCTTCTCCGCGAAGCGGGTGCGCGCCAGGCGGGCCGCATAGGCGGTGTCATCAATGACCCCGGCCGCCTCCAGACGGTCGAGGACCTCGGCGGCCACACGGGGGTCCACCTCCTTGCGCTCGAGCAGTTCCTCCAGGGCCGCACGAGGAGCCGCACTGCGGTCGAGGCGGCGCAGGACGATCTCCCGCGCCGCCTCGACCGCCTGCGCGTGGGCGTCAGGGATGAGCCAGGGCATCAGAACCCGCCGGCGTCCTCACCGAAGATGGTGTCCGGCTCATCCGACGACGCCTCCTTGGGCGTCTTCACGCTCTTGGACGCCTTAGCGGCGGCGGTGGTCTTCTTCCCTCGCCCCCGGGCGTTCTTGACCGCGCTCGTGGCGGCAGTGTCCCCGCTGTCCACCGGGACGGCGGCTGCAGCCACGGCCGCCTCGGCGGCGGCCATCTCCTCAGCCTCGCGGGCCTTGCGGCCGGGTTCGCCGATCCCCAGGGCCGCGAGGATCTTCTCCTCGATCTCGGCGGCCAGCTGCGGGTTGTCCTTGAGGAAGTTGCGGGCGTTTTCCTTGCCCTGACCGAGCTGGTCCTCCCCGTAGGTGAACCAGGCCCCCGACTTGCGCACCACGCCGTTGTCCACACCCAGGTCCAGCAGGCTGCCCTCACGGGAGATGCCCTGGCCGTAGAGGATGTCGAACTCGGCCTGCTTGAAGGGCGGCGCCATCTTGTTCTTGACGACCTTGACCCGGGTGCGGTTGCCCACGGGCTGGTCACCGTCCTTGAGCCCGCCGATGCGGCGCACGTCCAGGCGTACGGAGGCGTAGAACTTCAGGGCCTTCCCACCGGTGGTGGTCTCCGGGTTGCCGAAGAACACACCGATCTTCTCACGCAGCTGGTTGATGAAGATGGCGGTGGTGCCGGTGGAGGACAGTGCACCGGTGATCTTACGCAGCGCCTGGCTCATGAGGCGGGCCTGGAGACCGACGTGAGAGTCCCCCATCTCCCCCTCGATCTCGGCCTTGGGGACCAGGGCCGCCACGGAGTCGATGACGATGATGTCCAGACCGCCCGAGCGCACCAGCATGTCGGTGATCTCCAGGGCCTGCTCCCCGGTGTCCGGCTGTGAGACCAGGAGGTTGTCGATGTCGACGCCCAGGGCTTTGGCGTAGACCGGGTCGAGGGCGTGCTCGGCGTCGATGAAGGCCGCGTTCCCGCCGGCCCGCTGCGCACTGGCCACGGCGTGCAGGGCAACGGTGGTCTTTCCGGAGGACTCCGGCCCGTAGACCTCGATGATGCGTCCCCTCGGGAGTCCCCCGACTCCCAGAGCCACGTCGAGGGCAACCGATCCCGTCGGGATGACGGAGACCGGAGGACGGGTGTCGTCCCCCAGGCGCATGACGGATCCCTTACCGAAGCTCTTGTCGATCTGGGCGAGGGCTGTGGCCAGGGCCTTGGAGCGGTCCTGGGTCTGGCTGGCAGCAGGCATTGTTCTACCTCGGTTCTCAGGGCGGCGCGCAGCCGCGGCGGGCATGGCTGGTCAACTTCGGCGAGGTCCCCTCTCCGGGGCTCACCAACGACGGTATGCCTGACCACTGACATCTATCTCCGCCCCTCATCAGCCCTGTGGACTCAAGGGGCGTCGTCGTCGTTCGTGGAGAACAGTACCCGAACACCTGTTCGATCATGACATCATCGTCACGCGCGTGTCGGCGACCCCGAGCTCCACCTCACCGCCCTCACCGTCACCCGAGCTCATCGACGGGGATCAGAGCGGAAGATCCAACGCTCGGCATCCGAGCGCTCGGTCTCGTCGCACAGAAGGCCCCAGACCCGTTCCGGCGCCACACCGTCGTCGAGCGCCTGCACGCAGGTCATGCACAGTCCCGGAAGAACCAGGTCCTGTGCCAGCGATCGGCCATAGACCGGACCGAAGACCGTCTCGACGGCGTTCCAGAACTCCGAGTGCTTCACCACTCCCCCTTCCTCAACAGGCAACCCGGCGGCGAGTCCACTGATCGTGGCCCCACCGCCGGGAAGGTCGGCTCACTGGTAACGACCTCAGGCGCCGTGAGAGCACCGCGCTGAGGGCGTCAGCGGATGGTCACCGCAGGGCAACCCCCTGCTGACGCACGAGCTCATCGGGAACTGTGTCCGGAATCATGACGCCTTCGGTCAGGGCGATGCGGTCGGAGACCTCACGCAGCACCATGGACAGGGGGGCGTCAAGCGCCTGGCAGATGGAGGCGAGCAGCTCGGAGGATGCCTCCTTCTGGCCGCGCTCGACCTCGGAGAGGTACCCCAGGGAGACGCGGGCCTGCGAGGAGACCTCGCGCAGCGTACGCCCCTGGTGCTGTCGGACGCCACGCAGGACTTCTCCGATCTCGCGGCGCAGAACGACATTCTCGTGCTTCGGGGTGTCCACGGACACACCGTACCCTGCCCCGGGTCCCTGGCGCATCGGCATCCGGTTGTTGATCGGGCGAGTGGTGCGGGGGTGAGTCGTGTTGTTCATCGTCTAGCACAACCATTCACGTCGTGGATTCATTCCCGCCACGCGAGGCCAGCTCTCCGGCTCCGGTGACGTTGAGAACCACTCTACCGGCATTCCTGAGAGAAATCTGAAATACGTCTTAGTCTGTGGTCTGTAGTTGGTCAGTCGTCGATGAGAAGCACTCAGAGCCGTCTCCCACGACCTTCTTCCCGCAGAAAACCGATGGCCAGCTCGAACACCTCCATCACGGTGGCGCGCCGGATCTGCGAGCGGTCACCGCTCAGGTGCAGCTCGCGATGCTCCTCACCCCACGGACCGACGACGGCTATATGGACCGTTCCCGCCGGATGACCGTCGGCCGTCCCCGGCCCAGCCACCCCGGTGGTCGCCAGCCCCAGATCGGCCCCGAGGAGCCGGCGCACGCCGTACGCCATCTGCAGGGCGACATCGCGGTCCACCGGCCCGGTCCGCTCCAGGTGCGCGGCATCGACCCCGAGGACCTGCGCCTTGATCCGGGTGGCGTAGGCGACGACCGCTCCCACGAGCACACGTGAGGCACCGGGAACCTCCACCAGGCTGGAGGAGACCTGCCCGCCCGTCAGCGACTCGGCGATCGCCAGAGTCACCCCGAGCTCCGCGGCGGCGCGCAGGAGGGAGGTCGCGACGCGGGTGCAGTCCTCGACGTCGCGCGCACCCTCGATCACCATGGCTTCCGCCTCGGGACGGTCACTGGCCACTCGATCCATTCTGGCGGCTCAACCGCATCGCCTCGCGGACATAGTCCAGGCCGGTCACCACCGTGACGATGAGCGCTGCAGCCACGACGACATAGGCCGCCTTGGTCAGGAACGCGGCCAGGCCCGCGGGCAGCAGCGTGGACCAAGGCGTGAGCAGCCCGACCAGCCCCACCATCTGAAGGGTCGTCTTGATCTTGCCGCCGCGCGATGCCGCCATCACGGCGCGGCGCAGCATGAAGAAACGCATGACCGTGATGCCGAGCTCGCGCACGACGATGAGGATGGTGACCCACCACCACAGTCGGTGGTTGACGCTCAGCAGGACGAAGGCGGACAGGGTCAGCGCCTTGTCCGCGATGGGATCGGCGATCTTGCCGAAGGAGGTCACCAGCCCCCGCGAGCGCGCCAGCTGACCGTCAAGACGGTCCGTGAAGGCCGCCACGACGAAGACCACGACCGCGGCGAGCCCGGCCCTGTCCCCCGGCAGCAGGGAGAGCCAGATGAAAACGGGAACGAGCAGCAGGCGCAGCACCGTCAGTGCGTTGGCGACGTTGAGCAGCGGCGCCTGCTCTGACTGCGCGGCGCCGTCCGGGGCGGTCGGGGCGTTCATCAAGGTCAGCCTAGTCGTGCACGGCCTCTGGCCGACGGAGAAACCTCGATCCATCTTCTCGGACAACGTCGCATCCGCATGCCGCCACCGTGCGCGCCCTGACGCCGCCGCATGCGATGTACAACAGGGGCTCGGTAGTCACCCACGGTTCTCCGGCATTTCCGCACTTCTGCCTCATGCCGCTGAGAAGAGCACGGGCCGCACACATGCTGTTAAGGTTCAGTTCTTACATTCATCACCATCATGCTTCCCTCCATGCTTCTCTCACCATCTTTGGCAGCTTCCGACAACGTGGCTCCCCGGCACCGCGCCTCCGGGGAGCCACGTGACTCGCCGCGTACCGCACGTGTCGCCCACCGGCCACGAGGTCCGCTCCTCCTCACCGCCGCCGTTCTCACCGCGTCCGTCGTGCTGAGCGGCTGCTCGACGAGCTCGGATCAGTCTCTGCCGACTCAGTCTCCGGCTCCGTCCGGCTCCACCGGCACCAGCGGCTCGCAGGACGTGCACTTCACCGTGGGTTACGCCGGGGACGTCCTCATGCACATGCCGGTGATGGAATCCACTCCGGGAGCCTCAGGGGACATCACCGACAACGTTGCCGCTGAGACCCCCTGGGTCGAGGGCCTGGATCTGGCCCTGTGCGGCATGGAGGTTCCCGTCGCTCCGGACGGGATTTACTCGGGCTATCCCTCCTTCGGCACCTCTTCCGAGGTCGTCGGCGCCTTGGCCAGATCCGGGTGGGACGGCTGCGCGACCGCCTCCAACCACGCCGCCGACCGGGGTGAGGCCGGAGTCATCGCCACCCTGGACGCCCTGGACGCTCACGGGATGGGGCACGCGGGCACCTACCGGAGCAAGGAGGACGCTTCCGTGCCCTTCGCACTCTACGAGCTCGCACGGGGAGGGCGCACAGTGACCGTGGCCCAGATCTCCACGACCAAGGACCTCAACGGCCTCGACGATCCCACCGGACACTCGGTGTCGCTCAACGACGTCGGCGCCATCACGAAGGCAGCGAAGTCAGCCCGTGCGGCGGGTGCCGACCTTGTCGTCGTCCACTCCCAGATCGGTCAGGAGTACGAGACCACGCCCGATAACGATCAGGTCTCCTACGCCCGGTCTCTCGCCGACAGCGGGCAGGTCGACATCCTCTTCGGTGCTCATCCGCATGTGCCTCAGCCCGCCGAGAAGCTCTCCGGAGGAGTCGAGGGCAAGGGGATGTGGGTGTCGTACTCGGCCGGCAACTACATCTCCAACCAGGACGAAGGGTGCTGCGCTCCGCTGTCCGACGTCGGTCAGCTGGTCTGGGCCGACATCACTTCCCACGCCGACGGCTCGGTGAGCGTGGACAAGCTGAACTGGCACCCGTTCACGATGGATCAGGAGGGCGGCTACAAGGTCAGAGACCTGGCGGCCCTGCACAACGGTGAGCGTCCTGCCGGCCTGGGTCTGGGCAAGGAGGAGATCGATCGGCGCTGGAGCATGCTCACCTCAGACGTCAAGGACGCCTCGACCATGTCCACCACGCCACCGAAATCCACCGGACCGGCCCCGAAGATCCTCAGTCGGGAAGAGGTCATCAAACGAGCGGGAGCGCCCCTGGACCCTCCGGGCACGGCAGCGGCCTCCTCATCACCACGATGAGCCGCGGCCAGTGAGTGACCAGGCGTCCTCGGAGTCCTCCTCGGCGGACGTATCGTCCCAGGACTCCGACTCCGGCAGGCTCGAGGCGACCTCCAACGGATCCGTGCTGTAACGGTTCGCCGGCATGACCGCGGTACGAGGGTCACCCGAAGCGGGAGCCGACGGGACGTCGGAGCCGGGCTCGCCCTGAGAACCATCAGAGCTCTCGGGAGTCTCAGCGCTTCCGGGCGCACCGCCCTCACCCTTGATCCAGGCCAGGGTCTCCTCGAGCTGCTCAGGTTGGACGAGGACGTCGCGGGCCTTGGAGCCCTCAGAGGGGCCGACGACCTCGCGGGACTCCAGCAGGTCCATGAGACGTCCGGCCTTGGCGAAGCCGACACGCAGCTTGCGCTGGAGCATGGAGGTGGAGCCGAACTGACTGGAGATGATGAGCTCGGCGGCCTGCAGGAGCAGGTCCATGTCGTCGCCGATCTCCTCGTCGATCTGCTTCTTGACCTCCGGGACGACGACATCCTCGCGGTACTCGGGTGTCAGCTGGGACTTGACGTGCTCGACGACGGAGCGGATCTCGGACTCGGTGACCCAGGAGCCCTGGATGCGCACCGGCGTCGAGGCGCCCGGTCCCAGGTAGAGGGCATCGCCCTGGCCGGTGAGCGTCTCGGCACCGTTCTGGTCGAGGATGACCCGGGAGTCCAGCTGCGAGGCCGTGGCGAAGGCCAGGCGCGAGGGCACGTTGGACTTGATGAGGCCGGTGACCACCTGGGCGACGGGTCTCTGGGTGGCCAGGACCAGGTGGATCCCGGCGGCACGGGCCAGCTGGGTGATGCGCTGGATGGATGCCTCCACGTCCTTGGGGGCGGTCATCATGAGATCGGCGAGCTCGTCGACGACGACCAGGAGGTAGGGGTAGGGGCTCAGCTCCCGCTGGGAGCCCGGCAGGGGCTGGACCTCTCCGGCGCGCACCGCCTTGTTGAAGTCGTCGATGTGCTTGAAGCCGAAGGAGGCCAGGTCGTCGTAGCGGGCATCCATCTCCCGCACCACCCACTCCAGGGCCTCGGCCGCCTTCTTCGGGGAGGTGATGATCGGGGTGATGAGGTGCGGGATGCCCTCGTAGATGGTCAGCTCCACCCGCTTGGGGTCCACCAGCACCATGCGCACCTCCTCGGGCGTGGCACGCATCATGATCGATGTGATCATCGAGTTGACGAAGGAGGACTTACCCGAACCGGTCTGGCCGGCCACCAGCAGGTGCGGGGTCTTGGCCAGGTTGGTGACGACGTAGTCGCCCTCCACGTTCTTGCCCAGCCCGACCACCAGCGGGTGCGCCTGCTTGCGCGCGGCCTGGGAGCGCAGAACGTCACCGAGCTTGACCATCTCCCGGTCGCTGTTGGGGATCTCGATGCCGATGGCGCTCTTGCCCGGAATGGGGGTCAGCAGACGGATCTCGTCGGAGGCCACCGCATAGGCGATGTTCTTCTCCAGCCCCGTGATACGGGAGACGTTGACCCCCCGGCCCCGGTGGACCTCGTAGCGGGTGACCTGAGGACCGCGTGTGTAGCCGGTGACCGTGGCGTCCACGTTGAACTCGGAGAAGACGTTCTGCAAGGACTCGACAATGGCGTCGTTGGCGGGGGTGCGGGTGGAGTGCCCCGGGCCGGGGCCGAGCAGCGCGTCCTCGGGCAGGGTGTAGGTCGAGCCGTCGGGCAGGGCCATGTTGCTCAGGTCGCTCATGGCGATCTGGTCGGCGAGGTCGGGCTCCTCGAACGGGGCCGCGGGGGTCTCCTCGGTGACGGCGTCGAAGCCGGACGGTGACTGCGGGGCAGAGCGCTTGGGCGATGAGGGCTTGCGCTGTCCCCCAGCGGCCGAGCCGGCCACCGCGGGGCCACCTGTCGGGCCGGCCGGCCTGGTCCGGGTGGGAGAGGCGGCCGAGGGTGCCGAGGAGGCAACGGCGTCGCTCTCCTCACCCATGTCCGGGACGACGAAGGCGGCATTCTCCGAGTGGCCGTCGGGATCGCCGCCCGGTTCGAAGAGATCGGTGATCGCCGTCTGCTGGGCCTCTCGGTCAGCCGAGCGCTTACGCCGACCACTGCCCCGCTTGCGGGAGGCCGACTCCTCCACCTCCAGGGCGGAGCGGAAGGGCTCGTCGCCGTCGTAGGAGTCCAGGAGCGCCGTCTGATCCGGATCGCCTCCCGAGGCACCGGCGCGCCCGGAGCCTCCACGCGCCCGTCCGAGCAGGCGCCGGGCCAGGGAGTCACCGGAACCACCGGCGCCGTGGGATGCCTCGTCACCGTCCGCGGTCCGGTACTGCTCCAGCAGCTCACGGATCTCGGCAACGGTCTTGCCGGACATGACCAGGGCGGAGAACACAGTCAGGAGGATGAACAGGATGAAGGCCCCCACGGAGGAGAACAGCGCCGCCAGGGGGTAGCCCACCAGCCACCCCAACAGCCCTCCGGCACTCTCCAGGCCGCCGATATTGCCCCTGAGGACCGGGTTACCGCTGCCGACCTGGATCATTCCGGTCAGAGCCGTCAGCAGTCCCAGGCAGCCCACGGAGACCCGCGCGTGCACCGCACCCAGGCTGTGGACCCGGAGCATGGCGACCCCCAGCGCCGCCAGGAGCGGGGGCACGAAGACGCCCAGGACACCAACGGGACCCGCAGCGATGTGGTGCAGGAGATCACCTGCGGCCCCGGAGATCCCGAACCACTCGCGCAGCGCCAGAACCGCAGCGAGGGCCAGGATGAGGAAGGCCCAGCCGGTACGGCGGTAGCGCCCACCGGAGGGGCCCGTACCGGGCGCGGCGAAGGGAGCGGCCCCGGGAGCGGAGCCACCTCGATTACGCCCTCTGCCGGTTCCCGACGACGGCGCAGATGTTCTCGTGGTGCGACGATTGGCCATGATGCTCTAGAAACTATCGGATTCTTGCTCTCAACGGCCTTGCCACGCCGCCTGCGCCGGCCGGAGACACGTCACCTTCTCGGTGCCGTAGCTCGATGAGGGGCTCATCCCCTGGCGAGAGGGACTGCCGCGGCCCAGGACCTCTCAGGCCCTCTCGTCACCGGCCCGGAGGAACTCATCGATCGCCTCACGCAGCGGCGCCTGGGCCGGGCCGGTGCACGCAACAGCGTGGGCTGCGGCCGCATTGGCACGCCTGGCCGCCTCAACAACGTCGAGCCCGTCAAGAAGGCCGGCGACCAGGACACCGGTATGCGTGTCTCCCGCACCCGTCGTGTCCACGACCTCACGCACGAAACCGGGGACCTCGATCGCCTCGCCGCCCACCGGGTGGAGAACGCAGCCGTGGACGCCGGTACGATGGACGATCAGCGCTTGCGGACAGGCCTCTCGAATGGCGTTCGTACCGCCCAGGCGCTCCTCGAGCCGGCTCATCTCCAGGTCGTTCCCGGTCAGCATCGTCGCTCGAGCCAGCAGTGGCAGAAGCACCTGGTCAGGGATATCGGGCTGGACCGGGCCAAGGTCGATCACCAGCCCGACGCCGTCGGGGATCGACAGGAGCCAGTCGACCAGGATGCCGCGGCTCGTGTGGTGGGCGAGGTCGTAACCGGTGGCGTAGACCCAGTCCCCGGCTCTCAGGTCGATGCTCTCGAGGTCCTCGCGCTGGGGCTCTCCCTCGACGCCCGCGGTGGTGATGAAGGTACGTCGGCCGGAGGGCTCGATAAGAGCGGTGCAGGTGCCGATGTCCCCGACAAGCTCCTCGACGAGCAGCTCGACCCGGTCCAGGTGCATCGACTCACGTACCCGCGCGGAGTTGGGACCGGTTCCCAGGGTCGCGGCCAAGGCAGTGGGGACGCCCTGCCGGGCCGCGGCCGAGACCACGGTGTACCCACCACCGACGACCGGACCTGACGACGCCCCGGTGATCGCCCCTCCCGGCGTCGGCACACGGCTGACGTGGAGGGGGATGTCGATGAGGATGGATCCTGTGGATATGAAGCACGCGGGCCGGAACAGAGTCATGCAGTAAGCACCCTCCTGCTATGCCTCGACGACGACCGGGACGATCATGGGACGGCGCCTGAGACGGCGCCCGATCCAGCGTCCCAGGGTGCGGCGCATGACCTGCTGGAGGGAGTAGGCGTCCGCCTTCCCGGTCTCCAGCGCGGCGGACAGGGCCTCGGTCACATCGGGAAGGATCTCCTCGAAGACCGAGTCGTCCTCGGCCACGCCCCGCGCCTGGATGTGAGGACCGGCCAGGATCGTCCCGGTTGTGGTCTCCACCACGGCATAGACGGAGACGAAGCCCTCCTCCGCCAGGATGCGGCGGTCCTTGAGCTCGGCCTCATCGATCTCCCCCACTGAGGAGCCGTCGACGTAGATGTAGCCGCAGGGCACCTGGCCGGCGATGCGGGCCACTCCCCCGTCCAGGTCGACGGCCACGCCGTCCTCGCACAACATGACCCGCTCAGGGGCGATTCCTGTCTTGACGGCGAGCCCACCGTTGGCCACCAGATGACGGATCTCACCGTGAATGGGCATGACGTTGCGGGGCTGGACGATGTTGTAGACGTGGAGCAGCTCCTCGGACGAGGCGTGTCCGGAGACATGGACTTTGGCATTGCCCTGATGGACCACGCGCGCACCCAGACGCATGAGCTGGTTGATGACCCGGAAGACGGAGTTCTCGTTGCCGGGGATGAGGGAGGAGGCGAAGATGACGGTGTCGCCGGGCTCAATGGTGACGCTGCGGTGCTCGGAGTGGGCCATCCGGGACAGGGCCGCCATCGGCTCACCCTGCGAGCCGGTGACCATGAGGACTCTCTCGTGCGGGGGCAGCGAGGTGATGTCGCGGGCATCGATGAGGACGCCGGCGGGGACCTTGAGGTAGCCACGCTCGGAGGCGATACCCATGTTGCGAACCATGGAGCGCCCCACGAGGGCGACCCGCCTGCCGTGCAGGGCGGCCGCGTCGAGGACCTGCTGGACCCGGTGGACGTGGCTGGCGAAGGATGCCACGACGATCTGCCCGTCGGAGTCGGCGAAGACATTGTCCAGGACCTGGCCGATCTCGCCCTCATGGCCGACCATGCCGGGGACCTCGGCGTTCGTGGAGTCCACGCAGAACAGGTCGACGCCCTCCTCACCGAAGCGGGCGAAGGAGCGCAGGTCCGTGATGCGCCCGTCGATGGGCAGGGAGTCCATCTTGAAGTCACCGGTGGCCAGGACGTTGCCGGCATCGGTCCGGATCATGACGGCCATGGCGTCGGGGATGGAGTGGTTGACGGCCACGAACTCCAGGTCGAAGGGGGCGTAGGAGACCTCCTCATGCTCAATGACCTGGCGCAGCACCGGGCGAATACGGTGCTCCTTGAGCTTGGCCTCCACGAAGGCCAGAGTGAGCTCACTTCCCACCAGGGGGATGTCCTCACGCAGCCGCAGCAGGTACGGCACGCCCCCGATGTGGTCCTCGTGCCCGTGGGTCAGGACCAGGGCGACGACGTCGTCGATACGGTGCTCGATGGAGGAGAAGTCGGGAAGGATGAGGTCGACGCCCGGCTGATCCTCCTCGGGGAAGAGCACACCGCAGTCGACGATGAGCAGCTTGCCGTCCAGCTCGAAGACGGTCATGTTACGGCCGACCTCACCCAGGCCCCCCAGGGGAGTGATGCGCATGGCGCCATCAGCGAGGGGGCCGGGGGTCTTCAGCGCGGGAAAGTTCGTCACGCGGGCATCCTACCGAGGATGCTCTGATTATCGATTGATACGGTGCGATCCAGTTCGATTCCGTCGCGGTTCCGCAACGTTCTGACCAGTGGCGCAGAGGCCTGTCGGGATCGCTCTACGATGTACCGGTGACAACCAAGAGCCTGCCGGATGATCGCGTCAGGAACCCCACAATCCCTCCGTCACTCGAGCCACGGTTGACTCTCACCGCCAAGAAGAGCCGGCGGGGCCTCCTGGGGAGGGCCGCCCTGGCAACGACGGCGGCCATCCTTGGCGCGGGCACCGGCGCAGAAGCCACTCACTGGCACGACACCCGACTCTCTCCCACGGCAAGAACGGCCCCTCGCCCCGCGGCCCCCGGCAGCGCGCTCGGGACACGAGTGGTGTTTCAGACCGGAGGGGAGTCCGGAAAGCTGGCGCTGACCTTCGACGACGGGCCAGACCCTCGTTGGACTCCACGTGTGCTCGACATGCTGGCGAGGTTGCACGTACGGGCAACCTTCTTCGTTCTGGGATCAGCGGTGAAGGCCCATCCCGAGCTGATCGCGCGGGAGGTCGCCGAGGGGCATGAGGTCGCGGTCCACAACTGGGTGCACACCGACGTCTACGGTGTGAGCTTCTCGGAGCTGAACGACTCGGTGAGCCGGACGTGCGAGGCGATCATGGCGGCCGGAGCACCCTCTCCACGCCTGTGGCGGCCCCCTTACGGCCGAGTTGACGCACCGGCCATGATGATTGCCGCGCAGAGGAGGATGGACCTGTTGCTGTGGAGCGTTCACACGCCATCGGCGTTGGCGGCCGGCGCCGTCAAGGACGTTGCCGGCGCTGGATCGGTGGTGCTGTGCCACGACGGGCGCACGCAGCCCTCCGAGGCCCTGTTCTCCGCCCTGGAGGGAGCCGTGCGCTCACTGCTGGAGCGAGGACTCACCGTCACAACAGGCAGCGACCTACTGGCCTCCGCGCCACAGGCAGCTGAGCTCCAGTCACCCGCATAAGCGGGTCTCACCGCTAAAACACGAGGCGTCTGCTCCACCATGCGGTGGAGCAGACGCCTCGCCCTCGTACCCCCAGCCGGATTCGAACCGGCGCCGCCGCCGTGAGAGGGCGGTGTCCTAGGCCACTAAACGATGGGGGCCTGCTATGCAGTTGTGAACCAGCAGACCTGGTCGGCCTCCTTGATCCGTACCCCCAGCCGGATTCGAACCGGCGCCGCCGCCGTGAGAGGGCGGTGTCCTAGGCCACTAAACGATGGGGGCCTTGACAGCCCGGATGCCGAAACCGACAACCGGACCTTCGTACCCCCAGCCGGATTCGAACCGGCGCCGCCGCCGTGAGAGGGCGGTGTCCTAGGCCACTAAACGATGGGGGCCACAGATCAACAGATCCGCTGGGGTACCAGGACTCGAACCTAGAATAACTGAACCAGAATCAGTCGTGTTGCCAATTACACCATACCCCAAGGGGCTTCCCTCGGAACGAATCACGCCCGAGGCAGCGGGCAGTAATCTACACGCCCACCCCCGCCCCACCAAATCACCAGGAGGTGAAGACCGACACACAGAAGGAAGCCAGACCCTCCTCCCTCCACCCTCCTGATCACGGCTTCGCACAGCCCCTCGCAGCCGGTATCGCACATCCCGCCCGAGTACTCACCACCGAGCCCGCCTCCAGGGGCATCCCCTAGACTCCCCCTAGTTCCTGCTCACCCCACCTCTTTGGGATGCCATATGCCCACCCAACTGCAGCACCATCGCCATGCAGGTCGCAACCCCTGCAGCACTCGCCTCCTCACCCTTGGACTGACCCTGACCGCAGCCCTCTCACTGAGCGCCTGCGGACCCGCCCACAAGGGACAGCTGAGCGTCGAGCCCGCAGGCGCCTCCGCCGAGGCCAGCACCTCCGGCTCGGGCGCGCCTTCCAAGACGCCGGCCCCAACGCCGTCGGCAGCACCTTCCTCAACGACCTGGACGGCCCCGAATGTCACGATCTCCAATGACACCACCGGCACGTGGCGCCGAAAGGACGACATACTCAAACAGCCGATCGAGACATCGTCAGAAATCAGCCAGGCCTACAATTTCGACGCAGGAGGATGCCTGGCCATTATTTTTTACAAAGCAAACCAAACAATCTACGACGAAAGAGGAAGGGGCGGAGACAACACCACATCCTCTGTTAAGATACAAGAGACGATGCCGAACCACAGTTCTTTCTCAGTGACCTCGGGGCCGACTCCGGTCGAAGCCGTGCCGGACGACAGCGGAACGCTCCCCGGATATGAAATCGGATACACAGCCAATGTCAAATACGCCAGCGGCTCAACCGGCGATGTGGCAGGATATCGTTTCTTCCGGCAGATCAGTGACCGGGGCGTCACCCTTGAAATCTTCCTCGAGTGCGAGCCAGACAAGCTCGCCTCCTCCGATACGTGGCATCAGTTCCTGTCCTCGACACGAGTGGCGGGACTCGATGCCGGGGCCATGGGATAGATGAGCCCCGGCACTGAACCCCAGCACCTGCCCTCCTCCCTCCGCACCACTAGGAGAGCCGCATTGTCTCGTCCGGCGCAGCGCCATCGCCAGCCACTCCTCTCCCACAACGCGCCTTCCAGAGCTCGTCGCCTCACTCTGGGACTGTGCCTGGCAGCCAGTCTCACGCTGAGTGCCTGCGGCCCCGCCCACAAGGGGCAGCTGCGCGTCGAGCCCGCAAGAGCCTCTGCCGAGGCCAGCGCCTCCAGCTCGACCACGTCGCCCAGGACTTCGAGCTCGCCACCGTCGAAGTCTCCGTCCGCGCCGGCCACCTGGTCACGACCATCAGTCACCTTCGCCAACGAGGACACGTCCGTCTGGTCCCGGAATGACGATCTGGCTGACACTTCCAAGAACTCCAACGACCTTCACAGCGAAGGATATGAATTCAACGACGGAAAAGGCTGTCAGGGATACATCAGCCAACAAATATCTGAAGAATTTTTCAGCTCCACCCCCACAGACGATCTGGACTCAAAGACTTTTGTCACAACTAAGTCCGGGGACTTCGCAACCTTTCAGACCACCAGCGCACCCTCCATCGTCGAAGCAGTACGTGACAACAATGGAACGATGCCCGGTTACGAAGTATCATTCAGTGGCAACGTCAACTTCTCTGACGCTCCGAATACTCCCGTCGTAGGGTATCGATTCAACAGGATCGTCGAGAAGGAGGGGTACGTTCTATATGCTGTAGTTTTCTGCCCGACAGACTCATCGGCGTCCTTGGATCAGTGGCACACGATCCTGGCGGGCATCCGGGTCCAGGGAGTCGACGCCGGAGCCATGTGACACCCTCAGGAAGTCACCGGGATCCTCTGAGGGCGCTGCTCGCGAGGCGTCTCGCGCACGATAAGCCGAGTGGGGTCAGGAACACGACGTTCCTGACCCCATCACCATTCGCATGAGAGTAACCGGCAGCGTGTCACCCGAGCCGCGCTCGAAGAGCCTTCAGCCTGGCGAGGGCGGAGTCGGTTCCGAGGATCTCCATGGACTCGAACAAGGGCGGAGACACCTGTCGCCCGGTCACCGCAACGCGCAACGGACCGTAGGCGAGACGCGGTTTGATCCCCTCGCCGTCGGGCATGCCCCGTCCTTCGACGATGGCGGCCTTGAGGACGTCCTCCAGATGGTCCTTGTCCCACCGCTCGGGGCTGAGCCCCTCCAGGGCACGGATGCCCGCTTCCAGCACGTCACCGGCCGAGTCCTTGAGCTTGCCCAGTGCTTTGTCATCCATGGCGAGATCGTCGTCCGACACGAAGAGGAAGCCGAGCATGTCGCGGCTCTCACGCAACAGTTGGATCCGCGTCTGGATGAGAGGGGCGGCCGCATTGAGGATCTCCTGCTCCCGTACGGTGAGTCCGTCGAAGGAGTCCGCCGAGACCAGTGGCACCTGAGCGGTCTCGCCAGTCGGGTCGGGGTAGGCGTCGGCGAGGTAGGGCACCAGCCGGTCCCGGAAGTCGGTCTCCTCCAGTGCACGCACCTGCTCGGCATTGATGGCCTCGCACTTCTTGGGGTCGAAGCGGGCCGGGTTGGGGTTGACGTCATGGACGTCGAAGGCCCCGATCATCTCCGCGGCTGAGAAGACGTCGCGGTCTGCGCTCAGTGACCACCCCAGGAGGGCCAAGTAGTTGAGGAGCCCCTCGGGGATCATGCCCCGGTAGCGGTGGATGAGGAGGTTGGACTGAGGGTCTCGCTTGGACAGCTTTCGGTTGCCCTCCCCCATGACGTAGGGCAGGTGCCCGAACTCGGGCACGGCCTGAGCCCGCCCGATAGCCATGAGGGCGCGGTAGAGGACTACCTGTCGCGGAGTGGAGGACAGCAGGTCCTCACCGCGCAGAACATGGGTGATGCCCATGGCGGCGTCGTCAACGGGATTGACCAGTGTGTAGAGAGGCTCGCCACCTGCACGCACGACGACGTAGTCCGGCACGCTGCCGGCTTTGAAGGTGATAGGGCCTCGGACCAGGTCGGTGAAGGTGATGTCCTCCTCCGGCATCCGCATCCGCAGGACGGGCAGGCGCCCCTCGGCGCGGAAGGCGTCCTTCTGCTCCTGGGTCAGATCGCGGTCGAAGCCGTCGTAGCCGAGCTTGGGGTCCTCACCGCGCTCACGGTGACGGGCCTCGATCTCCTCCGGGGTGGAGAAGGACTCGTACAGGTAGCCCGCCTCCAGCAGCTCGGCGGCCACCTCCTTGTACAGCCCCATACGCTGGGACTGACGGTAGGGCTCATGAGGACCGCCCTTGCCCACACCCTCGTCCCAGTCCAGCCCCAGCCAGGTCAGGGAGTCCAGGATGGCGTCGAAGGACTCCTCGGAGTCACGGGCGGAGTCCGTGTCCTCGATCCGGAAGACGAAGGTGCCGCCGGTATGACGGGCGTAGGCCCAGTTGAACAGACAGGTGCGCACCATGCCCACGTGAGGGGTTCCCGTGGGTGAGGGACAGAAACGTACGCGCACGGACGATGAGCCCTGCTCCGGGACGCTGGACGCAGCTGCGGGCTCAGGACGGAAGGCGGATGAGTGATCACTGAGTTCAGGCATGATGGAGTCAGGATAGTCCTCTGAGGCCGCGCCCAGGGAACAGGTCGGGGAACCTCCTGGAAGAGGTTCCCCGACCTGCCGTGCCGCACGGCTCATGGGCTCCACCGAGATGCACGCGGCCGATCCATCGCCCGATCAGTACTCGTTTCCAGGGTGCTGCATCGAGATGTGCACGTGGTCCATGTGGTTGGCGGTCGCGTTGGCGCGCTTCTTCATCTGCCTCCATCCCTCACTGGACCTGGCGATGTTGTAGATCCTCTGGTGGTGAATGACGTAGAGCACCTCGAGCGAGCCGGCGTTGTCCTTCGCCCACTCCGCGACCCTCTGACGCTCCGAGTCCGGCCCCCAGCAATCGAGTGCGTTGCCCGTGTAGTGGTCCGACTTGCGGTCCCCGGTCTCGTAGGTGTTGCACTCGATATTCGGGAACTGCTGCTGAATCTTGTCCTTTAGCCACTGCGTGCGAGGCGTGTAGCCGCCGTTGGCGCCCATCGCCCCGGCGTAGGGGTTCTTCATGGAACCCGTCGCGGGCGGTGGCTGAGTGCTGTCCGACGATCCGCCATCGCCGATGCGGTGGGAGGCGTTCTGGTTCTTCAGCGTGGAGTTGAGGTTGACCGAGGCTCCCGCAGGAATGGTCTGAGTGGCCCCCTTGTAGTTGGAGTTGTAGTAAACCGTCACCGGCTTATCGGTACGGTTGGTGACCGAGGCCACCTGATTCTTCATACACTCCCCCTTACCGTTACCGGCCCCCTTGAACTCATAGCACCGGGGCTGAGAGCTCCCATAGTTTCCAACTGAGTCTGTGAAGTCGGAGACCGACCCCTGCTGATTACTGTTGTAGTAGAAGCAGACCTCACCGGAGTCACAGACACCGTCACGCCCCGCCGCGCTGGCCGCCGACGCCGGCACCGCAAGCGCACTGGCCAAAACCAGCATCGAGGCCCCTGCAGCAATATGCCGAGCAAGCATTGTCCTCATAGCAACGACTTCCTTCCTTTCCGTCAGCATGTTCTGACGATCATGTCTTGCTCCGGATTCATATCCGGACCCCGGAACACTAAGGCGAGATCAATCACCCGACCATCGAGGTCAACCCCTATTGACATTCTCATTCACGTTTTGTACGGAGTTATTCCGCGTAGGTGTCAACACCCATTGACTATGGCCCGCATGTGGCGTAACCACCCCGCTGCTCCGAGGACGGGTACCCCGCCCCATCGCGCTCAGCACTCAGGCGAAATAACGTTGCGTCCATGAGCTCATGATGTCGCCGCCAGGAAGTTCTCGCGGCTCCCATCAGAGGCGACGACACCCCAATCCGTTCGGGACGATTCCCACTTAGCATTTCTTGGAGGCCCCATGTCCCCGACCCGGCGTTCCGCGGCACGCTCCACCACCCACCGCCGATCAGCACTCAGACTCCCCCTTGTGGCCGGGCTCAGCCTCGCCCTGGCCGTCCCGGCTCTCGCCGCGTGCCAGGACGAGTCCGGCCCCGCGCGCCCCAGCACCTCCAGCAGTGAGTCACCATCCACCAGCGCGACCGACAAGAGCACGAGTCCGTCGGGCAAGTCCTCCAAGGCGGGCAAGAACAGCAACGTCGAGTACGTTCCCTCTTGGGAGTTCCCGCAGTCCCAGTCCGGTTGGAAGGTGACCGTCTACGACACCGACGGCAAGAACAAGATGGACAAGCAGAACGGCTGCGTGTTCACCGCGACGCAGAACCTGTACGACAAGAACACGCAGGGTGATCGCACCGAGTCGGACTATCAAGCGGAGACCACGGTCAACGCCTATCAGCAGTCGTCGGACTTCACGAATGTCTCCTTCGAGCCCACCAAGGATGACTTCTCCCTGGTCAAGGACACCGATGGTCACGCCATCGAGACCAAACGACTGGACTTCACGTACACCGGAGCCGACCACAAGGACTACAAGCTCACCAGGTTCGTCCGTGTTTTCGGCACGACAGGCACGCCCGTCGTGCTCCAGGCGATGTACGCCTGCCCCGTTGATGCTTACTCCTCCAGTGAGATGGAGACGCTGTTGAAGGCCACACCGATCAGTAATCCCGGCCCGGCCGACATGGATGAGGCCGGATCCGGTGACGGCTCCGGCAAGGACGGCAAGAGCAACGACAAGAAGAGCGAATCCGAGGACAGGAAGAGCGACGAGAAGGGCTCAGGCGGCTCGTCCAAGGACACCTGATCGGGCCACCGGCTCTCCATGGCCGAGAAGCAACACCGACACTCACCGGCATAGTTGCTCCGTGAGGAGCGACCGCGTCGGTTCAGCGGCGGACCACTGGGTTGGAGAAGGAGCCGATGCCCTCAACCTCGACCTGGACACGCTGACCGGCTCGGATCTCGCCGACTCCCGCCGGCGTGCCGGTAAGAATGACGTCGCCGGGCAGGAGGGTGAAGATCGTCGATATGTAGGAGATCAGCTCGGGAATCGTACGGATCATGTCCGTGGTCCGCCCCTCCTGGACGAGGAGGCCGTCGACCCGGGCGCGTACCGCCGCATCACCGGGCGAGAAGAGGGGCTCACGGCCGGGCTCGGGAACCTCGATCCACGGCCCCAGGGGGCAGGAGGTGTCGAACGCCTTGGCCCGCACCCACTGCGGCTCGATGCGCTGGCGGTCCCGGGCCGAGACATCGTTGGCGACCGTGTAGCCCAGGATGACGTCGTCGGCGTGGTCGATGGGGACGTCCTTGGCGAGGGTCTTGATGATGACGGCGAGCTCTGCCTCGTAGTGGATCTCCTCGCTCCAGGAAGGCAGGACGATGGGAGCGTCCGGGCCGATGACGGAGGTGTTGGGCTTGAGGAAGACGACCGGATCGCGGGGCGGCTCGCTCTCCCCCATCTCGGTGATGTGGCTCGCGTAGTTCTTCCCGACCCCCACGACCTTGGAGCGGGGAATGACCGGCGACAGGAGCCTGGCCTCACGCAGCTCGACGACCTCACCGGTGGCCTCGGGCAGGGAGTAGAGGGGGTCTCCCTTGAGGACCAGGAGGTGCCCCTCGGACTCGCCCGAGGCGACCTCTCCCTCGGGCAGGCCCTGGACGATGCCGTAGCGGGGCTCATCACCGGTCGAGAAGCGCGCGATCTTCATGGGCCTCAGCCTAGCGCTGTTGGGCTCAGCTGCCCGAGGCCTCCTCGAGTGCGGCGCGACGCTCCGTGATGGCGGCGTGGGCAGCACCATCGACGGCCCAGATGTCTCCGGGGAGCGTGCCGGGCAGGTAGGGGTTGTCAGTGGCGATGAAGCGGATCTCGTCCTTCTCACCGGCCTCGACGGCGCGGCGCTGGGCCTCCCAGTCGCGCAGGGCCCCGAAGGCCCAGCCTCCCAGGGCGAGAATGGAGACCATGTTGATGACGGTCATCGCCCCCATGACGAGGTCGGAGAGGTTCCACACGAAGGTGAGGGTGGACAGGGAGCCGACGGCGGTGGCCACGATGATCATGGCCCGCAGGGCGTAGTGCTTGTGCTGCCTGCCCTGGAGGTAGTCCATGTTGACCTGCGCGTAGGTGTAGTTGCCCAGGAGTGAGGAGTAGGCGAAGACGAAGATGATGATGGCCATGAGGTACTGCGCCCAGCCGCCGAGCACGTTGGTGACCGATGCCGAGGTCAGGGTGTTGGCGGCTGCATTCGCGGTATCCGGGTCGGCTTGAGCGGCCGCCGGGTCATAGACCCCGGAGAGCAGGACGATGAGGGCGGTGACGGTGCACACCACGATCGTGTCAACGAAGACGCCCAGGGACTGCACGAAGCCCTGCTGCACGGGGTGGGAGACGGTCGCCGTGGCGGCGATGTTGGGAACCGATCCCTCGCCCGCCTCGTTGGAGAACAGCCCGCGCTTGACGCCGTTGAGCGCGGCGGCGAAGAGGCCGCCGGCGGTTCCGGCGAAGGCCTGGTTGAGCCCGAAGGCACCCTCGAAGATGGAGATGATCGCACCCGGGATCGCGCTGGCGTGCAGCACCAGAATGGTCACAGCGATGAGGGCGTAGACCACCGTCATGATCGGCACGAGCCATTCCGAGACCGCAGCGACCGACTTGATGCCCTTGAAGATGATCGGCGTGGTGATGACGACCAGGCCGACGGCGGTCATCCACGGCTCAATGTGGAAGGTGCTCTTCATCGTGGCGGCGATGGTATTGGCCTGAGTGGCCTCGTAGGCGAAACCGAAGACGAAGGTGATGACGACGGCGAAGACCCGGGCGGCGGGCTTGGATCCCAGACCGCGCTGGATGTAGTAGGCGGGGCCACCACGGAAGGAGCCGTCCGGGTGGGTGACCTTGTAGAGCTGAGCGAGGGTGGCCTCAATGAATCCGGTGGCCATGCCTACCAGCGCCACGATCCACATCCAGAACACGGCTCCGGGGCCACCCATGGTGATGGCGATGGCCACGCCCACGATGTTGCCGGTGCCCACTCGGGACGCCAGCCCGACGGCGAAGGCCTGGAAGGAGGAGATCCCGCCCTCGTTGCTGTCACGGGAGGAGGTGATGGCCCGCACCATGTAGGGAAAGAGTCGCAGCTGCACGAACCCGGTTCGTACGGTGAAGTACAGACCACCCAGCACGAGGAGCCAGGCGAGCAGGTAGAGGAACAGGTGACCGGAGGCCTTGTCCAGGATGTCCGCGCCTTCGGTGAAGAAGGACTCCAAGGATGCGGTCCAGCTGTTGTCTGCGCTGGATGCCGCACTGTTCAAGGAAGCCAGAACCGATTGCACGTGAGAACCTCCGTAGGGGTGGGACGACGGCGCAGGCGAGGTGGGCGATAGACGGGTGAACAGCACGGGGATCGACCGTACCGGGGCACGCCTCCCGCCCAGGTCCGCTCCTCTTCCGAGAGGGGCGGGCACCGTATTCGCGAAGGCTACGGATACAGTGTTTCAATTCAGTGACGACCCTGTGGCATTGCTGCCACATGTGCACGAGGCGGTGCGGTGCTGCTCGCGGGAGCGCTGATCTACCGGCTGGCCGAGTGGTCCCATGCGCCTTCCGGCAGAGGCGCCGGAAGGTACTGAGAGTCCCCGCGGAAGGCCGCCTGGTCGTCGTCCGAGGTCGACGAGCTCCGCCTTGCCTCCCAGTCCCTCAACGCGCCGACGACCCATCGGCTCAGGAGCACCAGCGCAACGAGGTTGATGATGGCGCCGATGCCGAGGAGCACGTCCGCCAGAGTCCACACGGTGGTCAGCTGCTGCACGCTCCCGACACCGGCGCAGACGACGGCGCCGATCTGGAGCGCGCGCGAGACCCCGGGACGGTCGGAGAGGTAGTCGAGGCAGACCTGGGCGTAGGAGAAGGCCCCGATGATGGTGGTGTAGGCCAGGACGACGACGAGCAGCGCCATGGGCCAGCGGCTCCACTCCCCCACGAGGTGGGCGATGGCGTCCTGGGTCAGAGTTCCCGCGCGTTCCTTGGCGCTCGTCCCGGGCTGGAGGACGTCTGCGCCCGCGACCAGGATCGCCAGCGCCGTCGCCGTGCAGACGAACAGGGTGTCCACCACGACCCCGAAGGCCTGAATGAATCCCTGCTGGACGGGGTGACTCACGGTGGCCGAGCCCGCGGCGCAGGCGGCCCCTCCCAGTCCCGCCTCATTGGAGAACAGGCCGCGGCGCACGCCATTGAGCAGTGCGGCGGTCACTCCGCCGGCCAGGCCGCCCAGCCCCTGCCGTAGGCCGAATGCCCCCTCGATGATGGAGCGCAGCGCCTCCCACGCCTGGACCGGGTGGGTCAGGAGGATGGCCAGAACCAGCACCAGGTAGGCCAGGGCCATGAACGGGGCGAGGTACTCCGCCACGCGGGCCATGGCGCGCAGGCCCCCCAGGAGGACCGGGGCGGTCAGGGCCACGACGAGGACGGCTCCCAGGCTCGGCGAGAGCCCCCCTGCCCCCTGGAGGGAGGCGGTGATGGCGTTGGCCTGCACCATGGGCATGACCAGGCCGTTGGCGATGAGGAAGACGACGGCGAACACCCCGCCCAGGATCGGCAGCCTCAGTCCTCGCGAGATGTAGTAGGCGGGACCGCCACGGAAGGTGCCGTCCGGGCGACGCACCTTGAACAGCTGGGCGAGCGTCGCCTCGCTGAAGGCGGTGGCGGTTCCCAGGATCGCCACGAGCCACATCCACAGCACGGCTCCGGGCCCACCCATGATGAGTGCCAGTGCGACCCCGACGATGTTTCCGGTCCCCACCCGGCAGGCCAGTCCGACGGCGAAGGCCTGGAAGGAGGTGATACCGCCATGGCTCCCGTCACGTGATCCGACCACCGAGGCGGCGATCGCGTCGGTGTGCCGCAGTTGGACGGCCCGGGTTCTGACGGTGAAGAAGATGCCCGCGCCGATGAGGAGCCACATGAGGCCCCAGGAGTAGAGCATGTCGGAGACGGAGGCCAGGACGGCGTCGACCTGGCCCATCCATGAGAAGCGCCCCAGAGATGGCATGAGAATCAGCCCCGCTTCACCACGTCGTCGGGCTCCCAGATGCCGGGGACCACATCACCGGGCAGGAGGGAGTTGCCATGGCCCACGAAGGCGGGCTCGGTGATGCCCCGGGCACGCTGGGACTCGAAGTCCCGCAGGGCTCCGATGACCCAGGGGGCCAGCCGGACAATGACGACGAGGTTGAGCACGCCCAGGAGCCCCAGGGCGATGTCGGACAGGGCCCAGACGACAGGCAGAGTCAGCACGGTGCCGCCGAAGGCCGCAGCGGTCAGGACGATCCCGAAGATCTGCTCGGACCGGCGCTCTCCGCCCAGGAAGTTGACGTTGACCTGTGCGTAGGAGTAGCAGCCCAGCACCGTGGAGAAGACCAGGACGAAGATGAGCACCACCATGGGCCAGGTGGTCCAGGCACCCAGGTGCTCGGCAACGGCCTGCTGGGTGAGGATCGCTCCGACCAGGGAGTCATCGCCGGGGCGGTAGGTCTTGGTGGTCAGCAGGATGAGCAGGCCGGTGGCCGTACACACGAGGATCGTGTCGACGAAGACACCGAAGGACTGGATGAGGCCCTGTCGCACGGGGTGGGCGACGGTCGCGGTCCCGGCGGCATTGGGGACGGTTCCGAGCCCGGCCTCGTTGGAGAACAGCCCACGACGCACGCCGTTGAGCAGCGCCGCGAGGATTCCTCCTGCGGTGCCGAAGAGGGCCTGGTTGAGGCCGAAGGCTCCTTCAAGGACGCTCCCAAGGACCTCCGGGAGCCTGCCGATGTTGAGGATGATAACCACCGCGGCCATGAGCACGTAGGCCAGCGCCATGATGGGGGCGAGCCACTCCGCGACGCGGGCCACGAGCCGGACCCCGCCCAGAACCACGGGAGCGGTCAGCAGAACGAGGAAGACCCCGACCATCCAGCCCGAGACGCTGGGGACAGTGGCGGTGATGACCTGGGCCAGCGAGTTCGTCTGCACCATGACCACCGTGACACCGACCGAGACGATGCAGATGGCGGCGAAGATCTTGCCCCACAGAGCCGATCCCAGACCGTTCTTGATGTAGTATGCGGGGCCCCCGCGGAAGGTGAAGTCCCGGCCGCGCTCCTTGAAGATCTGAGCGAGTGTGGACTCCACGAAGCTGGTGGCCATCCCGATGAGGGCGACGATCCACATCCAGAACAGGGCGCCGGGGCCGCCGGCCACAACGGCCAGGGCGACTCCGGCGATGTTCCCGATGCCGACGCGAGCTGCCAGTCCCACGGCGAAGGCCTGGAAGGAGGAGATGCCGCCCTGCGCACCGGAGCGGGACCCGGACAACGAGTTGACCATGGTGCCGAAGTGGCGCAGCTGGACCAGGTGAGTACGAGCGGTCAGGTAGAGGCCGACCAGGATGAGCAGGGCGGCAAGAAGGTAGGTGTAGAAGAAGTCGTCGACGGAGTTGAGCAGGCTCTCGATACTGGTGAGGTTCATGCGTCGGCTCCTGTCGAGGCGGCGGGCTGGCTGCTGGCCGGTGTTGCTGCGGGAACACCGTCGGCGGTGCTGTCCGTCTCGGACAGGTTGGCCCTCTCACCGGTCCAGACGTCACCGGGGAGGTCACCCGGCAGGTAGGGGTTGCCCACGCCGTTGAACAGGGGGGCGACTCGTCCCGCCGCGCGCTGGGCGTCCCAGTCCCTGAGCGCCCCCACGCCCCAGCGGGCCAGCCAGATGAGGGCGACCAGGTTGGTCAGGGTCATGATGGCCATGGTGATGTCGACGGTGTTCCACACGACGGTCAGAGTGGCGAGGGCTCCCAGCCCGGTGGAGACCACCGAGACGAGACGGGGCAGCCAGCGCCATGCGGGCCGCTCGGAGATGAAGGTCATGGAGACCTCGGAGTAGGTGGCTGCGGCGATGATGGAGGAGAAGGCCAGGACGAAGATGACGATGGCCATGGGAACGGCCGTCCAGCTGCCGAGGGTGACGGCGACCGCGTCGGAGGTCAAGGTTCCCGCGGCGTCAGGGGTCAGCTTGCCGGCCTGGACGAGGGCGGGGCTGTAGACGCCGGAGACCAGGATGATGAAGGCGGTCGCGGTGCACACGATGATGGTGTCGACGAACACGCCGAGGGACTGGATGAGCCCCTGCTGGACGGGGTGGGCCACGGTGGCGGTGGCGGCGGCGAAGGGGGCGGTGCCCTGCCCGGCCTCGTTGGAGAACAGGCCGCGGCGGGTCCCGTTGGTCAGGGCGGCGATGATGCCTCCGGTCACCCCGCCGGCGAAGGGTGCCGGGCCGAAGGCTGAGAAGACGATGGTGCTCAGAAGACCCGGGAGCTGCGTGATGTGGAGGGCCACGATGACAACGGCCATGGCCACGTAGACCAGGGCCATGATGGGCGCCATCCACTCGGTGACGCGGGCGACCCGACGCACTCCGCCCAGGATGACCAGGGCTGCCAGCCCCACCAGTACCGCGGCGGCGACGCTCGGGGGCAGGTTCAGCGGGGAGCCCGGGCCGATGACGCCGGCAACGGCGTTGGACTGGACCATGATGATGGAGAAGCCGCAGGTGAAGATCGTCAGCCCCGCGAAGGCGACACCCAGGGTGCGGCTGTGCAGCCCGCGCGCCATGTAGTAGGCGGGCCCGCCACGGAAGGAGCCGTCGGTGTGGCGGACTTTGAACATCTGGGCCAGGGTCGCCTCGAAGAAGGCGGTGGCCATGCCGACCAGGGCGACGACCCACATCCAGAAGATCGCGCCGGGGCCGCCCAGGATGAGGGCGGCGGCCACCCCGAAGACATTGCCGATACCGACACGGGCGGCCAGGGAGATCGTGAAGGCTTGGAAGGAGGAGATGCCTCCTTGAGCCCCGGAACGCGATCCGGCCACCTGGCGGAACATGTCCGGCAGGCGGCGGAGCTGCACGAAGCCGGTGCGGACGGTCAGCAGGATCCCGGTACCGACGAGCACCCACATAGTGATGTGGAGCGTGATCCAGTCCGAGACCGCCTCGAGCTGAGCAGCGAGGACATCCATGGGAGATTCAGCCTTTCACGGTGTCGCGACAGGTGGGGACGGCCCGCATGCTCTCATGAATCGGCGCCCGGAACATAGTGCGGTCGTTCCTCAGGACGCGGACGCGGCTCGCCAGCATCGGATTCCCGCGAGCCTCCCGGATCATTCACTGTCCAGCCCCGTGAGACGATGACGCCGTGACCTCCCAGACTGCTCCGGCCCTCAACGCGATGCTCGACGCCCTCATTCCGGCTGATGATCCCGAGCGCGTCCCCGAGCCCGAGGAGGTCTACCTGGCCTTCTCGAACTGGGCGGAGACGACCGGCCGCCCCCTCTACCCGCACCAGGATGAGGCGCTGTCGGAGATCCTGGAGGATCGCCACGTCATTGCCGCCACCCCGACCGGTTCGGGCAAGTCGATGATCGCGTTGGCCGCCCACACCGCCTCCCTGGCCCGCGGGGGCCGCTCCTACTACACGGCGCCGCTCAAGGCCCTGGTCAGTGAGAAGTTCTTCGAGCTGGTGCGCCTGTTCGGGGCGGACAACGTCGGCATGGTCACCGGGGACACCTCCATCAACGCCGCTGCCCCGATCATCTGCTGCACCGCGGAGATCCTGGCCAACCAGTCCCTGCGCGAGGGCGAGGACATGGACGTGGACTGCGTCATCATGGACGAGTTCCACTACTACGCCGACCCGCAGCGCGGCTGGGCCTGGCAGGTGCCCCTCCTGGAGCTGCCCCAGGCTCAGATGGTGCTGCTGTCGGCCACGCTGGGCGACGTCTCCTTCTTCGTTCGGGACCTGCGCGAGCGCACGGGCCGCGAGGTCGCCGTCGTCGACGACGCCGTGCGGCCGGTTCCCCTGGAGATGGAGTACGTCGTCGAGCCGATCGGTGAGCTGCTTCAGCGCCTGGTGGGGCAGGACAAGGCGCCGGTCTACGTCGTCCACTTCTCCCAGAAGGAGGCGGTGGAACGGGCGACCTCCCTGCTGAGCGTGGATCTGGTGCCCAAGTCCCGCAAGGCCGAGGTCGTGGAGGCGCTCGGTGACTTCCGCTTCGGGGGCGGTTTCGGGGCCACGCTCTCCCGACTGCTGCGCGCCGGTATCGGCGTGCACCATGCGGGTATGCTGCCGCGCTACCGGCGGCTGGTGGAGCGCCTGGCCCGCGAGGGCCTGCTGTCCGTCATCTGCGGCACGGACACGCTCGGGGTGGGGATCAATGTGCCGATCCGCTCGGTGGTCATGACCTCGCTGGTGAAGTTCGACGGATCCAAGGAGCGCCACCTCACCGCTCGCGAGTTCCACCAGATCGCCGGGCGGGCCGGGCGCGCCGGCTTCGACACCCGCGGCTACGTCGTCGTCCAGGCCCCCGAGCACGTCATCGAGAACGCCAAGGCGCTGGCCAAGGCCGGCGACGACGAGCGCAAGCGCCGCAAGATCGTGCGCAAGAAGGCCCCCGAGGGGCGCGTCAACTGGACGGACAAGACCTTCGAGCGGCTGCGCGACGCGGCCCCGGAGACTCTGACCAGCCAGTTCCAGGTCACCACCACCATGGTGCTGAACCTCATGGAGCGCGACGGCGACCCGGTGGCGGCGATGGCAGGCCTCCTGGAGCGCGCCCACGAGCCAGAGGCCCAGCGACGCCGCCACGTGCGCCGCGCCCTGGAGATCTATCTGTCCCTGCGCACGGCGGGCGTCCTGACACATGTCTCCAGCGCCCAGGCCGCCGCCGACGGGCGCCCCCGGCTCCGCCTGGCCGTGGACCTGCCTGCGGACTTCGCCCTCAACCAGCCCCTGGCCCCCTTCGCCCTGGCGGCCATGGACCTGCTGAACGTGGAGTCCCCGGAGCACACGGTCGACGTCGTCAGCGTCGTTGAGGCCACCCTGGACGATCCGCGCCCGCTGCTCTACGCCCAGCAGCGCGCCGCCCGCGGCGAGGCGATCGCCGCGATGAAGGCCGAGGGCATGGACTACGAGGAACGCATGGCCGCCCTGGAGGAGATCACCTGGCCCCAGCCCTTGGCCGAGCTGCTCACTCCTGCCCTGGAGATGTACAAGCAGGCCAACCCGTGGATCGCCGAGCATGAGCTGGCACCGAAGTCGGTGGTGCGCGAGATGGTGGAGAACGCGATGACCTTCTCCGACCTCATCTCCCGCTACGAGCTGGGGCGCAGCGAGGGCGTGGTGCTGCGCTACCTGACCGACGCCTACCGGGCGCTGCGCCAGGTCGTGCCCGAGGAGCACCGCACACCCGAGGTCACCGAGCTCATCGACTGGCTGGGGGCGCTCGTGCGCGCCGTCGACTCCTCCCTGCTCGACGAGTGGGAGGCGCTCGGCCAGGCCCAGGCGGGCAAGGCGGGTGAGATGGCCGGCCTGCTGGAGGCCGATCGTCCCGGCGTGGACGACTCGGCCGGAGTGGAGCGGGCCTTCGGCGCGGGCGAGGACGGGACGGTGGCCTTCACTCGCAACCGTCACGCCTTCCGGGTGGCGGTGCGCCGGGAGATGTTCCGGCGCGTGGAGCTCATGGCGCGCGACGACGTCGAGGCCCTGGGCCGCCTGGATGCCTCCTCCGGATGGGGCGAGGACCGCTGGGACGAGGTGCTGGGCCGCTACTGGGACGAGTACGACTGGATCGGCACGGATACCTCCGCCCGGGCGATCTCACTGGCACCGCTCGACGAGGCCCCCGATGAGACGGCCCTGGCGGCCGCCGGGGTCAGTGAGCGCCTGCGCGAGGCCCTGGAGACCTCCGGCAGGCAGGTGTGGCTGGCCACGCAGGTCCTGGAGGACCCCGACGGCGACCACGACTGGCGTCTGACGGCCCTGGTGGACCTGGCCGAGTGCGACCGGGACAAGCGCGCGGTCGTCCACCTGCTGTCCGTGGGCCCGCGGCAGGGCTAGCCCGCCTCGCTGGTGTCCGCGACCGGTTTCACCGGCTGGCGCAGAACGGTCTTCATCCTCTCCGGAGCCACGCGCCTGGGGTCGCTGAGGTAGATCTCGTGGTGGGGCCCGTTCCAGGTGAGTCCGAGTCGCGGCATGACCTCGTCGTGCAGGCGTGCCAGGGTGGGGGTCTCGTCGTCGTAGGTGCCCACGTGGAGGATCTGCAGCGACCTGCCCTCGCTCAGGGGGAGCTCCTTGAGGACGGAGATGGGCAGCTCGCGCTTCTTGCGTGCCGCCTGCGCCAGCCCTTCGGCGATGTCCTGCGAGGAGACCGCCTCGGGCAGGGGGATCATCATGGTCCAGTCCCACTCCCCCTTGTCTCGGGCGACGAAGGCCGCGTTGTCGGCGCTCGTCCATAGTCCCTCCAAGGGGCCGACGACGAAGTCGTCGCCGGTTCGTTTCTTCAGCACGGCGCGGATCGCGTAGGCGCCTGCGTAGAGCGCCTGGATCGCGGTGGCATAGGCCGGTGAGGTGTTGGGGTCGCCGTGGCCGTCGATGGCCAGGTAGGTCATGGCCGGGACGTCCACCTCTGTGAAGTCGGCTCGCCCCGGCAGGTACAGGTCCTTGCGGTCCTTCTTGATGTCAGTCCTCATCACTGCCTGCTTTCTTGAGAAGGGTTCGGGTCCAGGCGAGATCCGCCTCCTGGCGCAGAATCTCGTAGTCGAAGATGGCCAGGGCGTGCTCCTCGTCGACCTGGGCGCGCAGAGCGCGCAGCTCATCGAGTCTCTTAACGAGCGCCTCGGCGCGCTGTGCGAGGAGGGCCGCAAGCTCGGGATCGTCGAGTCGGGGGTAGGCGTTGAGTGCCGGGAGCACGCCGGCGCAGGGCGGGGCCGGGGCGAGGACGCGTTCAGCGGAGGCCTTTCTCAGCTCACGGCGCCCGGCATCGGTCACCCGGAAAACGGTGCGCCTCCCCTGGGAGCCCTCGTCGGGCTCAAGGAGCCCCCGTTCCGACAGGCGCTTAAGGAGGTAGTACACGGAGGAGAAGGCCAGGGATGTCCACTGGCGGTAGCCGCGCTGCTCGATGACCCGGTCAAGGTCGTAGCCATGGCGTGGCTGCTCGGCAAGGAGCGAGAGGAGAACGATGTCGGCGTCGGATGGCACGCCATTACTCTAGCACTAGAGTAATGGCGTGGTGAGACAACCGCCGGACTGAGTTCACCGTACGGAGACGTCGAAGGGCTACGCGACTACGGGAAGACCGCGCGAGCGAGCTCATAGATCTGGGCTGGACGGGTGCGGCAGCAACCGCCGACGAGCCGCGCCCCGGCGTCGATCCAGGAGGGAGCCAGCGCCGGGATTCCCATTCCTTCGCCTGCGGACTGCCAGGTCTTGGTCACTGGGTCGTAGAGATCGCCGGCATTGGGATAAGCCACCAATGGCTTGCCGGTAGCCGCACGCAGCACCGGTAGTGCTTGGCCGACGACATCGGGGGCCACACAGTTGATACCGACAGCGACAACCATCTCCTCCTGTGCGGCCCAGGCCGCCGCCTCGGCCAGTGACGAGCCATCAGCGAGATGGGCACCGTCGGAGCGCACCTGGAAGGAGACCCAGCACTGGGCCTGCGGAGCGAGGCCCTTCACCATGGCGACGAGCGCCTGCGCCTCGTCCAGGCGCGGAAGCGTCTCCAGGGCGAACAGGTCAATCCCCTCCCCCGCCAGCACCTCGATGCGAGGCAGATGAACCTCCTGGAAACGGGGATCCTCGGGGATGTCGATGTCGTAGGCACCGGTGTACTCACTGCCATCAGCCAGATAGGCCCCATAAGGTCCGAGCCCTCCGGCTACGAGCACCGGCTCCTCGGGGTACTTTTTGCCGAATTGACGGGCCGCCTCCTTGGCCAGACGAGCACCGGCTGCGATGACCTCCCTGGCGCCAGCAGCATTCTCCCCGGACCGGATCAGCGCCGGAAGTGTGGCCTGGTAGGTGTTGGTCGTGATGACGCGGGCTCCGGCGTCCAGATAGTCGGCGTGGACCTCGCGCACGACGTCGGGCGCCGTGGTGAGCGCAAGCGCCGACCACAGCGCGTTGCGGGTGTCGACTCCACGGGCGTCGAGCTCGGTTCCCATCGCCCCGTCCAGAACGACCGGGCCGCGCGTCAGCAGATCAGACAACCGGACCGGTTCACCCCCGAAGGATGTGGCGGATACCGAGAACGTTCGCATTGCGACACGGTATCGGATGGCTCGAGGCGGCACCGGTAGCGTCTCAGGCATGGACCCGGTTACACATCGCCGCGAGCCCGCCGCCTCATCGGCGACCTCCCCCATCCCGCCCCCTCAGTCCCAGCGTGGCAGCCCCGACAGTCAGGGACGTGTCACCGCGCTGGAACGCCGCATGAACCGACGTCACCTCATGATGATCAGCTTCGGCGGGGTCATCGGCACGGGACTGTTCCTCTCGACTGGCAACACGATCCACCAAGCCGGCCCCCTAGGGACCGTGCTGGCCTACTCCATCGGCGCCGTCATCGTCTACCTGGTCATGCTGTGCCTGGGAGAGCTGAGCGTTGCGATGCCCTTCACCGGAGCCTTCCATGTCTACGCCCGCCAGTACCTGGGTCCCGCCACGGGCTTCGTCACCGCCATCCTGTACTGGCTCACGTGGACGGTGGCCCTGGGAAGTGAGTTCACCGGCGCGGCGATGATCATGTACGGCTGGTTCCCGGGCGTTCCCGTATGGGTGTGGGCGGCTACCTTCATCGTGCTGGTCCTCGTGCTCAACATGGTCTCCGTCAAGGTCTTCGCCGAGGCGGAGACCGTGCTGTCCGGGATCAAGGTGGCGGCGATCATTGCGTTCATCGCTCTGGGCACGGCCGCAATCGTCGGACTGCTGCCCTACGAGGGGCACCGCTCATTCCTGGGGCTGACGAACCTGTACCGGGACGGCCTCTTCCCCAACGGCTTCGGCGCGGTGTTCACCACGATCCTGGCCGTCAACTTCGCTTTCTCCGGCACCGAGCTCATCGGCATCACCGCCGGAGAGGTCGAGGACCCGGGCACCACCATTCCTCGTGCGATCCGGGCGACCCTGGCCCGCCTGGCCATCTTCTTCATCGGCTCGATCATCGTCATCGCAGCACTGATCCCTTGGGAAAAGGCCGGGGTCGAGGAGAGCCCCTTCGTGACGGTCCTGTCCAGAATCGGCGTGTCCTACGCCGGGGACCTCATGAATATCGTCATCCTGGCCGCCATCCTGTCGGCGGCGAACTCAGGGCTCTACGCCTCGACACGCATGCTGTGGTCCTTGGCCAATGAGGGCACCCTGCCCACGGTCCTGGCCCGCACCAACCGCTACGGGGTACCCGCACTGGCAATGGGCCTGTCCATGGTCGGTGGGCTGGCCTCACTGCTGACCTCGGCCTATGCGGCCTCCACGGTCTATCTGGTCCTTGTGTCCGTCTCCGGTCTCGCCGTCGTCCTGGTGTGGGCGGTCATCGCCGCATGCCACCTGTCCTTCCGACGGCGCTGGCTCGCTGAGGACCGCAGCCTTGAGGACCTGCCCTACCGGGCTCCCGGGTATCCGTGGGTCTCGATCGCCGCACTGGGACTGTCGACAGCCTCGTGCCTGCTCATCGTCTTCGACCCCGAGCAGCGCGGCGGCCTGGCGATCACCGCCGTCTTCCTCGTGGTCTGCTACGTGGGCTACTGGGGAGCCAACCGCCGCATCAGCCTATGACGCCTGCGGTGAGGCCGAAAAGGTCTTACCGGGTCTCGACGATCTGCTTGCCGAAGGGGAAGCAGGTGACAGGGATGAGCTTGATGTTGGCCACGGCCAGAGGGATTCCGACGATGGTGATGGCCTGCGCCGCGGCGGTGGCGACGTGGCCGATAGCCAGCCAGAGTCCGGCAATGAGGAACCAGATGATGTTGCTGATCCCGCTCATGGCACCGGCCCCGGGAGCCGGAACCACCTCACGCCCGAAGGGCCACAGGACGTAGGCGGCGATACGGAAGGAGGCGACGCCCGCGGGAATCGTGATGATGAGCAGGCAGGCGATCAGTCCGAAGAAGACGTAACCGAGGAACAGCCAGAACCCACCGAAGACGACCCAGATGATGTTAAGCAGCGTGCGCATGGCACCTATCTACCACATCCAGACGCCTCGACGGGCCCACGTCTGCGCGGTCACCAGAAGATGCGCTGGGCGATGGCGTCGGCGAAGTTGTCCAGCGCCTCCGGTGACGCCCCGAGGTAGAGGCCCGCGTCGATCAGCGAGACCTCCATGAGGTAGAAGCCGCCCTGACCGTCCCCGACGACGTCGACACGGTTGAACAGGAGCTGAATGTCGCGCCCGGAGACCTCCTTGATCAACGTGTGGATGGCCTTGCGCACCCGCTCACCCCAGAGCCACTCCTGCTCACTGGGCTCGCGCGCCGTGACGATCTCCTCGTGGATCTGGTCGGTCGACTTGAAGGACGGGTGGAGCATCGGGGCCTTCTCCACCGCGTGGGACAGCACGCCGTTGAAGTAGACCAGCGAAACCTCACCCTTGCGGTCGACCTCCTCGAGGTAGCGCTGGACCATGACGGTGCGCCCACGGCGCAGGTGGTGCATGGCGTCATTGATCGCCGCGGACCGGGAGGAGGCATCGGTGGCGGTGTAGCGCCCGGTGCCGCGCCCACCCGAGGAGACGGCCGGCTTGACGACGAAGTCACCATGGGCCGGGAAACGGGTGTGAACCTGGTGCTTGGAGTATCCGGCCTCGGGCTCCAGCCACATCGTCGGAATCATGGGAACCCCCCACCCGCTCAGGCGGGTGAGGTAGTGCTTGTCCGAGTTCCAGGTGACGACGTCGGGATGGTTGGCAAGCCTGGGCACCGACCGGGCCCACTGGAGGAACCGGGAGTAGTTGCCCTTGGTGGCGTAGTCACGGACGCTGCGTAGCACGACCGTGCCGGACTGGCTCCAGTCGACATCGGGGTCGTCCCATACGGCAATCCGCGGCTCGATGCCACGTGCACGCAGGGCATCCGGCAGGCCGCGGTCATCGTCATCAAGGTCAGGGAAGTCGGCGCAGGTCGCCAGCGTCACGATCGGGTCGCTCATGCGGCCCACGCTACCGCGCACGGCACCACGGCGAGAGCCACAGACGTGTGACGCTGAACCGCGCCCGTACCAACGGACATGACTACTTACTGGTCGGAGCGGCAGCAGGCATCCGTCCAGGCCCTCCGACACCCCGACGCCGTCCACGCCTTGCTCAGCCGTCGCGTGCGAGGGTGTCACAATGCCGAGGTGACTTCTGAGACCCGCAAGCCGCGTATGACCTCCGCGCAGCGCTACTGGGCATCCATGGCCGCCATCGTCGTCGCGACCATCCTCGTCGCGGGCCTGCTCGGGGGAACGGTCTCACTGCTCACCGGCGCCCGCGAAGGCCGCAGCAGCATGTGGGGCGGCATGGTGGTCGCACTGGTCATGCTGGCGGGCTGGACCCTCGGCACGCGCGTGCGTGACCGCAAGAAGCTCGACCTCCCCCTATGGCGCCGCCTCACCGAGGAGCAGGCGGCCACGCTGAAGCAGTACCACCAGTGGTCACGCACCGGCCGCATCGACCGGGACGACGACGGCCCCAAGGGCGCCCCCTCCGGGCGGAGCGGCCGTGACCGAAGCTCACGGACAGGCGGAGGCGCCTCAAGCACGTCACCGTCGAGGATGCGGTCCCCGCGGGGCACGATGTCGAAGCGCGACCGCGCTCGTGCCGCCGACGTGCGCCGCCGCCGACAGGAACGCGAGGGCGGCCCGTCGCACTGAGCGGACTGCCAGGCAGCGCGCAGCAGCTCACCTCTTTGCCACCCCTTGAGACTTGCCGCACAATCGCCTGGTTTCATGGATCCTGACTGGACGAAGCCCTCCTCCATCCGTAAAGTATTCCTCCGTCGCCCAGCGAGCCACGTCGAATGACATCGCTGTGGTGAAAGCACCGCTAGCTCAATTGGCAGAGCAGCTGACTCTTAATCAGCGGGTTCAGGGTTCAAGTCCCTGGCGGTGTACGAATCTTCCTGACCATAGGGAAGGAAGAGCAGGTCGCCATTGACCGAGCACCGCTAGCTCAATTGGCAGAGCAGCTGACTCTTAATCAGCGGGTTCAGGGTTCAAGTCCCTGGCGGTGTACCACGAAGGGCACGCGCTTCGCCCGGGATGACCCCGAAAGCACAGCAGCAGGCGCATGACGGCGGTCGATGACAACCACCTCCGCACTGAGAAGTTCTCAGAATGCCACCGTTTCACCGGTTCTCACGCCCTCGTGACCACAGTCTGCGGCGGCGCCGACCAGTCGCCGCACCGGAACTCTTGATTGATCCGCAGCATGCCGGTCCCGCAGGTACGTCCCTGCTCCGACACACGCTGCGACCCAGGCCCCATCGGGCCGACGACGCTGAAGGAAGATGAGGAGATACGTATGACACACGACATCCACACCATGACCGCCCTGTCCGCCCTGGCCGCCGGGACGACAGCCACTGACACCCGAACCGATGATGCGGCCAGCAGGGAGCTCTTCGCAGCACGCGCAGAGCTCGCCTCGCTGGGGGCAACGGCCTCCCCCTCGCGCCTCGAGCGAGCGCTGGAGCGTCTGGAGGCGGCGCAGCAGGCCTCACGGCGAACGCTCGCCCAGGCCGCCTGACCGGGAGGCATCACCCGGAGATGGGGCAGGGGTCCCGTGCGACCGGCGTCCTGAACGTTTGCCAGATCACGAAAGTAAGTCCTCGAATTCACTGCCGCAGGCACCGGAGGCGATGCGAGGATGAGCACATTCGCCCAGGAGCCCGAGGAGGACCCATGACCCAGCTCGTCGCCGGTGACCGAGCCCCGGAATTTGCCCTGCCCGACCAGAACGGCCGCACAGTGACCCTTGACGACCTTCGTTCCATCACGAACAAAGGCGTCATCGTCTACTTCTACCCCAAGGCATGCACTCCGGGATGCACCAAGGAGGCCTGCGACTTCAGGGACTCCTTGGCAGAGCTCAAGGCGGCCGGCTATACCGTCGTCGGCATCTCCCCCGACCCGGCAAGCGCGCAGGCCAAGTTCTCCAACCGCCACGATCTGCCCTTCCCTCTGCTGTCGGACACCGACCACGCCGTCATGGAGGCCTGGGGAGTGTGGGGCGAGAAGAAGAACTACGGCAAGGTCTACACCGGCGTCATCCGCTCGACCGTGGTAGTGGCCCCTGACGGCACTGTGACGCTGGCTCAGTACAATGTCCGAGCGACAGGTCACGTCAAGCGGCTGCGCGCCGCACTCGGCGTGGAGTGATACGAACGCACGGGAGCGGTTGCCACATTCTGCTATCCGGGATGGAAGTCGGTAGAGTGGACGCCGCACAGCGCGAGTGGCGGAATTGGTAGACGCCCCAGGTTTAGGTCCTGGTGCCTTCGGGCGTGAGGGTTCGAGTCCCTTCTCGCGTACCAGCAAGCTCTTACCCGAACCCACCCCAGTCGAAACAGGCTGGGATGCGGTTCCAGATGTTGAACAACGCTCACCCACCAGGGTGGGCGTTGTTCGTGTTGTAGAGCTCATGAGCGTGTCGTCAGCGGTGGGCGGTGTGGTCGGCTTGTCGGGCTGAGCCAGGTGCGGCAGGTAGTGCGCATGGGCGGCGGCGTGCAGGCTGGGGCTGGTTAGCTGGTCGAAGGGTGGAGTGAGCAGGGCGCTGAGGCGAGTGCCGGAGCCCGTGTCGGCAAGGTGGATGGGACGAGAAGTCACGGCTGGCGTGTCAGCATCGGCAGCCCCTCCCCCGCTGGTATCGCCGGTTCCTTCTTCTCCGTCGCTGTGCTGCCCATCGTGTGCGTCCGTATCGCCTTAGCGTCGGCATTGGACATGCGAGCGGGGGGATCGGTGGGAGGGGCAAGCGAATAAGTTGCGGGCGGTGTAGCGGCGCAGGCACCTCGATCACTCCGTTGGACGCCGACTCGCCTGCGTTGCTGCTCTGTCATGCTGCAACCGCGACGTTCTCTAGCGCTGAGAGAGGCAGAGGCCCCCGCACCAGGTACGGGTAGCCCGCAAGGATGCTCTGGTTACCCTTGGTGGCAGGATCTGGACCCGCATAGCGGATTGCGCCGCCCACATCAGATCACGATTTAGCCGCAAACAGCCCGTCAGGACGGGAGACGACTACTGGCTCACCGCCCAGCGATCTACTATCGATTGCGGCAACGCAGCCACGTCCCTGTTGGAGTCATCCTCCAGCCCCTGTCACCCATGGCGACACCGGCGTCGCTCGGCTCTGCACTGCCGTATATCCCTCTTAATCCTGCGGTGGAGCCTCCCATGAGCCTGACGCGCGAACTAAATAAGAAGCAGTCTCCGTTCCGGCAGCTGGTGGAAGGTTGTGCCCCTGCGCTGGCCATAGCGGGCAGCAGGTCCCCGGAAGGCAAGCGAATCGCTGAACGGCTTGGCTTCTACGAACTCGTCAAGGCGCGATCCCTGGCACCACTGCCGGACGGAGTGACCGACGCACGGCGCCACTCACCAACTGTCGGCATGGCCTTCGACATCCGCACCAGGATGATGCTGGGCCAGTTCGAACCACGCCGGAGCGCCTCAGCGATGGGCATCGACGTCTTCAACCATCTCCTCGCACCACTGTTGCCGAACGGCCAACATATATCAGACGTCCTTGGCGACGCCTTCCTCGAAGCCGAGCGGCTCACCAGGGACGGCGACGACGTCGACCAGGACTACGCCAGCATCATCTTCGCGTGGTGCGAGTCGATCTACCGTGCCGGCGGGCGGGCGATACGCAGCTCGCTGGGCGAACGCCTGTCGGCAGCGAGGAACGTCGACGAAGTGTATGACTCAATCCCACCGCTCATGCTCGAAGACATCGCTCACCTACGCATCGTCAACCAGCGCCAGATCAAGCACTGGCGCCTGCGCATGAAGCATGGGGCCTTCTTCATCTCGAACCCATCCTTCTCCGGCGACTTCTTAGTCGGCGGCGCCGACGGCGACTGGTTCATCGACGACACGCTCTTCGACTTCAAGGTCAAGGACACCATCACAGCGCCGTGGGTGCGGAAAGTCCTCATGCAGCTCCTGGGCTACCTCATCCTCGATCTCGACAACGACTACCAAGCCAAGTGCATCGGTATCTGGTTACCACGACAGGCGACGGTCAGAACCTGGGAGATAGAAGAGATTCTTGGTAGTGACGCCAGCACGATACTGGCGAAGGCGCGAGTGGATGTGCAGAGTGTGATGGAGCATGTGGTGGGGGTGGTTGCGTGACGGTACACGTAACCACCCATCAAATCCATGCAGCCTCAGATTACCGTATTACGATCAGGTAAGCCGAACCGTACAGCCATCATAGAAAACTGGAGACACGACTAGCGATTGAATTCTCGAAGTATGTGCGTATTATATTACCAGAACTTAGTATACTATGTTTAACGAAAGCACTACAATGAGCTCGAAACACGATAACATCTCATCCAACAAAGACCCCCGCGATCTCCTAATTGAGTGGGCGAACTCTACTCCGGAATGGGTACGTTACATCGTACGAAATGTCGTCGAGAACAAGGAACCACTTGATGAAGAAAGGACAACTACTGCGTATAAGTTCTTCCTACAGGAGAACGGACTTGAAGAACGAACACTCCCGGATGAGCCACCGCTTATCGCCTCCAACGCCGACATAGAGACAATCGCCCCACTGACAATAACATCACTGTCTGACGTCACTGGCGTCAACGCACTGGGTACAGGTAACGTTATCGAGCCAGATCCTCACCTCACCATCTTGTTCGGCGAGAATGGAACAGGCAAGACAGGGTACTCGCGAATCTTTAAGGCGCTGGCGGAGAGCCGCACAGTCGACAAAAAGATTCTCGGGAACATCGCGCACACTCAGCCTGAGGCGATGTCAGCCACCGTCAAGTACAGACTTGGCGATAGTGATGAGCAGTGTTATATATGGCGAGGAAAAAAAGGGGTAATCCCCTTCACCAGAATGTCAATATTTGATAGCCGTGCAGTCAAAATCCATGTCGATGACGACCTAGACTATACCTACACACCTACTGCACTGGCAGTATTTAAACATGTCATGGCGGGCGTCAAGTCCGTACAGGAAACTGCAAAGAGAGAAACTGGATCATCCTCAGCGGTGTCGCCTGACATCCTATCGCGGTTCGACAAAAACACCAGTGTATATCAGCATATCGCTTCGCTTAGTGCTGCCACAGACCTAGCACACCTAAAATCAATGGCAGTCACCGACCCAGAGGTTAACACCCGTATCGAATCGCAACGTACGAAGGTTGCCGAGCTAGAATCCAATACCATCAGCATCAGGATTCGAGAACTGCAGCGCACTGAACGAGCGTTAAGCAAAATCTGTGAAGCCACCCTCGCGATAGAAGACTTTGACGTCGATACATACGAGCAAGAGCGCCAGGAACTTAAGCAGCTCGAAGAAAACTATCGACTATTCCGCGATGCACTGTTTAAAGAAGCCGACCTGCCAATGGCTCCAGATGATACCTGGATGATGTTCATCGAGTCTGCCGAGAAGTATCGCCAGCACCTCGATGCACATTCGGCATACGATACCGGGCGCTGCCTGTATTGTCGGCAACCATTGCAGGATGCAGCTCGTACGCTCATCGAGAAGTATGTCAAACTCCTGGAAGATAAGATCTCTGCAGACATCAATAGCTGCGAAGAACGACTCAAGGAACTAGTTGAGAGAGTAACGTCGACACAACTCTCTGACACCAAAGCGCTTATACGAGAATATGCCGAATCCGACGAAAAGCCAGCCTATTACGCTAGACTCGAGCAAGTCGTCAATGCGTTTGAAGCAGCGGCTGAAACCCTTTCTGCGTCTGAACAACTAGCACCATCGGCGATCAGTGCCGTAAGTATTGGTGGCGTAGAACTAAAAACTGAGTTCGAGAACTTACTGCAGGAGCGTAAACAGCTCCAGGAACAGGATGCGAATCGCTCTGAGACGCTGCAAGAAGAGAGGAAGCGCCTTTCTGAATTTGTTGCGGCGGCTGAGCTTGGCAAGTCGTGGACCAAGATCGAAGAGTTTGTCAACAAGGCTCAGTGGGTTGCTCGGCTTGATACCTGCAACAAACAGTTTCCTGGACTCATCCGCAAACTGACGAACTGTTCAAAACAAGCAAATGAGCAAATTGTAGATAACAATTTTGACACCCTGTTTTCAGAAGAATGTCGAGCGCTCCGGGCTCCAGAAGTTAAGGTGAATCACATTGGGCGACAAGGACGCGCTCGACGAAATCGAATACTAGTCGATAGCCATAAGCCTTCTGCGGTATTTTCTGAAGGTGAGCAGAAAGTACTTGCTATGGCTGATTTTCTTGCCGAAGCCCGGCTTTCTGGAGTAACGGCCCCCGTGATCTTTGACGATCCTGTTTCAAGCCTCGACCATCGTCGAGTTAGCGAAGTCGCAGAAAGAGTTGTGGCTTTGTCTGAAACAGCTCAGGTCATCGTGTTCACTCACGATATCTTCTTCACGACAAAGCTCCTGCAAATTATCGACGACGCTGGACGAACGTGCGCATACTTTCAGGTTTCTGACGAAAACGGCAAGGGTTTCATTGTGCGCGGAAGCCACCCCAGATGGGACTCTTATTCAAAAATCTCAAAGCGGATCAACTCGATTGTGCAGAAAGCAAAGTCATCAAAGGACAGTAATGAGCGTGACGAACTGGTTCAGAGGGGCTACAGCCTCATTCGTTCATGGTGCGAGGTGTTTGTTGAGATGGAAGTCTTGGCCGGCGTGACACAGAGGTACCAGCCTAACGTACGCATGACCTGTCTTTCTCAAATTAAGGTTGATCTGTTACCAGAAACGATTAATGTGGTTAATAGAGTGTTTGACGAGGCTTGTCGGTGTATCGATGGCCACTCTCAACCACTAGTTACTTTGGGGGTTAGACCAACAGCCACCACACTTGAAAACGATTGGGGTGAGCTACAAGCCGCTCATAAGCACTATCAGCATGGGTAATGTTTGCAGATTGGCGCATTGAGTTCACCTGAAACGCGCACTTGGGTGGCCCGTAGACAATTAGTGCCGACTCAGCACAACACTGCTGGTAGAACATGTTGCCCCCTCAACAGCCTGATCGTGCCGCACCGCGCTTCTCCATCTGCGTCAGCACGCTCTCGGCTCAGGCTCGGGTCCAGGGGTGGCGCCACCTTCCGCACCGTGTCTTCACTGACGCCTAGCCGTTGTGCGGTGTGCTTGACCGTCCCGATCTCGGCGTAGGTCTGGACGTACCCGCTTCTAAAGGACGAGGTCAGCCAGATCGCTACGCAGGCCGACAACTGCCTCCTTGAGACGTATGACTACGGTGGTGTGGTGGAGGGCGAAGCGTTTGGCGATCTGCATCGTCACCTGCGGGAAGAGTAAGGGCACACATACCGCTCCCCCAGCCACCAGTCATTTCTGGGCAGCAGTTAGATGCTTACTAACCGTATCCCGCCCGAAGCCGAGCTCCAGCCCGATCTCGATGTAGGTGCGCCCCTGGGCGTGGAGCTGACGAGCACGCTGGAGGTTATCGCTGGTGAAGCGTCGCTTGCGGAGGGGTGGTTACTTGGCCTGGCGGCAGACAGCCTTCACCGTGGAGGTAGACATGCCGACCTGCCTAGCGATCGCTCGGGCGGACATGCCGGTGGGCTCCAGGTCGAGGATCTGCTGCGTCTTCGCCGCGCCGATCGGACGGCAGGCCGCCTTGCGGATACCGCGGGCTGCAGTGGTCTCGCTTGCTTCTGACGTAGGCGCTACGCTAGCCGTGCTCGACTCCGGAGCAACCTCACCCGCGATGAGACGCTTGCGGAAGGCGAGCAGGGGTAGCCAGTTGTTCGGATTGATGCTGCCCAGGTGTACAGATTTCAGTTCCCAGCACCAAGAGGGGCTCCCTTCTCTGACAGGCGGCCTTGTCTTCTTCGTCTGCTCCGACACCTGTCCCTTCCGCCGACCTGATCCGAGGCATCGATGAAAGAGAACTCCTTCAATCAGGGGCCACCCGCCTTCGACGTCGTGCTGGCGCAGACGATCGCCAGACACTTCCGAGGGGCCACGACCGAGGTCATCGAAGGCGTTCAGACGGTCCGGTTGGGCGAGGGCCTTCCCACGATCGAGTGCTTCATTGACGAGATTCAGGACCACAAGCCGTACGGCACGTTCATCTTCCTTCAGATCAGTGGAGGCGCCTTCGGGAGCAGACGGGTCCTGGTGACGGCCAGCGGCTACGGCTCCAGTCAGCTGGAGTCGGTTGTCGCCGCCGGATGCAACTGGGCCTGCGCCTTCGGCCCCGTCCTCCTGACCGGAATCGGCCGCCCGGACCTCATCGACTCTGACAATCCCGACGTCGAGCAGTTCGAGGCCACGGTGGGAGGCAGACGCTACCGGGTGACCACCGGCCACCTCGACCGCAGCATGAATATGCCGATTGAGGAGGTGGAGGCCTACCGCCAGCGGCTGGGTGGCCCCCGTGCCCTGACCGACCGGGTACTCGCCAGCCCCTTGATTCCCGCCACTCGCTCCAATGAGGCAGTGGCACTGGGCTGCTACGCGGCCATCGGCCCCCACTCGATCACCGAGCTCAAGCTCGCCGGCGCCGACTGGCCCGCTGGACGCAGCGTCTTGGACGCGATTCCGCCCGAGCCCGGCGGCCACCGCATGCTCCGGGAGTGGTCGGTGCTCATGCCCTTGGAGCCCGCTCCGCCCCTCACCAGGGAAGGGCTTCAGCACACCCTCAACCTCATCGCCGCGACCTCGTACGATCCTGGCAGCGAGGCCGGCTGGCTCGGCGGCCGCCACCACGGCATGCGGCTGGGGCCGCCGAGCCTCCCTTCAGGACTCTCGCTGCCGGAGGACCTGCGCTGGTTCCTCAGCACCATCGCGGGCTCGGGCGCCGGCCCCGGCTACGGGCTGGACATCTACCCGGCCGACGACGGAGGCATCCACCTGGCCGATGCCGGTTGCGGCGCCGAGTGGCGCATGAGCCCCTACGACGGCAGCGTCTGGCTGGACTCACGGGCCTGCGACGATGGCTTCACCCGCGTGGCCCCGAGCTTCATCTCCTGGTACGAGGCCTGGCTCGATCACGCCATCCGCGGCGGCGGGACGTTCGCGCAGTGGTCCTACCAGGTCGATGCCGCTTACAAGCTGCTTGAGCAGAGCGCCGCCGAGTTCGGCGTCGAGCGCCTCCCCGAGACCGTCACCCGGGTGAAGATCCAGACCCCGACCAAGGCATTCGGCCCCTGCCACTCCTGTCAGCTCGTCTACGCCCGGTGCGGCGTGCCGGAGTCGGTCTTCGTCACGGCGCCCACCCCGGCGTCCTGAGTCACTCCTCGTGCTGGACGACCTCGAAACCGAGGATCTCCACGCTCATGCCCCGGCGCTTGTCGTCCTCGTGCCCGCCGGCGGGCCGCGCCGCACTCCAGCGCTCGTAGTCCTCGCGCCTGTCCCACCGGGTCACCACGAAGTAGCGGTCCTCTCCGACCAGCGGACGCAACAGCTCGAAGCCCTGAAAGCCCTGCGAGGCGTCAACGCCTCGCTTCCGTGCGGCGAAGCGCTTCTCGATCTCGGCCTGGGCGCCCTCGGGAAAAGTCAGTGCGGTGATGTTGACATAGGTCATAGGTGTTCTCCTCGGTGTCTACGTCGGCTCCCGGCCGGAAGCAGGTATCGCAACGAACGCTACCGCCTGACCGCCGTCGCGGACTACAGGCATCGAGCATCCCGAGGTACGGAGCCGACCCGAGGCTCGATGGCCGCCGGGTAGCCTGAGCCCATGACAACTGCCCCCTTCGCCCGCAAGGACGGCCGCGCCGTCGACGAGCTGCGCCCCGTGACCATGACCCGCCACTGGCTCGACCACGCCGAGGGATCGGTCCTGGTGACCTTCGGACGCACCCGAGTCCTGTGCGCCGCCTCCTTCACCGAGGGCGTTCCGCGCTGGCGCAAGGGCAGTGGCGAGGGCTGGGTGACCGCCGAGTACGCCATGCTCCCCCGGGCCGGGTCGGAACGCTCCGGCAGGGAGTCCGTGCGGGGCAAAGTCGGAGGCCGCACCCACGAGATCTCCCGCCTCATCGGCCGCAGCCTGCGCGGCATCATCGACGTCGCCGCACTGGGTGAGAACACGATCGCTCTGGACTGCGATGTGCTGCAGGCCGACGGCGGTACCCGCACCGCGGCGATCACCGGCGCCTACGTGGCCCTGGCAGATGCTGTCGCCTGGGGCACGCAGCACGGCCTCATCAAGGCCCGCCCCGGCAAGCCGGTGCTCTCCGACTCCCTGTCGGCCATCTCGGTGGGAATCATCGACGGCGTTCCCTGCCTCGACCTGCCCTATGAGGAGGACGTGCGAGCCCAGACCGATATGAATGTCGTCCAGACCGGGGACGGCCGCTTCATCGAGGTCCAGGGGACCGCCGAGCACGCCCCCTTTGACCGCTCCGAGCTGGGAGAGCTACTCGACCTGGCCGCCGCCGGCAACAGCCGCCTGGCAGAGCTCCAGCGCCGAGCCCTGGCCGGCCCCAGCGGTGAGCCCTTCACCGTGTCCTCCTCGCAGTCCTCGTCCCAGCCCACGGAGGCCTGAGCCGTGAGTGCCTCGTCAGACGCCGACGGCGCCGCCCCGCTCACGGACCGGGTCCAGGTGCCTGCTGGCGCCCGCCTCGTCCTGGCCACCCACAACGCCGGCAAGCTGGCCGAGCTGAGGCAGATCCTGACGCCGCTCGTACCGGGGCTGGATCCCGGCTCCATCATCTCGGCCGCCTCCCTCAAGGCACCCGAGCCGGTGGAGGACGGCCTGTCCTTCGCTGACAACGCGCTGCTCAAGGCCCGGGCACTGGCCCGGGCCACGGGCCTGCCCGCGGTCGCCGACGACTCGGGCCTGTGCGTCGACGTCCTGGGCGGCGCACCGGGGATCTTCTCGGCGCGCTGGAGCGGCCGGCACGGTGACGACACCGCGAACCTTCAGCTGCTCCTGGACCAGCTGGCCGACGTCGCCGACCCGCATCGCACGGCGCGCTTCACCTGTGCCGCGGTCCTGGTCCAGCCGGCCTCCGGCGGGCAGGCGGAGCAGGTCACCACCATCGAGCGCTCCATGGAGGGGCGCCTGACCCGCTCCCCTCTGGGCGAGGGGGGCTTCGGCTACGACCCGATCTTCGTGCCCGTCCAGGAGGATGAGCCGGACGGTCGGGGCCGCACCACCGCGCAGATGGCGCCTGAGGACAAGCACGCCATCTCCCACCGGGGGCAGGCATTCCGTGCCCTGGCGCCGGTCCTGGCCGACGTCCTGGCCGGCTGAGCCCGCGAGGGCGCCGTCAGTGAAGTGCCGTCAGTAGTGAGTCACCACAGTGGTGCCGATCTCGGACCACTGCCAGATAGCCTGGGCGTCCGCGACCGGGATGTTGATGCAACCGTGCGAGGACTCGTCCGTCCCGATGCCGAACTCCTTGACCCAGGGGGCGCCGTGGAGGGCGTAGCTGTTGTGCCAGTAGCTCACCCAGGGAACCCCTCGTTCGCAGTAGGGCCACTCGGGAGTGCACCCCATGTCCTGCGCCTGGTAGCGCAGATAGATCTTGTAGGTGCCGGTGATGGTCTCGTGCCCGACACCGCCGTGGTTGATGAGGATCGGCCCATAGACGACCTGCTGGCCCTCATAGGCGGTCAGCGTCGAGTCGGTGAGGTTGACATCGACCCACTTCTCCCCCGCCTTGGCCTGGTAGGCGAAGCGCTCCGGCCCGTTGGGCACCACTCTGCTCTCGGTGGAGTGAGGCACCTCGTTCCAGCTGATCTGCTGGCTGACGCTCCGGCCCTGACCGAGCCCTTGGACAAGCGCTGCCGTCACCGGCTCGACGTTGCCGGCCTTCCTTCCGGACTTGCCCGGGCGGGCGAGCTGGAGCACCGTGCCGGCTGAGTCGACGTCGTTGATGGCGTTGACCGGTTTCCGCTCCGCCTGCGTGCTCAGCGAGGACACCCAGGCCTTGATCTTCTCCTGCGAGACCGTCGGCACGATGCGGCCCTCTTTGACGGGGAAGTCGATCCATGAGGCCTTCTGAGCCTTGGAGGCCGTGTGCGCTGTGCCGTCGACCGCCACTGAGAGCTCGGCGTCCAGCAGCGCGGTTGCCGATTGCGCGACCGAGGCCGCCTCCTGGGCGCTCACCGTGGGATCGGTCCGGCGGATCGATACCGGCGCGGCATGGTCCGCCAGCTCTCGTGCGGCGACGTCGAGAGCCGAGTCGAGGTCACTGGGGTCGATGGCGTCGCCTGATTTCCCCGGTGAGGCGGTGAAGCCGCCACTGCCCTCGTTCCAGGTCACTGTCGGCTCGACGACGTGATTGCGCAGCGTGCTGCTCAGCCGGGACGCTAACGCGGCACGGGCCTCCTTGTTGATCGTGTACCGCACCGCCACCTCCCGTGTCCCCACAATACCGTGCAGGTGAGTCGTCAGTGACCCCGCTCCGGACACGGCGGCCTCCACGGTGGCCCGGGCATCGATCTGGGCGATCTGGGAGAGCGGAACGGTGGTGGGCGTGCCCTCAACGGTCAGCGTCAGTGACGCCGATGCGGCCTTCTGAAGCACGAGCGCGGTCAAGGTCGGCCGGTCCATTCCGGACACGTCCTGCCCCATGAGGATGGTTCCGCGCGGAGCCCGCCCCTCGTGCCTGTGGACGTAGACGACGGACCCGCCCACCGCTCCTCCCAGAAAGAGGGTGACGGCGATCAGGACGCCGACCCACTGATGCGGTCGACGCCGGCTGGAGCAGTGGTGCATGGCGCAAAGGTACGAATAGCCGGGTTGTCATCCCATAAAGGCAGTGCCCTGGTGCCGAGAGGAGTCGGAGCCGCCGGCCGCGAGGCTAGTTCCCGTCCTGCTCCTGCTCGGCGAGGCGACGCGCCACAGGCTTGGGGGTCAGGGAGTCGTGGGCGCGCACGTAGCCGTAGAGCCACCTCCATCCTCCCAGGAACACCAGGAGGAAGGCCCCGGTCATCACCGCCCAGGAGGCCATGGCGGACACGTCGTCGAAAGCCGATGCCACATGGCGTAACGCGATCCAGACCACCCAGCTGGTCCCCACGACGATGAGCCCCTCGGGCAGCGCCATCTCCAGATGATCGGGGTGAGAGCGTCGCAGGAGCCAGGTCACGCCCCAGGCGATGACGAGGGCCGTACCCGCCTGCCACAAGGAGGCGGGTACCTGCCCCAGGCTACGGGTGGAGGCGGCGCCGAACAGGGCCACGAGCGCCACCGCCGCCAGGTCCGCGGGAACCACCAACCACCAGCGTGTCCGTCTGCCACGGGTCCAGGGACAGTCCACCCCATCGGGAAGAGCCGGGGTGAAGGAGACCGTTCGCCGTTGGGTGGGGCGATCGTGCCCGTCAGCGCTCACAGCTCCCAGACGGCGTCCGCCGTCGCCGCCTCCAACGGACCGGAGTAGACGGCTGCGGCCTCCTTGAGGGGCACGGCCGGATCCGTCCAGGGCTGGATGTGGGTGAGGACCAGGTGCCCTGCGCCGGCCTGGGCTGCGAGCTCACCGGCGCGGCGCCCCGTCATGTGCATGCCGCCCACGGTGTCGCGCCCCTCGACGAAGGCCGCCTCGGCCAGGAGGAGGTCCACTCCCTGAGCCATGTCGCTCATCCCCTGGCAGGAGTCCGTGTCCCCGGTGAAGGCCAGGCTGACCTGCCGGGAGGGGTCCTCCTCACTGGGGCCCTCGATCCGGTAGCCGTAGGCCTCCACGGGGTGAAGCGCCTCGAAGGGGGAGATCACCAGGGGACCCACGCTGTAGGACCTGCCGGGCACGGCGGTGACGAAACCGAACTCCGTGGCGTAGCGCTCACTCGGCGGGACGCCGTCAACCCCCTGGAGGCGCTCCAACAGCTCCGAGGGCCCCAGGCAGGCGACCGGCCCGAGCGCCCCGGTGGGCAGCCAGCGCCGGTAGACGTGCATGCCGACCAGGTCGACCATGTGATCGGCGTGACAGTGGGAGATTGCAATGGCGTCGAGCTCGGCGGGATCGAGGTGGCGCAGCAGCTGCCCCATCGATCCCGGTCCGAGGTCCAGCACGATCGAGTAGGTGCGAGGCGCGCCGTCGGCGTCGACTCCGTCGGCCTGCACCAGGTAGGAGGAGGCCGAGGACTGGGGACCGGACATGGATCCCGAGCAGCCGATAATCGTGAGTCTCATGCAGTTCCTTGATGGGCGAGGGGAGGTGAGGGAGGCTGGGGCAGCTCGGCAGGGGCGCCAGCTGCCTCAGAGGTGAAGGCGACATGCTCAACGGCGGTGACCTCGGGTCCGAGGAACCGCCTGGCCAGGACGGAGAAGGCCTCCGGGTCGCCGGTGGAGGCGAAGTCATGGCGTGGCTCGGGGGCATCGGGCCCACGCAGAAGGTTCTTTCCGGCCAGTGCCCGGTAGACGTCCTTGGCGGTCTCGTCCGAGGAGGTCACCAGGGCCACGTCCTCCCCCATGACGTAGGAGATCGGCCCCACCAGCAGGGGGTAGTGGGTGCAGCCGAGGATGAGGGTATCCACGTCGGCGGCCTTGATGGGGGCCAGGTACTCCTCGGCGACGTCGAGGACCTCGGGGCCGGTGGTCACCCCCCGCTCGGCCAGCTCGACGAAACGCGGGCACGCCTGTGAGACGAGCTCGACGCCGGGAACGGCCTGAAGCGCGTCGTCATAGGCGCGCGAATCGACCGTCCCACGGGTGGCGATCAGGCCCACCCTGCCGTTGCGGGTCACTCGGGCCGCGGTGCGTGCCGCCGGGTGGATGACCTCGATGACCGGGACGCCCCGCCCCAGGGTGTAGCGCTCACGCGCATCGTGCAGGACGGCCGCCGAAGCGGTGTTGCAGGCGATGACGAGCAGTTTGACCCCGCGGTCCACGAGCTCGTCCATGATGCTCAGAGCCAGGGATCGGACCTCGGCGATGTCTCGAGGACCGTAGGGACTGTTGGCGGTGTCCCCGATGTACAGCACCTGCTCATGGGGCAGCTGGTCGAGGACAGAACGGGTGACGGTGAGGCCACCGACCCCAGAGTCGAACATCCCGATCGGAGCATCATTCACACCGCGAGACTATGCGGGCCCTGTGCCCCCGAACAGCGCGGATACCAGTGATTCCTGCCACCAGGTGACCATGTCGTAGACGAGCGCCGTCCCCCGGTACCACTGCTCGCGATCCGTCTCCTCCTCGGGGGCCTCCTGGAAGGCAACTGCGTGAACGTGCTCGGCGTCCTGAGCCGACTCGATGCCCAGGCGCTGGGCCAGCACGAGCCGGATGTCATTGATCGCCCCCAGCCAGTCGGACTCCTGGCCCGAGGCCACGAGCACCGTTTCCCCGGGGCCCGACGGCGCCCGCAGCTCGGCGGCCAGACGCACCAGGCGGTCGACCTTGTCACCCCGCAGACGCGCACGAGTCAGGCTGCTGACCTCCATCGAGGTGATGGGATCCTCCGAGGCCTGCGGAAGCAGGACGGCGATGACGGGGTCCGCGTCCGGTCGACCGGCGTGAACGTGATTGGTCGGCGGATCGAGGTCGAAGTCCAGAGCCTCCAGGACCTCCCGATCCCGCTCGCTCTCCCCCGGGCGTACCGGGTCGGGACGGGACGACGACGAGGTCTCAGACTCTCCGGTGCCCTCGACGGGAGGAGCATCCGCCTGGAGAAGCGCCCGGACCTCAAGGGCCAGCCTGGCGAGGAGCTCGCGCTCCCAGTCGTCAAGACCGCAGGCCAGCCCCTCGGGGACTCGGCGGAAGGCTCGCATCACCGCCCTCCTGAGGAGCCGTCGGCGGAGGCGTCACCGTCGTCACCCATGAGCTCGATGGTGGCGCGCAGGCCGTAGCCGTGCATCGCCGTGACATCGACCTCCATGCGCTCGCGGGCCCCCCGGGAGACCACGGCGCGGCCGGCGGTGTGCACCTGCATCATCCGGGCCTCGGCCACAGGCAGCGAGAAGCCGAAGTAGGAGTGGAACACCCAGGTCACATAGCTCATCGTGTTGATCGGATCGTCGTGGACCACAGTGCACCACAGGCGCTGGGCACGGACACGCGACTCCTCCAGGGTCTCCGGTTCCGCAACGGGCAACGAGGCGCTCATGCCACCAGGGTAGCGGTGAGCCGCGATAGGTTGTGCCCGTGAACAGCTACATGCCCACTGCCGAATCCACCGCCGCCTCCATGGACGTGTCCACGGCCTCGACCTCACTGCTGACCGACATGTACGAGCTCACGATGCTGCAGGGAGCACTGGCATCGGGGGCCGCCTCACGGCGCAGCGTCTTCGAGCTCTTCGGCCGCAGGCTCCCCGGGTCGCGCCGCTTCGGTGTCGTCGCGGGCACCGGCCGACTGCTGGACGCCATCGCGGCCTTCACATTCACCCCCTCCCAGATCGATTTCCTGCACCGCACCGGGGTCGTCAACGACGAGACCCTGGACTTCCTGCGCGGCTACCGCTTCACCGGGACGATCCGCGGCTACGCCGAGGGCGAGTGCTACTTCGCCGGTTCCCCGCTGCTGACCGTGGAGGGCACATTCGCCGAGGCCTGCATCCTGGAGACCCTCGCCCTGTCGATCTACAACTACGACTGCGCCGTCGCTGCAGCCGCCTCCCGTATGACCATCGCCGCCCACGGGCGCCCCTGCGTGGACTTCGGGGCGCGCCGAGCCCATGAGCAGGCGGCCGTCGCCGCGGCCAGGGCCTCGGTCGTCGGCGGTTTCGTGGGAACGAGCAACCTGGAGGCGGGGCTCCTCTACGGCATCCCCACGGTGGGGACCTCGGCGCACTCCTTCACCCTCCTGCACGACACGGAGGAGGATGCCTTCGCCGCGCAGGTGGCCAGTCTTGGACCGAGCACCACGATCCTGGTGGACACCTATGACATCGCCACCGGCGTGGAGCGGGCGGTCAAGGCGGCCCGCGCCGCCGGTGGCGAGCTCGGGGCGGTACGCCTCGACTCCGGCGACCTGGTGGCCGAGGCGTTCAAGGTGCGCGCCCAGCTCGACGCCCTGGGTGCGACGTCGACGAGGATCACCGTCACCAACGACCTCGACGAGCACGCCATCGCGGCACTGGGGGCGGCCCCCGTGGACTCCTACGGCGTGGGCACGAAGCTCGTCACGGGCTCGGGGCGCCCGACCGCGGCGCTCGTCTACAAGCTGGTGGAGCGCGAGGGTGCCGATGGCACTATGGAGGAGGTCGCCAAGTTCTCCTCTGGCGGCAAGTCCACTGTGGGTGGTCGCAAGTGGGCCGGCCGCACCCTCACCTCCGAGGGCACAGCCGCCGAGGAGCTGGTGGTCTCCTCCAGCTCGCAGGACCAGGGACTGTCGGCGTTGAGCCAGGCCGGCGCCCGGCCGCTTCAGGTGCTCCTGGTCGATGAGGGCCGGATCATCGAGGAGCACCGCGGCAAGGAGGCCTTGAACGCGGCGGCGGAGCGGCACCGGGCTTCCCGCGTCGAGCTCCCCTATGACGCCTGGCGTCTGAGTGACGGTGAGTCGGCACTGCCGACCCGCCACGTCGACCTCGACGGGCGAGGCGCCACCCGACGCTGACCGGCGGCAGAGGCGCCTCCGGCCCCTGGTCAGCGCTGCTTGTCAGCGCTTGCCGACGAACCAGCGCCGCAGGGTCTGGATGCGCTTCTCGATCTCCTCGGTGGAGGCCGCCGCGACCTCCGGTCCCCCGCACACGCGTCGGAGCTCGTTGTGGACGACGCCGTGGGGCTGGCTCGACCGGCGGGCCCAGGCGGCCACCAGCTGGGAGAGCTCCTTACGGGCCGCTGCCCGGCGCCGGGCGTCGTCGACGCCTGAGTTCTTCCGCCTCTGCGCCTCGGCTGCGGCCTGCTTCTTCTGGGAGGCGATCTGCTTGTCCTGGCGCTGGCGCAGCAGGGCGGTCACCTGCTCGGGCTCCAGCAGGCCCGGCAGTCCCAGGTACTCCTGCTCCTCGATGCTGCCCACCATGGCGCCGGTGCCGAACTCGCCGCCGTCGAAGAGCACGCGGTCGAACTCGGCCTGGCTGTCCATGGCCTCGAAGCCGGGCAGCAGCTCGGCCGAGGCGTTCTCAGTCCTGTTGACCTCTGCGAGCAGCCGGTCCTCGGGGCTGAACAGGGAGTCCTCCTGCGCCGCCGCGTCGGGTCGGCTCAGGACGTGGTCGCGGGCCACCTCCATCTCCCCGGCCAGGGCCAGCAGGGGCGTGACCGACGGGAGGAACACCGAGGCGGTCTCCCCCCGGGCCCGCGAGCGCACGAAGCGGCCCACCGCCTGGGCGAAGAAGAGCGGGGTGGAGGTGGAGGTGGCGTAGACGCCCACGGCCAGGCGGGGCACATCCACCCCCTCGGAGACCATGCGCACGGCCACCAGCCAGCGGTCCGTGGAGGCGGAGAAGGCCTCGATGCGGCTGGAGGCGCCGTTGTCGTCGGAGAGGACCACGGTGGGGGCCTCGCCGGTGATGGCGCGCAGCTGCTTGGCGTAGGCGCGTGCCTTGGCCTGGTCGGAGGCGATGACGAGGGCCCCGGCGTCGGGGACCTGGCGGCGCACCTCGGTCAGGCGCTGGTCGGCGGCGGCCAGGACCGCGGGGATCCACTCCCCCGCCGGGTCGAGCGCGGTGCGCCAGGCCTGGGACTCCAGGTCCTTGGTGAGGGGCTCGCCCAGGCGCGCCGCGACCTCATCGCCGGCCTTGGTGCGCCACCGCATCTGCCCCGAGTAGGACATGAACATCACCGGGCGCACGACTCCGTCGCGTAGCGCGTCGGAGTAGCCGTAGGAGTAGTCCGCCTGGGAGCGCTTCGCCCCGGAGGCGTCCTCCTTGTACCGCACGAACGGGATCGGGGAGGTGTCGGAGCGGAAGGGCGTTCCGGTCAGGGCCAGTCGTCTCCGTGCCGGGGTGAAGGCCTCACGGATCGCGTCGCCCCAGCTCAGGGCGTCTCCCCCGTGGTGGATCTCGTCGAGGATGACCAGGGTGCGGGCCTGGTCTGTGCGGGCACGGTGCAGGTTGGCGTTGGCGGCCACCTGGGCGTAGGTCAGAGCGACGCCGTCGAAGCGCGAGCCGAGTGCTCCTTGGGAGTTGGAGTAGGAGGGGTCGATATGGATGCCGACCCTGGCGGCGGCCTCGGCCCACTGGTACTTGAGGTGCTCGGTGGGGCAGACGATCGTCACCTTGTGGACGTCCCCGGAGCTGAGCAGCTCGGTAGCCACTCGCAGCGCGAAGGTCGTCTTACCGGCCCCGGGAGTGGCCACCGCCAGGAAGTCCTGAGGCATCGTCTCCAGGTACTGGCCCAGTGCGGCGGCCTGCCAGGCTCGCAGCGAACCGGCTGTCCCCCAGGCGGCGCGGCGCGGGTAAGCCGGGGAGAGGTTCTGGGCCGCCGACGTCGAGACTCGTGTCGGGGTGGAGTGGATCGCCTGGCCGCCGCGGGCGGCGTTCACCGACCGCCTCGCCCGAACGGGAAGCGGGGGAAGCGTGGCCCCTTGCCGTCGCCGGAGCCCTCCCCGCCGCGCATCTCCTCGTAGATGGACTTGCAGGTGGGGCACACCGGGTACTTCGACGGGTCGCGCCCGGGCGTCCACACCTTGCCGCACAGGGCGACAACGGGACGCCCGGTGACAGCGGCCGCGGCGATCTTGTCCTTGCGGACGTAGTGGGCGAAGCGGTCGGCGTCGCCGTCGTCGGTCGACTGGAGCTCCTCGCGTTCCAGGACAGCCGTACCGACGCCCTGGGTGGGCTCGGCGGCCGGGTCGGTCGGGGCTCCGGGCGATCCGGGATCGGCACTGGCGAGGACGTCTGTCATGCCGCCCAGTGTAGGTCGGACAGTGCTCACCGGCAGTGGCCCGCCCCGCCCCTGTGGGCAGGCTCTCGCCTGAGGAGAGCCCGACGCCCTCGTCAGTGCTTCGATGTGAGCCGGCTGGCGGCCGCGGGATCGACCAGCACGAGGGCGTCGTCGTGGCGCTGCATGACGGTCGCCGGCCACTGGGGGCTCACCTCGCCCTCGACGAGCTGGGCGATGGCTTCGGCCTTGCCCTCGCCGGTGGCGATGAGGACCAGCTTGCGGGCCTCCATGATGGTGGCCAGCCCCTGGGTGATGCACTGGGTGGGCACGGCGTCGACGTCACCGTCGAAGAAACGGGCGTTGTCCCGGCGGGTCTGCTCATGGAGCTCACCGAGGTGCGTGCGCGAGTCGAGGGCGCCTCCGGGCTCGTTGAATCCGATGTGCCCGTCGGAGCCGATGCCGAGGATCTGCAGGTCGCAGTATCCGGCCGCAGCCATCTGCGCCTCGTAGTCCCGGCAGGCGGCCTCGAGGTCCTCGCTCAGCGCATCCGGGCCGTGGAGGGCTCCGGGGCGCATATCGACGCGCGAGCGCAGATTGGTCTCCATGAAGGTGGCGTAGCGCTCCGGGTGCCCGGCGGGCAGGCCGACGTACTCGTCGAGCATGAATCCGGTGACCTCCGCGAAGCTGAGGCGTCCGGCGGAGCAGCGAGCGGTGAGCTCGTCGTACAGAGGCAGGGGCGAGGAGCCTGTGGCGGTCCCCAGCACGGCTGCCGGTTTGTCCTTGAGCAGCGCCTCGATCTCGTCGGCCGCCCGCTGCGCGATCGCCTGCGCGGAATCCAGAATGACAAGCTGCACGATGATGTCCTCTCTGACATAACGACTGGGTGCACTGAGTGTACTGATCTCTGAGAGCCGCTACATGCTTGAGCGACTTTAGAGCAATCCTACACCGACTCGTCAGAATCAATCACTCTGTGTTGATGTGACCAGCGCGATCACACCGGCTGGGAGTGTCCCGGCCAGCTGCGGATCGTGGTGAGAACCTGAGGTCCTCGCTGGTCCAGCATCCGACCACCGAAGACGACTCCGCCCCACAGCAGCAGACCGCACCACACGATCCCCGCGACGAGCGCCACCCACCCCCACAGCGGCATCCCCTGGACGACACCGTAGACCGCCGCCCCCAGGACCGGGGAGCACACGGCGAGGAGAAGCAGGATCGCCGCCATCTGAATGAGCGCGGCCAGGAGGGCCGTCCCCGAGGTCCGCGAGCGCATGGGGCTGTCCCCGGGGGCGAGCGTCTCGTAGGGCAGCAGGACACTGGCGAGGCAGGACCAGGCCAGTGCGCAGCCGTAGAGGGCCAGGCAGGCGCCGGTGACGGCGGGGAGCGCTTCCCATCGTCCTGTCCACGCGACCATGAGCAGATCGATGACGACCAGCGCAGGAACCTGCCAGACGGCCGCCCCGACCACCCGCCCCAGACGGTCGTGGGCCCCACGGATCCCGGCGCTGATATGACTCCACAGGGCGGTGGAGTCCATACCGAGGTCGTCATGGAGCGCCCACCCCATGAAGACGGCCAGGGCGGGTGCCATGAACAGCAGCGCGGCCGGTGCCTGCCCGAAGGCGAGACTGGCTTCCACCGGCTGGCCGTTGGCACTGGCGGCGAATCGGTTGGAGTTGAGAGCAGGAGTCATCACAAGCGCAACGGGAAAGATCAGGACGGACAGGAACTGAACCAGGTACCTGGGATCAGTGCGCCAGTAGCGCAGGCTGCGGGCCGCCACAGCGGCGGCGGGCGCGGGCAGGGCCGCGCTGAGCCTGCGGGCCCACGGCAGTACGTCAGGCAGGCCCTGATGCTGTGCGTCGGAGCCCGCACCGCCGGCGGCATAGGCCCGCATCCGGGAGTGCGACGTACCAGGAGAGCTCATCACCTTGTTCACCACGCGCTGCCACAGAGGCAGCAGGCACACGGGAAGGATCCACGCGCCGATCGCCAGCGCCAGCGCCGGCAGCACGGACCCGGTGGCCATGAGACCGGGCGCGGCGAAGGCCCACCCGAAGGGGCTCAGGCCCATGGCCTGGGCGAGGCCCCTGAGCCGTTCAAGAAAGTCGGCGGGATCGTCCCCGAGGAAGCGGGGAATCAGATTCGGTGCCTGCGTCACCACGATGAAGGCGACGAAGGCGATGATCGCCGTCGTTTCACGTCCGCGGCGTGAGGAGGAGATGCCTGCGGCCGTCACAATGATCCGGGACAGCAGGACACAGGTGGCCAGGGCTGCCGGAGCGCACAGCAGCGCCAGGAGCGCAGCCGGGACCTGGCCCGCCAGCAGCCAGGTGAGGACCGGAATGAGGCAGACAGCAGCCGTCAGGCAGCCGGGGATCCCAACGGCTCCGGCGGCCAGCAGGCCGAGCGCCAGCCCTCTTGACGGAGCGGTCCAGGCCGCCATGGCACGGGGGTCCAGGGTGGAATCGACCCCGGTGACGAGCAGCGGCACTACGGCCCAGCCGGCCACCAGCAGCGCCCCGAGAGACCCGAGAACCAGCATGATGTCTTCGGGGGCGGCCTGCAGCCCCAGCCCGACGGCGCCGGTCAGCACCATGCCGAGCGTCCCCAGCCCGTAAAGGGCCCCGAGCACGGTTCCGATGATGGCCCAGGTGTTCTTGGTCAGGGCGTTGAGGGTCAGGCGCCACTTCAGCTTGACGAGGGTCGCAACCACGACAGTCCCTCCGTTCGCACCTGGCCCCCCACCAGCTCGGTGAAGCGGCGCTCGAGGTCCCCACCGGCCGCAACCTGCTCAGTCGTCCCCGCAGCGACGACCCGGCCGGCATTGATGATGGCCACGTGGTCGCACAGGCGCTGCACGGTGGCCATGACGTGGCTGGAGATGACCACGGTGCCGCCGCCGGCGGCGTAGTCGCGCAGAATCGCCTGGATCGTCTGGGCCGAGATCGGGTCGACGGCCTCGAAGGGCTCATCCAGGACCAGGATGGAGGGCGAGTGCACCATGGCGCAGGCCAGGTGGATCTTCTTGCGCATGCCCGCCGAGTAATCGGCGACCAGTGTTTTCCCGGCGTCCCACAGCCCCAGCACCTTGACCAGCTCAGTGGCCCGAGGCACCACGACATCCCGATCGAGCCCGCGCAGCAGACCGGAGTAGGTGACGAGCTCCAGACCGTTGAGACGATCAAAGGTGCGCAGCCCGTCGGGCAGGACTCCCAGAAGGGTCTTGGCCCGCTGCGGCTGCGCCCACACGTCAACGCCATGAACCAGCACCCGACCGGCATCGGGGCGCAGCAGGCCGGTGGCCATCGACAGGCTGGTCGTCTTGCCCGCCCCGTTGGGGCCGACGATGCCGTAGAAGCTGGATACGGGGATGTCGAGACTCAGCCGATCCACCGCAACTTTGCGATCGAAGGCCTTGATCAGTCCCATCATCTGAAGTGCTGGAACGGAGGCGGGACCAGGGGACGCCCCGGCCAGTGCGGCAACCGTTCCTGTGCCGTCGGGCGCATTCACCTCGAATGTGGAAGCAGACATGTTTCCACTGTAAAAGCCTCCTCCTATTCAGCACTCCACCGGAAGGAGGAGATCACCGATCCTGACATCCTCCCGGAGAACCGCGCCGGGCATCATCAGTGGCAGAGCGGCCGACTCGGGCGTCCGACGCCAGAAGGGACGGAAAGCGCAATGACGTGGATTGGGGACGGCACGGGAGCTGCAGACACGATTCCGGCCCGTTGCCGCACCTCGACGGGGCGGCAACGGGCCGGAATCAGGACGTCAGGGGCACGGCCCCACGTATCACTCGGCGACAGCCTTCTTCAGCGAGGAGCCGACAGTGACCTTGACACCGTAGCCGGCGGGGATCTGAATCTCCTCACCGGTACGGGGGTTGCGGCCAGTGCGTGCGGCACGCTCGACGCGCTCGATACCCATGAGGCCGGTGATCTTCACGGCCTCACCCTTGGCGACGTTCTCAACGAGGACATCCTGGAAGGCTCCCAGGAAGGCGTCGGCGTCGGTCTTGGTCAGGCCAGCCTTCTCGGCGATGGCGGCGATGAGCTCGGTGCGGTTGACGGACATGTCTTCCCTCTCGATCGTGGACGGACACCCTTGTGTGGTGCCACTTCTGGCAACGCTACGCATAAAACCTTGGGTTTGTCAGGTCAGACCGGAGTGTCGCGCTGGGTAGCGAGTAACAATTCGCACATTTGCGCCACAGCAGTCACATCTGTCACATGCGGAGCAAGTCGCGGAACGACGCCGTTTCCTCCCGCCCTTCCGCTCAGCCCTTCCACAGGGCGCCGGGCAGCGCCCTTGCGAACCACGAGGTGATGGTCGTCGGGTGGGTGATGGCGGTCCCCACGACGACGGCGAAGGCGCCGTGCTCCATGGCGGCGGCCGCCTGCGCGGGAGTGTGGACCCGTCCCTCGACCACCAGCGGGATCTCCGCGATACCTGCGACCTGGTCGACGAGCTCGAGGTCGGGCCCGTCGGTCTTGGGACGCTCCCCGGTATAGCCGGCCAGGGTGGTCCCCAGGATGTCCACTCCTGCGTCCTGTGCGGCCTTGGCGTCATCCAGGGACCCGCAGTCGGCCATGATGAGGACCTCGGGGCGGGCCTGCCGGAGGCCCTCGACGGTCTGGGCCAGGCTCAGCCCGTCGGGGCGGGGGCGCCGTGTGCCGTCCAGCGCCACGATCTGGCTGCCGGTGGCGGCCACAGCGATGGCGTGGGTGAGGGTCGGGGTGATGAAGACGCCGTCGTGTCCGTCCTTCCACAGACCGATGACGGGGACGTCGACGTGCTGGCAGATGAGGGCCAGGTCCGCCAGCCCTTGTGCGCGGATGCCAACGGCACCCCCGACGACGCAGGCCTGAGCCACCTGGTCCATGGTGCGGGGGTCGCGCATGGGCTCGCCCAGGTAGGCCTGGGCGGAGGCGATGAGACCTCCCTTGAGGCGTTCCAGGACGGGGTGGTTCCCCGCCGTGGTGGCCTGCGCCTGCGTCGACGACTGTGAAGGTGACTGCTCGGTCATAGGTGTGTCCTGTCTGATGGCGCCGGAGCCCAGCGGCTACGGGCGGTGGTTGTCGTTGCTGCTGGCCAGGGCTAGGGCACCGCGAGCCGCACCGACGATCGGCGCGGTGGTCCCCAAGGTGGCGGGAAGGATCTTGATGGGGGCCAGGGGGGCGATGATCTCTGCGGCGAAGCTCTGTCGCAGGGGCTCCCACCACAGGTCGCCGGCGCGGGCCAGGCCACCGGAGACGACGACGATGTCCGGGTCGATCACGGTGACCAGGCCGGCCAGAGCCTTGCCCAGGCAGACCGCCGAGTCGCGGTAGACCTCTGCCGCGATGCCGTCCCCCGCAGCGGCGCGTTCCTCGACCCCGCGGGCGTCGGGGACGTCGGCGTCTCCACCCTTGGCCAGGTAGCGGCGGTGGATCTGCGGCCCTGCGGTGATGCCCTCCAGGTGCCCCGTCCTGCCGCAGGTGCAGGGCTCCCCCTGGGCCCCGGGAACGGGGACGTGGCCGATCTCTCCGGCCACGTGATGGGCGCCTCTGCGGGTCCGCCCCTCGAGGACGAGGGCGCCTCCGACACCGGTGCCCACCGCCACCATGAGAACGACCTCGGCCCCGGAACCGGCGCCGAGCCAGGCCTCTCCGGCGGCGTAGGCGTCGACGTCGTTCTCGACGTGGATCGGCAGCTCACCCAGCCCCTGGGCGGCGAGCCGTTCCTGAACACCGGCGGCGACCTGTGTACCGGCCCACCCGGTGATGGCGTCAGTGGACGCCAGAATGGTCCCACGCTCGACGTCGACGACGCCGGCGGTGCCGATCCCGACCGCCGCGATCGGCGCAGCCTTGCCGGGTTCCTGGTGCGTCCCCGCCTCGACGACCTTCTTGATTAGGCCGCTGATGGCGTCGAGCATGGCGGCGGGACCGTCGTGAGCCGGGGTCGGGCAGGAGCTCACCGGTCCTTGCAGGGCTCCGCCGGCATCGACCAGTGCGGCGGCCATCTTGGTGCCGCCCAGGTCGAGTCCGACGACAAGCGGAGGCTGGCCGGACGGCGATGGTGATGGAGTGAGGGGGGTGGATGGGAGGACATCCTGGCTCATGACGCTCTCCGACGGGACGTTGGGCGCTGGCGCGCCGGGTTGGAAGAAGTGGGAAGGGATGAGGGGCGGCCGCAGGAGGCCGCGCGGAACGAGGCTTGAGGCCTCGGTGCTGCCATGGCGGCTGCATGCCCGCACCGACCGACGTCGCGGCCGCCGGGCATGCAGCCATCGGGGCGTCAGATGAGGCCCTGGGCCTTGACGATCTCCAGGACCCGGTCCTTGGTCTCACCCTCGAGCGCCTTGACGGGAAAGGCCATCTCGTTGGTTGCGATGATTCCAATCGCTTCCATGGCGGTCTTGAAGGCGCCGATACCGGTCGCGTCGGCTGAGCGCCCCTGGGGCACGAAGACGATCTCGAAGCCGGCGCAGACCTCGTCCTGAAGGCGGCGCACCTCGTCCCACGCGCCCTCGCGGGACGCCTTCCACATCTCGGCGTAGCGGACCGGGTCCACGTTGCCGTATCCGGGGACGAGGCCGTCGGCGCCCAGCAGGAGCATGCCGTCGACGACGCACTCGTGGCCGGTCAGAAGGGCCAGGGGGTGGCCCGCGGCCTCATTGGCGGCGACCAGCCTGCGGAAGGCCACGTCGTTGCCGGAGGAGTCCTTGACGCCGGCCAGGACGCCCTCCTTGCCCAGCTCGACGAGCAGGTCGCAACCGAGCTTGGCGCCGCCAAGACGCACGGGAACGTCGTAGGCGAAGACGGGGACCTCAATGGCCGCGGCGATGGCGCGGAAGTGAGCCTTGATCTCCTCGGCGTCGTTGAGCGCGTAGAAGGGGCAGGTGGCCACGATCGCCTCGGCGCCGAGGGCGGCCGCCCGCCGGGCCTGGTCGATGACCCGGTGGGCGGTGGTGTCAATGGCACCGGCGAGCACCGGGACGCGCCCCGCCGCAGTCTTGACGACTCGCTCGATGACGGCGTCGCGCTGGGCGTCGGTGAGATAGGCGACCTCCCCGGAGGACCCCAGGGCGAACAGGCCATTGACGCCGCCGGCGATGAGGTGCTCAACAACCTTGTCCAGGCTGTCGAAATCAACCTCGCCCTCGGCGGTGAAAGGGGTGACGACCGGCGGGATGACGCCGGTGAAACGGTTGTCCATGTGGTGACTCTCTTCATTGAAAGGATATCGGACGTCTGACATCTGACGTCACGAGGTATTGTTGCAGATGCTCCCGGTTGGCGCCACCCCGGTGCCTGTGAGCGTGCGATCACTCACGTCACAGGCACCGGAGCGACAGGAGGCGGACCGGGGACCGGCTCCGGGAGGCGCTACTTGACGGAGCCCTCCGAGAGCCCTCCGGAGATGTGCTTCTGAATGACCATGAAGAACACGACCGATGGGACGATCACGATCACCGAAGCAGCCATCATGGCTCCCCAGTCAAGAACCTCCGACCCCTGGAGAGAGTAGAGGCCGACTGCGACGGGCATCCTGTCCGACTCGGTGATGAACAGGAGCGCGTAGAGGAACTCGTTGAAGGTATTGATGAAGGTGTAGACGGCAGTGGCCACGATCCCCGGAAGGATGATGGGGACCGAGATCTGCCAGAACACCCGGAACCGACTGGCACCGTCCACGGCGGCCGCCTCCTCCACCCCGACAGGGACCGTCTGGAAGAAGCCGATGAGCATCCAGATCGCATAGGGGATCGAGAACGAGAGGTAGGCGATGATCAGCCCGAAGTAGCTGTTCATGAGGCCGAGCTTCACCATGGTGATGGTGTACGGGATGGCGAGCAGGATCGGCGGGAACATGTAGGTGCCGATGAGAAGCTTGGTCAGCTGCTTGCCAACACGGGGGAAGAATCGCACGATCCCATAGGCACCCAGCAACGAGACCAGGACGGCGATGACAGTCGAGCAGCCCGCGATCAGCAGCGAGTTCTTGAGATTCGTCAAGAACCCGATCTCCTCAATCACCTTGCGGTAGTGCTCGAGCGTCGGCGAGGTCGAGAACAGCTGCAACGGATTCTGCGCAAGCTCGTGAGAGGTCTTGAAGGATGAGGAGACCACCCACACGAGCGGGAACACTGCAACAAAAGCAGCCACGATGAGAATGAGGTAAACGCACACCGTACCCCACGGACCACGACCAGCACGTCGCATGATTTAGCCCCTTTCCTTTTCCCAGCGGTTGAGCATCCTGAAGGCACCAAAGGCCAGCACCAGCAGGAAGAGGAGCAGCAGGATCGTCACAGTGGAGGCGACCCCGAGCTGCCGCAGATTCCAACCCTCCTGGTAGGCGAAGATAGGTAGCGTCGTCGTCCTCTCCCCCGGACCTCCGCCCGTCAGGAGGAAGAGCATGTCAAAGTTGTTGAAGACCCAGATGGTACGCAGGATGACCAGCAGGCCGATGACCTCTCGAATATGGGTCAACGTAATGAACCTGAACCTCTGCCATCCGGAGGCACCATCCACCATTGCCGCCTCATACTGCTCCTGGGGAATGGTCTTCAGGGCAGAGAGGATGTTCACCATGAACATCGGAGCGCCGAACCAGATATTGATGAGCAAGGCCACCCAGAAGGTCGTCGAGGGATTGCCCAGCAATGCCATGTTCTTATCACTGAGACCAAGAGTGGTCACAAGATTGGGCAGGAACCCGTATACGTCATTGAGGATCCACTTCCAGGCGAATGCGGTGATGATCGCCGGGAACGCCCAGGGAACAATGAGGAGCGTACGGAACAGTCCCGATCCCCGAGGCACCCGATCCAGCGCCAGCGCCAGAACCAATCCCACAGCAAGTTGGCCGATAATCGACGCCGCTGTCCACTTGATCGACACCCCGAACGCATTCCAGAAGCTGGAGGATGCGAGGAGGTCGGTGTAGTTGGATATACCCACCACATGATAGCTGTGGCGCAAGAGGTGCTTGTCAGTGAAGGAGTACCAGATGCTTGAGAAGACCGGGTATATCAGCAGAGCAAGAACAATGAATATTGACGGCGCCACAAAGACGACGCCCGTCCAGTTCATTCGCTTCATTCGAGTCATGAGCTCACCTTTCGGACTGGGCGGTGAGGGGACGTCCCCTCCCCACCGCATCGCCGAGTCACTTGATACTGGCTCCGGCGGCCTTGAACGCGTCGTTGAGCTTCTTCTCGCAGTCCTTGGCGGCGGTCTCGATATCGGTCTTGTCGATGATGATCGAGTGGTACATCTTCTCGATCAGCCCCTGGCTGGTGAGGACTCCTGCCTGAGCGAGTGGGCCCTTCTCCATACCGATGGCACTCCCGACGCCGACCTGGTCCTGGATCACCTTGATGGAGTCGGAGTACTTCTTGATGGTCTCGTTGCCCACGTAGCTCGGATCCTTCGAGATGTCGTTGAGGACCGGCAGCATGCCGCCGGGGACCGAGTGCAGGAACTCGATGTACTTGTCCTTGGTGAACAGGAACTCCAGGAAGGCCTTGGCCTCCCGCTTGACCTTGGATGCCTCCCACACCACCAGGGGCACGTTGGACACCTCGGCCGGGTAGTTCGCCGGGTCGGAGGCCTTCATGCGGGGAAGAGGCGCCGCGGCAATGGAGTCGACCAGGTTGGGGCTGTCCTTCGCCACTCCGGAGATGTGGAACCCGGAGTTGAAGTCGAAGGCGGTCTTGCCCTGGTAGAAGAGCGTTGCCTGGTCAAGGACCGCGTAATCCAGGGATCCCTCCGGGGAGACCGACTTGTACAGGTCGGTCCAGTACTTGATGCCGCTCAGGGCCGCCTCGGAGGTGAGGTTGGCCGTCCCGTCGTCCTTGAGCAGCCTCTGGCCTGCGGAGCGGACGTAGAAGTTGAGGTAGCGAGCCCCCAGCATGTCCCCCGTTCCCAGGGGCACTGAGAGACCGTAGAGGCTATCGGACTTTCCGACGGCCTTGGCCGCCTTGGCCAGCTCCTCCCAGGTCGTCGGGACCGACAGGCCCTTGGAGCTCAGCACGTCCTTGCGGTACCACATCACCTGGGCGTGCGAGTAGATGGGCACGGAGTAGGACTTTCCGTCCGACTGCCCCTCGGCCAGTGCCGGCTTGGGGAACCGGTCCCGACCGATGGAGTCGATGACCTTGTCCAGCGGCACCAGCGCCTCGGAGTTGATCATCTCCACAACGTTGTTGGGCAGTGCCGTGGAGATATCCGGTACCTGCCCTGCGGTCAGTCCGGTGGTCCACTTCGTGTTGAACTCCGACCAGGAGAACTGCTCGATCTTGACGGTGACGTCGGGATTCTTCTTGTGGAACTCCTCGGCCATCTTCTTCATCCAGTCTGCACGAGGCCCCTGGGTGAAGGAGGACCACATCGTGACCGTGCCGCGCAGGGGGCCGGTCCCCTCGTCGTCGGCGGAGTCCTTGCCGCCGCATGCGGCCAGCGCACCGCACATGCCGATGCCTCCCAGAACCATGAAGCCGCGACGACTGAGTGCGGAGGCCGAGTGAGACGAAACTGAGGTGGAGGGAGTCATGACAGTTCTCCTTTGAACGGGAAATGACGGGTGGGTGGTGGAGTGAGGTGTGGCGGACGGGTGATTCATCGTCATGAGAGTGAGTCCTGCTCCTCTGCTTGACGGGGGGCGACGGTCTCAATGCCGTCGGAGAACCAGCTCAGGGGCAGGCGCGAGAAGTACAGCCCCTGGCACTCGTTCTCCCAGAGGATCCCGATCCTGCCGTCGGGTAGGACGCACATGCACTGGTAGACGTAGTGACCGGGGTTGAAGGTCCGCGAGTGCTTCCATGTGCGTCCGCCGTCGAGGCTGAGTCGGACGACACCGCAGCCACGGAACGGGAGCATGAGCGAGGCGTTGGCGAAGACGATGCGGTCCTCCCCCTCGGGGGCGGGAAGGCTGATCGCATTGGGCTGGCACCAGATCTCGGGAAGCTCCTCATCGAAGCGGATCGGCCCCCAGGTCTGTCCGGCGTCGTGGGACTCGCTGACGGCGACCCGCCCACGAGGGTGCTGGTTGCGCATGAAGAGCAGAAGTACGCCGTCCTGTCGTTCCACTACTGCGGCCTCATGCAGTGACCAGGTCTCATCCACGAATGTCTGCGGGTCGAGCTCCCCCTCAGGGGTCTGCCGCCCTTCGTTGGGGCCGTGACCGAGCTGCCAGGTCTCGCCGTGGTCGTCGGAGTAGGCGACCGTCGCGCACATCGCCAGCCAGTTCTGATCGTTGTTGAAGTAGAGGGGAACGATGAGGCGTCCGGCGTGAGGGCCGTTCCTCAGGGCGATACCGTTACCCGGGCAGGTGCCCAGGAACCTCATCCACTGTTGTTTCAGCTGGGGGTTGAGGTCCCGCGGCTTGCTCCACGTGACGCCGTCGTCGTCGGAATGAGCGATCTGCAGGTAGCTGGTGGGGATGGCCAGGAGGCTCTCGGCAGGGTCCGCCCCGGGGGCCAGCTCGATGTTGCCCGCCGGGTCGCCGTCACGGAGCACCGTGCCGTCGTCCAGCACCCGGAACTCGGTGCCCTGACCCTCGATCGTCGTGACCGCACCATCGGGCTCGACGACGTAGCGTCCGCCGTCGAGCTCTCTCAGCAGCCGCCTTCCCTGCTCGTCGAATCCTGTCGACGCCCAGCAGTTGGGCTGACCGATCCCTCCCGGGAAGTGGTCGATGAGGACATGGACCCGCCCTGTGTGCGGATCCTGGACCATGCAGGAGTCGATGACTGACGAAGCGTCCTCCCCGCTTCCCGGGCAGTCGATGACGGTGCTCATCGGCTCCCAGCTCCGTCCTGCGTCCAGGGACCGGCGCACGACGAAGTTGATGTCGTTGGGAGAGTCGTTGGCGTTAGAGACCCGCTGGTCAGCACCGGCCAGGACGGTGCCGGAGGACAGCGTCAGGAGGGAGGGGATCCGGTAGGAGGCGGAGCCGCAGTAGCCGCGGTCGAACAGGGCATCGGTCTCAATCGGCTCCACCTCGTACAGACGCTTGATCTGCGCGTCGCTGAGCGCGTAGTCGTAAATCCCCGCTCGCTGAACCTCTCCGGACAGGCGCACGCCCTCACAGTCCTGTCCGACGACGATCTCATCGAGTCCCTCGACCCCTCCGAGGAAGAACTCACCAGGAGCGTGCGTTTCACGGAAGCCGTCGACGTACAGGTCGACCGCGCCGTGCCCCACGGCGACCACGACCTCGTGCCAGCCACCGTCGCTCCAGGCGCCTGTGGCCTTGACCTCCCTGCGCTCTCCGGTTGCGCTCACTCCGGCGTAGGTGATCCCCTCGGGCCCCACGGCCACGGTGAGCTGCTCGCGCCCGAGTCCGCCGGCGGCGAGGAGGGCTCCTTGCTGCATCCGGCCCCGCACCCGGAAGCGCAGCCAGAAGGATCCGTGCTGAACGTCGGCGAAGCGGGCGACGTCGTGAGGGCTCAGACGGTTCGCAGCGACCTCGACCAGTGGCTCTGCGCGCCTGGACAGGGCGAGGACCTCTCTCGACGTCAGTACCCGGGGGTGCACTGTGAAGGCGGCGACCTCAGGGCTGTCCCCCTGTCCCACGACGGCCTGCGTCAGCCCGGGAAGGTCCTTGAGGAAGGCCGTGGCGGTACCGCAGAAGACCTGGTAGCCGTCGAGGTAGAGACGGGTGCCGGCAGAGCCGACGGTGACGACGGCGCTGTGCCAGCGCCCGTCGTCGAGCGAGCGCACATCCTCAGCCTCCAGCTTGCTCCACCTGCCCGGAACCGTCGCCTCGTACACCAGTGACGATCCGACGATGCGCAGCTCGAGACCGGCCCCGTCAGCTCCTCGCAGCGCGAAGAGGTTACCGTCAGACCTCGACCGGAACTCACAGGAGATGCTTCCTGTTTCAGAATCGAGGATTTCTTTGTCAAGCCGCAATGCGGCACATGCTGACCCAATCACTTGTCACCTGCTTCTTAAAAAGGGCACAGAAGTCCCTATCGATCATTACTTGGATCGCAATTCCTGGAATTCCACGCCCAACGTAGGGAGCTGGACTCATCAAGATTGCGTCTGATCTCAGGCGCACTTGATCTCAGCGACTCAAGCGCACCTCGAAATTCTCATCGCCTCATGCTTCACAGCGATGAGACAGCACCGGAGGGTCGCATGCAGCGCCCCACTCCTCCCTGACACAGACCCCGGTTTCTCACCAGCAGGTCAGAGGTGAATCAAGGACGGGCCCCGACCCTCACGCACGACGGACTGGCGACGTGCCGTCGTGGTCACACGCCAAGGCGCTGTGACATACATAGGAGACCCTCCTTCACAATCAACATCTTTGTTGGCGGCTGCGTATGCCGCTATCAACTCCTCGCTGAGCCGATAAAAGTAATCTACACGACATGCGACCCGAAAGTCAATGCTCACGCAATCAGAGTTCACACGAGATTGACGGACCGATTTCTCGCAATTGTCACACCGCTGCCCCTGCCCCAACATCAGCCGCATGGAGAACGACGGGGAACGAGATATCCCCTTGAACGGAACCGATGGACAGGTGAGGGGCGGCCCCATACGGGTCCGCCCCTCACCAGGAGGTGCCAGCACCGCCGACCGCGGCCGGAGGCTGCCTACTCAGCCATCGAGCAGCGAGGGCACTGCGGCCAGGAGAGTGCGCGTGTACTCCTCCTGAGGATTATTGAAGATCTCCTCAGTGGTGTTGATCTCGAGGATCTTGCCGAAGTACATGACGGCAATCCGGTCCGAGACGTAGCGCACCGTGTTGATGTCGTGACTGATGAACACCAGTCCCAGCCCCAAGGATGCCTTGAGGTCCTGGAGGAGGTTGAGCACCTGGGCGCGCACCGAGACGTCCAGGGCCGAGGTGGGCTCGTCGGCCACGATGATGTCCGGGTCGAGAGCAAGCGCTCGGGCAATGGCAACGCGCTGGCGCTGTCCACCGGAGATCTGCCGAGGCAGCACGTTGAGGGCGCTGGGCGGCAGCCCGACCAGGTGGAGCAGGTCGCGCACCCGGGCCTCACGCTCCTTGGGAGACCCGACGCCGTGGACGTTGAGCGGGTCGATGAGCGCGTCATGGACGATCATGCGCGGGTTGAGGGCCGTGGCCGGGTCCTGGAAGACCACCGAGATGCTGCGCCCCAGCTCGCGACGGTCCGAGGCCGAGCGCCCCAACGGGCGGCCCTTGAAGATGACCTCACCGGAGGTGACCGGCTGCAGGCCCACCATGACCCGAGCGGTGGTGGACTTGCCGCAGCCCGACTCCCCCACGAGCCCCAGCGTCTCTCCTCGCTTCACGGACAGCGAGACGTTGTTGACCGCGTGAACCGTGTCCGGGTTGAACAGGCCTCCGGTGCGGGACTTGTGGATGACATTGACGTCCCTGAGCTCGACGACCGGCTGGTCCTCGCTCCATGAGGACGATGCAGACGTGTTGGGCGACATCAGTGCTTCTCCTTCGCGAGCAGAGCCTCGAGCTCGGGGGTGATGGCGTAGCTGTGCTCCGTCGTGCCCGGCACGGGCTTGAGCACGGGCCGGGTCTCAAGGCCGACCGTCGGATGAGACGATCGCGGCGCGAACCGGTCTCCCTTGACGAACTCGCTGGGTGAGGGGACAACCCCTCGCACCTGGTGGAGCCGCTTGGAGCCGGCCTCGATGGAGAGCACGGCCCCGAGAAGTCCCCGGGTGTACTCGTGAACGGGGTTGGCCAGCAGCTCGCTGGTGGGAGCCTGCTCAACCACCTGGCCCGCGTACATCACGGTGATCCGGTGTGCCAGCTTGGCCACCAGGGCCAGGTCGTGCGAGACGAAGACCATCGCGAAGCCGAGCTTCTCACGCAGCTCGTTGAGCAGGTCGATGACCTGCTTCTGAACGGTCACGTCCAGGGCGGTCGTCGGCTCGTCGGCCAGGACCAGGGCGGGGTCACGGGTCAGCGCCATGGCGATAAGGACGCGCTGGCGCTGGCCGCCGGAGAGCTCGTGCGGGTAGCTGCGCAGCGTGCGCTTGGGGTCGAGCCCCACCAGCTCAAGCAGCTCCGAGGCACTACGAGTGCCTCCGCGCGCGCTCAGCTGGGCCATCTGGGTACGGATGAGCATCGAGGGGTTCAGCGAGGACAGAGCGTCCTGGTAGACCATGCTCATCTCGTGACCGCGTAGCGCGTTGTGCTCGGCCGGCGTCATCTCAAGGATGTTGCGCCCCTTGAAGAGGATTTCACCGGAGAGCCGGGCCGAGGGCGGCAGCAGCCCCATGACGGCCATCGAGCTGATGGACTTGCCGCAGCCGGACTCCCCCACCAGTCCCATGGTCTCGCCAGGACGCACGGAGAAGGAGACGCCATCGACGATGTTGACCTCACCGTGCTGCTCGGGGAAGGCGATCGAGAGGTTCTTGACCTCCAGAACCGGGTCCTCGCCGGTGTCCTCGTAGACCAGGCGGTCTCGCCGGGCGAGCTCGGCCACCCGCAGGGCACCGAGCCGCTCGGACAGAGGAACATCCTCTGTCGCCGGAGCGACGACGCCGGTCAGCGAGCTCAGTCCGTTCGTGGCATCTTCCCCGTCGGCGACGGAGGCGTTGGCGACAACCGCCTCGGCAGCGTCATCCCAGGCGTCCAGGGTCTCCTGGGCCTCCATGGCCTCCTCATCGGCCTGGACATCGGGCTTGGCCTTGATGCGAGGCGAGGCCATCGCATCGGTCAGGCCCTCGGACAGGACGTTGAGGCACAGGGTGGTGATGAGGATGAGCAGGCCGGGGAAGAAGGTCGGCCACCAGTGGCCCGACAGGAGCAGCTCCTTGCCCTCGGAGAGCATGTTGCCCCAGGTCGGGGTGTTGACGGACTTGATGCCCGCACCGATGAAGGACAGCGAGGCCTCGAAAACGATCGCGTCGGCCACCAGAACGGTCGCGAAGACCATGATGGGGGCGATGCAGTTGCGGGCCACGTGCTTGAGGAGGATCCATGGCACCGGGGCGCCCATCACCTTGGAGGCGGCCACATAGTCCTCCCCGAACTGGGAGATGATGTTGGCGCGCACCACACGAGTGAGCTGTGGGATGTAGAGGATGCCGATGGAGACGATGATGACCGGCAGCATCGGCAGGCGGGTCGACATGGCCGAGACGAGGACCGCCGCCAGGGCGATGCCGGGGAAGGACATGACGACGTCGAGTACGCGCATGAGAGTCTCAGCGACCCACTTGCGGGAGGTGGCGGCAACTGCCCCCAGGACCGAGGCCACCAGAAGTGCCAGCCCGGTGGCCGTCAGACCCACGACCAGCGAGACCCTGGCGCCGTAGACGGCGCGCGAGAAGATGTCACGGCCGGTGCCGTCCGTACCGAACAGGTGGGACATGGACGGGGCAACGACAGGATCGGTGGCGGTCACCTCACCGACGCCCTCGATGTAGGAAGTCGTCTTGGCCTCCGCCAACCCGGTGGCACCAGGAGAGTAGGGGGCGACGACGGGAGCCAGGATGGCGATCAGGGCAATGAGGCCCAGCACGATGATGGCGATCTTCGAGCCGATAGGCAGCGCCTTCCAGCCCTGGAAGCGCAGCCCTGGCCGCGAGGCCTTATCCAGTGTGGAGCGGTGCAGCATCAGATGCTCCTGATTCGTGGGTTGACGAGGACGTAGAGCATGTCAACAACAATGTTGATGATGATGAAGGCCAGTGCCACCGTGATGGAGACCCCCTGGACGATGTTCACGTCATTACGGGTGATTCCCTGGAAGATGAGCTGTCCCATTCCCTTGATGTTGAAGATCATCTCGATGACGACGGCGCCTCCCATGGCGTAGCCGATGCGCAGTCCCAGCACGGTCAGCGGAGTGATGAGCGCGTTGCGCAGCACGTTGCGAGCCACGACGACGTTCTTGGGAATACCGCCGCCGATGGCGGTACGCACGTAGTCACGGTCGAGCTCCTCAACCATGGCAGTACGCACCACGCGGGTGAGCGAGCCGGCATTGGGCACCGCAATGGCCAGTGCCGGCAGGAAGATCTGGTTGAGGTACGTTCCGGGATCCTCGCTGAAGGGAACCCACTCGGACACCAGTGCGGGGAAGGCCCCCGTTCCCCCCGGAATGTCGGAGAACCACTGAATGAGCAGCAGGGCCAGCCAGAAGGACGGGGTGGCCAGGCAGGCGATGGAGATGACGCGGATGACCTGGTCCTGCCACTTGTCGCGGTAGAGGGCCGCGATGATACCCAGGATCGTAGCCACGATGACGGCGACGAAGATTCCGATGAAGGTCAGCTGGAGCGTGATCGGGAAGGCCGCGGCCACCATGTCGGAGATCTTGGCCCCTGTGAAGGAGGTGCCGAGGTCACCGTGGACCAGACCCAGGAGGTACTCCCAGAATCGCTTGAGAAGAGGGTCGTTGAGATGGTGGGCGACTCGGTACTGCTCGAGTGCGTCTGGCGTAGCCGACTCACCCAGCGCAAGACGCGCCGGGTCTGCCGAGGAGAACGACATGACGATGAAGACGAGCAGCGTCACGCCCAGCACCATGATCGGCAGCGCGACCAGGCGCCGTCCGATCAGGCGGATGAGGTTGGACACTGAAATGCTCCTTTGCGTTAGCGTCCTGCCGCCTTAGGAGGGCGGCTGGGTGACGCGGCAGCCGCAGGGCCAGCCGCCACGCCAATTGTCTGATGTCTGATGTCAGATTGCAAGTCCGTTGCTTTTACCCCGGACACACTGACGCCACGAGCACGGCGCGGGCGGCGCAGCAACCTTCCGTGGATGCCGCACCGCCCACTCGTGACTCTCAGGACTTGGACGACCCCGTCCCCACGAAGGACAGGCCGGTCAGCGAGATCGGCTTGAAGTTCTCCAACGTCGTCGAGTCGTAGGCCGTCGGAGCCTTGCGGTGGAAGATCGGGTAGAGCGGAACATCCTCGGAAATCTTGTCGAAGACCTCCTGCCACTTGGCGATCTGCTTGTCACCCTCCAGCTTGACCGCCTCATCGAGCAGCCCCTGGACCGCAACCTGGCTCTCCGAGCCCTTCCAGTGCATCCGGGTCTCGGTCCATACGTCACCGCTGTACCACCAGCGCATGAGCAGGTCCGCGTCATTACCGAAGACCGAGGGGTCCCCAGGAGCGATGAGCACGTCCCACGCCCCTTGGGCGGAGTCGATGAAGGAGTAGGTGTCCGCGGACTTCTTCTCGTCGTACTTGACCGTCACTCCCAGAGCCTCGAGGTTCTCACGGATAACGGGCCTGACAGCCGAGAACCAGCCGTGGTCCGTGCACAGCACGTTGATGGTCTTGATACCGGCCTCCGCCAGGAGAGACTTGGCCTTGGTCGCATCCAAGGAGTAGACCGTCTTGGCCTTCTTGTACGCGGGGTGCCCCTCCTGGACGAAGCAGGTCGCCGGCGTTGCCAGACCAGCCATGCTGGTGTTGCAGATCTTGGCGTAGTCCAGCGCGTAGAGCACCGCTTGACGCGCCTTCACGTTGGAGAAGGTGGTGTTGTTGAACATGGCGAAGAGCAGTCCGAAGCCCTGCTGCGCCGCAACCTTGACCGGTTCCTTGAGCGTCGAGAGGTTGGCTGCCGGAACGGCGTCAATGGCCTGCACAGAGCCAGAGCTCATCGCGTTGGTACGGGTCGTGTCGTCGGGCAGGACCTGCCAGGTCATGGACTTGGCCAGCGCCGGGCGAGGACCGTTGTACTTGTCATTGCGCTCGAAGACGACCTTCTGGCTGGCGGCGCCGTTGTCGGTCATCTTGTAGGGGCCGCTTCCAGTGGGGTTCATGTCGAACTTCTTGGCGTCCGCCTCAACGATCGCCTTGGGGACGATCTTGACAACACTCAGACGCTCCGCGACCAGAGAGAAGGCGTACTTGAGCTTGATGGTCACCGTGTTGGCGTCCTTGGCCTCCACCTTGTCGATGAAGGGCAGGAACTGGGAGTACAACGACTTGTTGGCCGGGTCGAGCACGCGCTTGAAGGAGAAGACGACGTCGTCGGCAGTCACGGCCGAACCGTCAGAGAACTTCGCGTCCTTACGCAGCGCGACCTCATAGGTGGCGTCATCCACCTTCTTGGGCATCTCAGCACCCAGAGCCGCATAGACCTCTCGGGTAGCCGGGTGAAGCTCGGTGAGCCCCTCGAGAGTGTGCCAGTTGGCAGCAACCGTCAGAGCCGAGGACGTCGTCATCGGGTCATAGCCGTTGGTGCCCAGCTCATAGGAAATACCTGCGGTGATGACACCATCCTTGTGGGTGACCTCCTGATCGGTGGCCGTGCCACTGCCCTTTGCGCCGCCCGCAGTCTTGGCCTTACCGCCACAGGCCGCAAGGCTGACAGCCAGACCGGCAGCCATTCCGAGGGTGCCGGTCAGCCTGATGAAGTCCCGGCGGCTGGAGCCGGCCGGAGTCGTGATCGCCATTGATTCTCTCCTGAAGTCTGACGTCTTATGTCTGACGTTGGTAGGATGACTGTAGCAGAAGCGAGGACGCCTAGACCACTCGCAACATCGCAGGTCAAACACCGCTCGCCGCGACTCAGCCAGAAGGCGGGACGGCTCGGCGAGCGGATTCACAACGCAGTGAGCACAATGATTGACAGGGCAAGGACCATGGTCGACACCGAGAAGAGAAGCATCGTGAGCAGAACACCCACACCCAACGAAGCGGATGCCTCCCCCAACAAAGAGATAAGCATCACACTAGGGGGGAATGAGGTGGTGATCCCTCACGGAACCTACTCCACACTGATGACGTCGCCCGCCACTCAGGCCGAGACCACGATGACGG